>NZ_CADFDY010000004.1:320682-517930 GCF_902833095.1 Burkholderia sp. BCC1208 | reverse complement strand
GTGTGAGACTCTTGATACTTTCGCTTTCTGATCCGAGGATCAGCTCGCTTTCATCAAGCGCCCACACTTATCGGCTGTTAATTTTTAAAGAGCATTTCTGCGAGAAACCTGAAGTTTCCCAGCAGCGCTGCGTTTTCAGCAGCAGAGAAGCGAGATTATGAACCGTGTTTCGCAGCTCGTCAACAACTTTTTAACTGCTTCGTTGCGACTGCGGGGCTCTCTTCCTGCACCGCCAAGGCTCGTTACCACCGAACCTCACCAGCACCGCTTCCCTTCCTCCCGCGCCGTGTTTCCGTTAGCGCGAAAGAGGCGTGATTCTAAGCACCCACCCCCATCCGCGCAAGCCCTTTGTGAAGAAAATTTGAAAAAGCCTCCGTGCGCCGCCGCGCACGGTGGCTTTTGAAGAGCGCACGAAGCAATCACGCCGATGACCGATACCAATCCGTCCCGGATACCTATCGCGGCACCGACCGATCAGCGGTGCTTGAACACAGGCTTGCGCTTCTCGACGAATGCCGCCATCCCTTCCTTCTGGTCTTCCGTTGCGAACAACGAATGGAACAATCGGCGCTCGAAGTGGACGCCTTCAGCCAGTGTCGTTTCGTACGCGCGGTTCACCGACTCCTTGACCATCATGACAGCCGGCAGCGAAAACTCGGCGATCGTCGTCGCGGCGGCAATCGCCTCGTCGAGCAGCTTGTCGGCCGGCAGCACGCGCGATACGAGCCCGGCACGCTCGGCCTCGGCGGCGTCCATGAAGCGCGCGGTCAGGCACATGTCCATTGCCTTCGCCTTCGATACCGCGCGGGGCAAACGCTGCGTGCCGCCCGCACCCGGCATGACGCCCAGCTTGATTTCCGGCTGGCCGAACTTGGCCGTGTCCGCCGCGAAGATGATGTCGCACATCATCGCGAGCTCGCAGCCGCCGCCCAACGCAAAGCCCGAAACCGCGGCAATGATCGGTTTGCGGATCTCGCGGACCGTCTCCCAGTTACGCGTGATGTAGTCGCCCCGATAAGCATCCATATAGGAGTAGGTCGCCATCATGCCGATGTCCGCTCCGGCCGCGAACGCCTTCTCGCTCCCGGTCACGACAATCGCGCCGATATCGTCGTCTGCATCGAACGCCTTCAGCGCAGCGCCCAGCTCGTCCATCAGCGCATCGTTCAGCGCATTCAGCGCCTTCGGACGATTCAGCGTCACCAGACCGACGCGCCCTCGGGTCTCCACCAGGATGTTCTCGTAAGCCATCTCTTTCTCCTCGATCAATGAAATGAGAAACGCCTCGCACATGCGAATAGTTTGATGCTACCATTCTCCGACCAACCGGTCGGTTAATTAATCGATCCGATCCCTCTCAACTTCATCAGGCCGCCGCCATGACCCATGCCCTGTTCACGAAGCACGAAGACACGCTGAAACACGCACTCGCCGCCATCGAGAGCCGCGGGTACTGGAGCCCGTTCGCCGAAATGCCGAGCCCCAAAGTGTACGGGGAAAGCGCAAGCGCGGACGGCGAGGCCGCGTTCAAGTCGCACCTCGACAAGACCTTCGTGCTCGACCAGCCGGCGTCCGGTGAAACGGTCGGCGCCGAGCGCTCGCCGTACGGCATCGCACTGGGCATCCGGTATCCGAAATCGACGCCCGACGCACTGATCGCTGCCGCAGCCGCCGCGCAGCGCACGTGGCGCGAAGCCGGCCCGAGCGCGTGGGTCGGCGTCAGCCTCGAAATCCTTGCGCGCCTGAACCGTGCAAGCTTCGAAGTTGCCTACAGCGTGATGCACACCACGGGGCAAGCCTTCATGATGGCGTTCCAGGCGGGCGGCCCGCACGCGCAGGATCGCGCCCTCGAGGCGGTTGCCTATGCGTGGGACGAACTGCGCCGCATCCCGGCCGATGCGCACTGGGAAAAGCCGCAAGGCAAGAACCCGCCGCTCGCGATGCGCAAGCGCTATACGATCGTGCCGCGCGGCACGGGCGTCGTGCTCGGCTGCTGCACGTTCCCGACCTGGAACGGCTACCCGGGCCTGTTCGCCGATCTGGCAACGGGTAATACCGTGATCGTCAAACCGCACCCGGGCGCGATCCTGCCGCTCGCCATCACGGTGCGGATCGCTCGCGACGTACTGCGCGAAGCCGGGTTCGATCCGAACGTCGTCACGCTCCTCGCGACCGAACCCAACGACGGCGCCCTCGTCCAGGATCTCGCGCTGCGCTCCGAGATCAAGCTGATCGACTTCACCGGCAGCACGCAGAACGGCACGTGGCTCGAACGCCATGCCCACCAGGCGCAGGTCTACACCGAGAAAGCCGGCGTCAACCAGATCGTGATCGACTCGACCGACGACCTGAAGGCCGCCGCCAAGAACATCGCGTTCTCGCTGGCGCTGTACTCCGGCCAGATGTGCACGGCGCCGCAGAACATCTACGTGCCACGCGACGGCATCCGGACGGCCGACGGCCACGCGAGCTTCGACGAAGTCGCCCAAGCGATCGCGATTGCCGTGCAAAAACTCACCGGCGACCCGGCACGCTCGGTCGAACTGATCGGCGCGATCCAGAACGACGGCGTGACCGCGCGCATCGACGACGCGCGCAAACTCGGCCGCGTGCTCGCGGATAGCGTGACCCTCCAGCATCCCGCCTTCCCCGATGCGCGCGTGCGCACGCCCCTCGTGCTGCAACTCGACGTGGCCGACCGCGAGAAATTCACGCAGGAGTGGTTCGGCCCGATCTCGTTCGTGATCGCAACCGATTCGACCGCGCAATCGCTCGATCTGGCTGGTGAAATCGCCGCCGAGCATGGCGCCCTGACCCTCTCCGTCTACAGCACCGACGACGCGATCGTCGACGCCGCACACGACGCGGCGGTACGTGGCGGCGTCGCGCTGTCGATCAACCTGACGGGCGGCGTATTCGTCAATCAGTCGGCCGCGTTCTCCGACTTCCACGGCACGGGCGCGAACCCGGCCGCCAATGCCGCGCTGGCCGACCCGGCATTCGTCGCCAACCGGTTCCGCGTGGTCCAGAGCCGCGTCCATGTTGCCCCGAAAGCGGTACCTGCGGAAGCTGGCCAAATGGCATAACCCGAATGGCCGACGTGCAAACGCCGCCATGTTCTCTACCATGAACGAATCCGCCACCCGGCGGGTTCGTCACTCACCGATACGCTCATGACAGACGCCTACATCTGCGACGCGATTCGCACTCCCATCGGCCGCTACGGCGGCGCCCTGAAAGATGTCCGCGCCGACGATCTCGGCGCGGTGCCGCTCATGGCGCTGATCGAGCGCAACCGCGACGTCGACTGGGCGGCGATCGACGACGTGATCTACGGTTGCGCGAACCAGGCTGGCGAGGACAACCGCAACGTCGCGCGCATGTCGGCGCTGCTGGCGGGCCTGCCCACTGCCGTGCCGGGCACGACGCTGAACCGACTGTGCGGCTCCGGAATGGATGCGGTGGGCACGGCCGCGCGCGCGATCAAGGCAGGTGAAGCGCGCCTGATGATCGCAGGTGGTGTCGAGAGCATGACGCGCGCGCCGTTCGTGATGGGCAAGGCCGCGAGCGCGTTCGCGCGGCAGGCCGACATCTTCGATACGACGATCGGCTGGCGCTTCGTCAATCCGCTGATGAAGCAGTTGTATGGCGTCGATTCGATGCCGGAGACGGCTGAGAACGTCGCGGTCGATTACCACATCAGCCGCGCGGATCAGGACCTGTTCGCGCTGCGCAGCCAGCAGAAGGCCGCGCGGGCACAGCAGGACGGCACGCTCGCTGAGGAAATCGTCGCAGTCACGATTGCGCAGAAGAAAGGCGACGCCGTCGTCGTGTCGCGCGACGAGCATCCACGCGAGACGTCGCTCGACGCGCTCGCGAAGCTGAAGGGCGTTGTGCGCCCGGACGGCTCGATCACGGCCGGCAACGCGTCGGGTGTCAACGACGGCGCCTGCGCGCTGCTGCTCGCCAATGCGCAGGCGGCCGACCAGTATGGCCTGCGCCGCCGCGCGCGCGTGGTCGGCATGGCGACGGCCGGCGTCGAACCGCGCGTGATGGGTATCGGTCCCGCGCCGGCCACGCAGAAACTGCTGCACCAGCTCGGCATGCGCATCGACCAGTTCGACGTGATCGAACTGAACGAAGCGTTCGCGTCGCAAGGTCTCGCGGTGCTGCGCATGCTCGGCGTCGCCGACGACGATCCGCGCGTGAATCCGAACGGCGGTGCGATCGCGCTCGGCCACCCGCTCGGCGCATCGGGCGCGCGGCTCGTCACTACGGCGCTCCATCAACTCGAGCGTACCGGCGGCCGCTTCGCGCTCTGTACGATGTGCATCGGCGTCGGTCAGGGCATCGCGCTCGCGATCGAACGTGTGTAACCGACGCGCCGCGCGCCTATAACGAAGTCTTGAAGGAGACACTGCATGTCCTATCAGGCGATCCTGCTGGATATCGATCAAGCCGCGCGCGTGGCCACGGTCACGCTCAACCGCCCCGACAAGCTGAACAGCTTCACGCGGGCGATGCATCGCGAACTGCAGTCCGCGCTCGATGAAGTCGAGGCGGCCGGTGCACGCGCGCTGATTCTGACGGGTGCGGGCCGCGGCTTTTGCGCAGGCCAGGATCTGGCCGACCTCGACTTCACGCCAGGCGCTCCCACCGACCTCGGCACGCTGATCGACGAGCATTTCAATCCGCTGATCCGCCGCCTCCAGCGTCTGCCGATTCCGGTGATCGCCGCGGTCAACGGCACGGCGGCCGGCGCCGGCGCGAATCTCGCACTTGCGTGCGACCTCGTGTTCGCCGCCCGCTCGAGCAGCTTCATCCAGGCCTTCGTCAAGATCGGGCTCGTACCCGATTCGGGCGGCACATGGTTCCTGCCGCAACGCGTCGGCATGGCACGCGCGCTGGGGCTCGCGCTGACCGGCGACAAGCTCGGCGCCGAACAGGCCGAACAGTGGGGCCTGATCTGGCGTGCGGTCGACGACGACGCGCTCGCCGCGACGGCCCGCCAGCTTGCCACCCAGCTCGCGCAGCAGCCGACGCTCGCCATCGCATCGATCAAGCAGTCGATGCGAGACAGCGTCACGAACACGCTCGATCAGCAGCTCGACCTGGAGCGCGACCTGCAGCGCAAGCTCGGCCGGTCGGACGACTATGCGGAAGGTGTGAAGGCCTTCATCGAGAAGCGCGCACCGCGCTTCGAGGGGCGTTGACATGACGAACGCCACCGCCACGCTCGACCCCGATTCGCTCGCCCGCGCCACCGCACAGGCCATGTACGACGCCGACGCCTGCAGCCGCGCGTTCGGCATGGAAATCGCCGAAGTACGCGCCGGCTACGCCCGCCTGCAGATGCGCGTGCGGCCTGAATTCCTGAACGGGCACCAGACCTGTCACGGCGGGATCATCTTCACGCTCGCCGATTCGACGTTCGCGTTCGCGTGCAACTCGTACAACCTGAATGCGGTCGCGGCCGGCTGCTCGATCGAATTCCTGCGCCCCGTGCACGGTGGTGACGTGCTGACGGCCGAGGCAATCGAGCAGGCGCGCGCCGGACGACACGGCATCTACGACATCCGCGTCACGAACCAGACAGGCGACACGGTCGCGATGTTTCGCGGCAAATCCGCCCAGATCAAGGGCACGGTCATTCCGGAAGACCGCTGACGTCGACGGCTCGCCCATAACAAACACTGGAGACATGCATGACTACCCCGCTACCGCTCGAGCCGATCGAGACCGCCTCACGCGACGAGTTGACCGCGCTGCAGCTCGAACGCCTCAAATGGTCGCTCCGGCACGCGTATGACCACTCGCCCGTCTATCGCCGCAAGTTCGACGAAGCGGGCGTGCATCCGGACGACCTGAAAACGCTCGCCGACCTGTCGCGCTTTCCGTTCACGACCAAGGGCGACCTGCGCGACAGTTATCCGTTCGGGATGTTCGCGGTGCCGCACGACCAGATCTCGCGCATCCACGCCTCGTCGGGCACCACCGGCAAGCCGACGGTCGTCGGCTATACGGCCGCCGACATCGACACGTGGGCGAATCTCGTCGCACGCTCGATCCGCGCCGCCGGTGCGCGCCGCGGCGATAAGGTGCACGTCAGCTACGGCTACGGGCTGTTCACGGGCGGGCTCGGCGCACACTACGGCGCCGAACGTGCAGGGTTGACCGTGATCCCGTTCGGCGGCGGCCAGACCGAAAAGCAGGTCCAGCTGATCCAGGATTTCCGGCCCGACATCATCATGGTCACGCCGAGCTACATGCTGTCGATCGCCGACGAGATCGAGCGCCAGGGCCTCGATCCCGTGCAGAGTTCGCTGCGCATCGGCATCTTCGGCGCGGAGCCGTGGACCAACGACATGCGCGTCGCGATCGAACAGCGGATGGGCATCGACGCGGTCGACATCTACGGGCTATCCGAAGTGATGGGCCCGGGCGTCGCGTCCGAATGCGTCGAGACCAAGGACGGCCCCACCATCTGGGAAGACCACTTCTATCCGGAAATCATCGATCCGGAAACCGGCGAAGTGCTGCCGGACGGCCAACTCGGCGAGCTCGTGTTCACGTCGCTGACGAAGGAAGCGCTGCCGATCGTCCGCTATCGCACCCGCGACCTCACGCGCCTGTTGCCGGGCACCGCCCGGACGATGCGTCGGATGGAAAAGATCACCGGCCGGTCGGACGACATGATGATCGTGCGCGGCGTCAACGTGTTCCCGACGCAAATCGAGGAACAGTTGCTCAAGCAGCGCGCGCTCGCGCCGCACTATCAGATCGTGCTGACGAAGGAAGGCCCGCTCGACGTGCTGACGCTCAACGTCGAGCCGTGCCCGGAGACCGCGCCCGATACCGCGGCGATCCATGCGGCAAAACAGGCGCTCGCGTACGACATCAAGTCGCTGATCGGCGTGACGGCCGTGATCAACGTGCTGCCCGTGAACGGCATCGAGCGCTCGGTCGGCAAGGCACGCCGCGTCGTCGACAAGCGCAAGGGCTGAGGTCGCTCGCCGCGCGTGCGTCGCGCAGCGGCGAATCCGTGCCTGCAAACGAAACAGCCCGGCCGGCCAACGCCGATCGGGCTGCGCTACTCCAAAGCATCGTTCGATGCGACACGCACCGCATGACGCGAACCGAAATCACATGGGCACACCGGCGATCAGGCCGGCACGCCCCACGCGCACGAGGCGCGCCATCCATGCCGCGTCTCGCTCGCGAGCAACCATCCAGCCAGCCCGCGCCACCCCAAATCACGAGTTCGGGAACAGCAGCCACATCCGGCCGACCTGCTTCATCCGGCCGGCCTGGTCGCCCGCGTCATCGCCGAGCCCCCAGAAATAGTCTGCCCGCACGCCGCCCTTGATCGCCGAGCCCGTATCCTGCGCGAACACGAGCCGGTTCATCGGCGTATTCGTCAGAGGACGCGTGGTCTGCAGGAACACCGGCGTGCCGAGCGGGATCGACGACGGATCGACCGCGATCGAGCGCTCCGGCGTCAGCGGGACGCCGAGCGCGCCGATCGGACCGTCCGCGCCGCCGTGCGGCGCATCTTCCTTGGTCGGCATGTCGCGGAAGAACACGAAGCGCGGATTCGTGTCGAGCAACGCGTCGACGCGCGTCGGGTTCGCCTTCGCCCAGGCCTTGATGCCCTGCATCGTCGCCTGTGCGGGCGTCAGCTCACCGCGATCGAGCAGCCACTTGCCGATCGAACGGTACGGCTGATTGTTGGTGCCGCCGAAGCCGACCCGCATCACCGAACCGTCGTCGAGCAGCACGCGACCCGAGCCCTGCACCTGCAGGAAGAACGCCTCGATCGGATCGTCGACCCACACGAGTTCGTTGCCGTTCAGGATGCCGGCGCGCTCGAGCTGCGCGCGTGCCGGCAGCGCGGCACCCGCGCGATAGCCGGCCGGCCAGCGATAGAGCGCGTACTGATAGGGGCCGCGGCGCACGCGCGACCCGTGCAGCAGCGGCTCGTAATAGCCGGTCACGAGCCCGTCGAGCGTACCGTCGGTATTCGCGAACTGGAAGGGCGTGAAATACGTTTCGAAGAAGGTGCGCGCGCTGCTGACGTCGAGCTCGTCGAGCCGGTCGGCGGCCGCGCAAGCACGCGCCCAGGCCGGCTGGCGCGCGAGCCGCGCGCAGTTCTGCCGCAGCGCGGCCGCCGCGCCGATCAGCGAATCGTCCTGCCAGCCCGGCACCTGCTGCCACGCGACCGGCGTGAGCCGCTTCGCGGCGACCTGCCCCGGCACGATCGCCGCGCCGGTCGGCGGCTTCAGCGCGGAGGTTCGCGTCGGCGCGCCGCCGCACGCCGCGAGCAGCGCCGCCGCCGCGGCTGCGGCCATCCACCCGGCCAGCCGGGGCCCAAACCACATACAATGTCCGTTCTTGATGGAAACCGCCATGTCAGATTTTCTCGACCAATATCCGATGCTCATCTTCGCGCTCGAAGCCTTCGTAGCGCTTGCCTTGCTGATCTTCATCGTCGTGTGGACGTCGTCGGGCAGAAAGAAGCAGGCCCGCCGCAACGACCGCCAGCCGCGCTGACGCGCGCCGCACGCTCAATGCAGCGTGCGCGGCATGTGCAGGGCGAACTCGTCGACCGGCGCCTCGAAACGCTCGCCGTCCTCCGCCACGCAGAAGTACGCACCGCGCATCGTGCCGACCGGCGTCGCGATCACGGCCCAGCTCGTGTATTCGAAATGCTCGCCCGGCTGCAGCAGCGGCTGGTGCCCGACGACGCCGAGCCCCTTCACTTCCTGCACATGGCTCTCGCTGTCCGTGATGATCCAGTGACGCGCGATCAGCTGCGCCGCGACCTGCCCGGTGTTACGGATGGTCAGCGTGTACGCGAATGCGTATTGACGGTGATCGGGGTCGGATTGTTCCGGCAAGTAGCTGGTTTTCACCGAAACGGTGAACTGATACTGACTCATGATGTGTCCGCTGTAGGTAACCGTGCGCGCCGACTCGAGCGGCCGGGCCGCGGGCGCGCCGCATTGGTTCGGCATTCTATGCGCAATCGGGCCGCAACCGCACGGCCTGCCGCCGCGCACCGGGTCGCCGGACGGTAGAATGACGGTTTTGCGCCGCAACGTCCCCGCTCCCCTGTCATGACTCAATTCCGCATCGCTCCCAGCATTCTGTCGGCCGACTTTGCACGGCTCGGCGAAGAAGTCCGCAACGTGGTCGCCGCCGGCGCCGACTGGATTCACTTCGACGTGATGGACAACCATTATGTGCCGAACCTCACGATCGGCCCGCTCGTCTGCGAGGCGATCCGCCCGCACGTGCAGGTGCCGATCGACGTGCACCTGATGGTGCGCCCGGTCGACCGGATCGTGCCCGATTTCGCGAAGGCCGGCGCGAACCTGATCAGCTTCCACCCGGAAGGCTCGGACCACATCGACCGTACGCTGTCGCTGATCCGCGATCACGGCTGCAAGGCCGGCCTCGTGTTCAATCCGGCCACGCCGCTGAACTACCTCGACCACGTGATGGACCGCCTCGACTTCGTGCTGCTGATGTCGGTGAACCCCGGCTTCGGCGGCCAGTCGTTCATTCCGGAAACGCTGAACAAGCTGCGCGAGGCGCGCGCCCGCATCGACGCGTACACCGAACGCACGGGCCGCGAGATCCTGCTCGAAGTGGACGGCGGCGTGAAGACCGACAACATCGCGGAAATCGCGGCGGCCGGCGCCGACACGTTCGTCGCGGGTTCGGCGATCTTCGGCAAGCCCGACTATCGCAAGGTGATCGACGAGATGCGCGCGGCGCTCGCCACCGTCGAGCGGAGCTGACGCCGTGGCCGACTCGTCGTTCGCCGGCCACGCGCCGGCCGGGGCCGCCACGGACGCGGCCGCGATCCGCTTCGCCGCGCCGCGCATCGATGCCGCACTGATCGACCTCGACGGCACGATGGTCGACACGGCCGACGATTTCACGGCCGGCCTGAACGGGATGCTCGCGCAGCTCGGCGCGCCGGCCACGTCGCGCGACGAAGTGATCGGCTACGTCGGCAAGGGCTCCGAACACCTGATCCAGAGCGTGCTGAAGCCGCGCTTCGCGGCCGATGAAGCGCACGCGCGCTTCGACGACGCGCTCGCGATCTACCAGACCGAATACGCGAAGATCAACGGTCGCCACACGCGTCTCTATCCGGACGTGGCAGCCGGGCTCGACGCACTGCGCGCGGCCGGCATCCGGCTCGCGTGCGTGACGAACAAGCCGCACCGCTTCGCGGTCGAGCTGCTCGAACAATACGGGCTGGCCGGCTGCTTCGGCATCGTGCTGGGCGGCGACAGCGTCGCGCGCAAGAAGCCCGACCCGCTGCCGATGCTGACGGCCTGCGAGGCACTCGGCGTCGCGCCGGACACCGCGGTCGCGATCGGCGACTCGGAAAACGACGCGCTGGCAGGCCGCGCGGCCGGAATGGCGACGCTGACGGTGCCGTACGGCTACAACCACGGCAAAGCTATACAAACGATAAATTCGGATGGTATAGTCGATTCGTTGCTGGTCGCGGCTCGCGCAATTTCCGCGCACAACGCCGGCCGGCCAACCTTCTGATTATTTCTTCCATCCGCATGTTTCTGAATAAAAAACGGAGTCTGAGCAGCATCGACCGGGGAGCCTGGCCCTGGCGTCGCTGGTCGCGCTAACCTCTTCGATGAGGTACGCTGAAGCACGTCTTCAGCGCCGTTTTTTATCTCGCTGCGCATCCGCGCGCCGATCGTCGCACCACCTCGAGTTCCACCGCGCCCGAACGCTTGCGTTCAGGATCGGCCGCAGGCTCGCGACGTTCACGCCCGGAGTGCCGGCCGGCAACAGGCACTTCTCGATCGACCGCCCTTTCGCCGACGGCCATCCGCGCAGCGTCAAGTGATCCCTGGCGCACGCGCCGCTCGTCCCGAACAGGACCGGAACATGACCGAACTCGAATTCCAATCGCTCGCGAACGAAGGCTACAACCGCATCCCGCTGATCGCGGAAGCGCTCGCCGATCTCGAAACGCCGCTGTCCCTCTACCTGAAGCTGGCCCAGCCCGAACGCGCGGGCGCCAACTCGTTCCTGCTCGAATCGGTGGTCGGCGGCGAACGTTTCGGCCGCTACTCGTTCATCGGCCTGCCCGCCCGCACGCTCGTGCGTACCCGCAACGGCGTGTCGGAAGTCGTGCGCGACGGCCAGGTCGTCGAGACGCACGACGGCGACCCGTTCCAGTTCATCGAATCGTTCCAGGCCCGCTTCAAGGTCGCGCAGCGCCCGGGCCTGCCGCGCTTCTGCGGCGGCCTCGCCGGCTACTTCGGCTACGACGCGGTGCGCTATATCGAGAAGAAGCTCGCGAACACCGCGCCGCGCGACGATCTCGGGCTGCCCGACATTCAGTTGCTGCTGACCGAGGAAGTCGCGGTGATCGACAACCTCGCCGGCAAGCTGTACCTGATCATCTACGCGGACCCGGGCCAGCCCGAAGCGTACGCGAAGGCAAAACAGCGCCTGCGCGAGCTGAAGCAGCGCCTGCGCACGACCGTGCAGCCGCCCGTCACGTCGGCGAGCGTGCGCACCGAGACGTTCCGCGAATTCAGGAAGGACGACTATCTGGCCGCCGTGCGTCAGGCAAAGGAATACATCGCGGCCGGCGAGCTGATGCAGATTCAGGTCGGCCAGCGGCTGACGAAGCCGTACCGCGACAATCCGCTGTCGCTGTATCGCGCGCTGCGTTCGCTGAATCCGTCGCCGTACATGTATTACTACAACTTCGGCGATTTCCACGTGGTCGGCGCGTCGCCGGAAATCCTGGTGCGCCAGGAAAAACGCGGCGAGGACCAGATCGTCACGATCCGGCCGCTCGCCGGCACGCGCCCGCGCGGCAACACGCCCGAGCGCGACGCGGAACTCGCGACCGAGCTGCTGAACGATCCGAAGGAAATCGCCGAGCACGTGATGCTGATCGACCTCGCGCGCAACGACGTCGGCCGCATCGCGGAGATCGGCTCGGTGCAGGTGACCGACAAGATGGTGATCGAGAAGTACTCGCACGTGCAGCACATCGTCAGCTCGGTCGAAGGCACGCTGAAGCCCGGCATGACGAACTACGACGTGCTGCGCGCGACGTTCCCGGCCGGCACGCTGTCCGGCGCGCCGAAGGTGCGCGCGATGGAACTGATCGACGAGCTCGAGCCGGTCAAGCGCGGGCTGTACGGCGGTGCGGTCGGCTACCTGTCGTTCTCGGGCGAGATGGATCTCGCGATCGCGATCCGCACGGGCCTGATCCACAACGGCAACCTATACGTGCAAGCGGCGGCCGGCGTCGTCGCGGATTCGGTGCCCGAATCCGAATGGCAAGAGACCGAGAACAAGGCGCGCGCGGTGCTGCGGGCGGCCGAACAGGTCCAGGACGGCCTCGATAGCGACTTCTGACCGGAGACTGACCATGCTGCTCATGATCGACAACTACGACTCGTTTACCTACAACCTGGTCCAGTACTTCGGCGAACTCGGCGAGGACGTGCGCACCTACCGCAACGACGAAATCACGCTCGACGACATCGCGCGCCTGAATCCCGACACCATCTGCCTGTCGCCGGGCCCGAGCAATCCGCAACATGCGGGCATCACGCTCGACGTGCTGCGCGAATTCGCGGGCAAGAAGCCGATCCTCGGCGTCTGCCTCGGCCACCAGGCGATCGGCGAAGCGTTCGGCGGCCGCGTCGTACGCGCGAAGACCATCATGCATGGCAAGGTGAGCCGGATCGAAACCGACTGCCGCGGCGTGTTCGCCGATCTGCCGAAGCATTTCGACGTCACGCGCTATCACTCGCTCGCGATCGAACGCGAATCGCTGCCCGACTGCCTCGAGGTGTCCGCGTGGACCGACGACGGCGAGATCATGGGCGTGCGCCACAAGACGCTGCCGGTCGAAGGCGTGCAGTTCCACCCGGAATCGATCCTGTCCGAGCACGGCCATGCGCTACTCGAGAATTTCCTGAAACAGAACCGCGCCGTGGCCGGCGCGACCGCACCGGCTGCCTGACGGGAGACGCACGATGACGATTACCCCGCAGGAAGCGCTGCAGCGCACGATCGAACACCGCGAGATCTTCCACGACGAAATGCTGCACCTGATGCGGCTGATCATGCGCGGCGACATGTCGCCCGTGATGGCGGCCGCGATCATCACCGGGCTGCGCGTGAAGAAGGAAACGATCGGCGAGATCGCCGCCGCCGCGACCGTGATGCGCGAATTCGCGAACCACGTCGAGGTGCAGGACAACTCGAATTTCGTCGACATCGTCGGCACCGGCGGCGACGGCTCGCACACGTTCAACATCTCGACCGCGTCGATGTTCGTCACGGCGGCCGCGGGCGCGAAGGTCGCGAAACACGGCAACCGCGGCGTGTCGAGCAAGTCCGGCAGCGCCGACGTGCTCGAGGCGCTCGGCGTGAACATCGACCTGCAGTCGGACCAGGTGGCCGCATCGATCGCCGAAACCGGCATGGGCTTCATGTTCGCGCCGAACCATCACCCGGCGATGAAGAACATCGCGGCCGTGCGCCGCGAGCTCGGCGTGCGCACGATCTTCAACATCCTCGGCCCGCTGACCAATCCGGCCGGCGCGCCGAATCAGCTGATGGGCGTGTTCCACGCCGACCTCGTCGGCATCCAGGTCCGCGTGATGCAGCGCCTCGGCGCGCAGCACGTGCTCGTCGTGTACGGCAAGGACGGGATGGACGAGGTGTCGCTCGGCGCCGCGACGCTCGTCGGCGAATTGCGCGACGGCAAGGTGCACGAATACGAGATCCATCCGGAGGACTTCGGTCTGCAGATGGTGTCGAACCGCACGCTGAAGGTGGAAAATGCCGACGAATCGCGCACGATGCTGCTCGGCGCGCTGGACAACCAGCCGGGCGTCGCACGCGAGATCGTCACGCTGAACGCGGGTACCGCGCTCTACGCGGCCAATATCGCCGAGTCGATCGCGGACGGCATCCAGCTGGCCCGTGAAGCGATCGCGAGCGGCAAGGCGCGCGAGAAAGTCGACGAACTCGTGCGCTTCACGCAGCAGTTCAAGCGCTGACTCCCCTTACGAATCAAGCAGGAACCCATATGAGCGACATTCTCGACCGAATCATCGCCGTCAAGCGCGAAGAAGTGGCGGCGGCCATGCGCAGCGCGCCGCTCGAGGCACTGAAACTGGAAGCCTCCGCGCGGGACCTGCGCGACTTCGTCGGCGCGCTGCGGACGAAGCACGCGGCCGGCGACGCCGCCGTGATCGCCGAAATCAAGAAGGCAAGCCCGTCGAAAGGCGTGCTGCGCGAGCATTTCGTGCCGGCCGACATCGCGCGCTCGTATGCGGCGCACGGCGCCGCCTGCCTGTCGGTGCTGACCGACGAGCAGTTCTTCCAGGGCGGCGTCCGCTACCTCGAGGAAGCGCGCGCGGCCTGCACGCTGCCGGTGCTGCGCAAGGACTTCATCGTCGACGCGTACCAGATCGTCGAAGCCCGCGCGATGGGCGCCGACGCGATCCTGCTGATCGCCGCCGCGCTCGACACGCCGCTGATGCAGGATCTGGAAGCCTATGCGCACTCGCTCGGCCTCGCGGTGCTGGTCGAAGTGCACGACCGCAACGAGATGGAACAGGCGCTGACGCTCAAGACGCCGCTGCTCGGCATCAACAACCGCAACCTGCGCACGTTCGAGACGTCGATCCAGACCACGCTCGACATGCTCGACATGATTCCGTCGGATCGCATCGTCGTGACCGAATCGGGCATCCTGTCGCGCACCGACGTCGACACGATGCGCGCGGCGAACGTGAACACGTTCCTCGTCGGCGAGGCGTTCATGCGCGCCGACCAGCCGGGCGCGGAACTCGCACGGATGTTCTTCTGATGGCGATCGAAAAGGAAATCAAGCTCGCGTTGCCGGCCGGTCAGGCCGATGCCGCACGCCGCTTCTTCGACACGCTGACCGGCGAACCCGGTCGCGACATCACGCTCGCGAACGTCTATTACGACACGCCCGATCTCGCGCTGGCGCGCTCGAAGAGCGCGGTGCGCGTGCGCCGCACGCCGGACGGCTGGCTGCAGACGTTCAAGACGGTCGGCAGCGCGGAAGGCGGCCTGCACCGCCGCCACGAATGGGAACTCCCGGTCGCGGGCGACGCGCTCGACATCGACGCGCTCGTCGCGGCCTGCGACGTGCCGGAAGCCGCCGCCGCGCTGAATGATGCGGCAGGCGCACTGTACGCGCTGTTCCGCACGGATTTTTCGCGTACGCTGTGGCGCATCGCAATCGGCGGCGCGACCGTCGAGGCCGCGGTGGACCTCGGCGAGATCGTCGTCCAGGCGGAACACGAAACGCGCCGCGAACCGATCAGCGAAATCGAACTCGAACTGATCGACGGCCCGGAAACGGCGCTCGCGACGCTCGCCGCCGAACTGCAGCAGGCGCTGCCGGGCCTCGTTCCCGAAAACATCAGCAAGGCGCAGCGCGGCTACCGGCTGCGCGCGCAATAAACACGCATCACGCATGGCAACCCGCAAGACTTCCCGCGCGCCGCAACAGGCGTCGCTGTTCGACGATCCCGTGCCGGAAACGGCACCGGCCGATATTCCGTCCGCGGCTTCCGAGCCGCCCGCGGCCCGGCGAAAATCCGCGAAGAAGGCGGCCGCACCGGCGCCCGCGCCGGCCCCGACCGCCTCCGCACCGCGGCCCGTCGTCGCCGACGTGCCGCATCTCGCCGCGCAATTCGACGCGCTGCCGGCCGTCTGGCGCGACGTGCTGAAACCGTTCACCGACAGCGACGCGTACGCGCCGCTGTGCCGCTTCGTCGATGAAGAGCGCGCGGCCGGCAAGACGGTGTACCCGACCGACGTGTTCCGCGCGCTGCGCCTGACGAGCCCGGACGACGTGAAGGTCGTGATCCTCGGCCAGGACCCGTATCACGGCGACGACCGCGGCACGCCGCAGGCGCACGGCCTCGCGTTCTCGGTGCCGCCTGCCGTTCGCACGCCGCCGTCGCTGCGCAACATCTTCAAGGAAATCGCCGCGAACTTCGGTCACGACACGCCGCGTCACGGCTGCCTCGATACATGGGCGCGCCAGGGCGTGCTGTTGCTCAACACCGTGCTGACGGTCGAGCGCGGCGCGGCCGCGAGCCACGCGAAGCGCGGCTGGGAGCAATGCACGGACACGTTGATCCGCGAGCTCGCCGGCCGCCATCGCGGGCTCGTGTTCATGCTGTGGGGCGCGCACGCGCAGGCGAAGCGCGCACTGTTCGACGCGAACGCGCACTGCGTGCTCGAGGCGCCGCATCCGTCGCCGCTGTCCGCGCACCGCGGGTTCCTCGGCTGTCGCCATTTCGCGCTCGCGAACGACTATCTGGTCGATGCGGGCCGCGAACCGATCGACTGGCGCCTGCCGGACGTGGCCGAAACGCTCGCGTAACGGTCTCGGCGCCGAGTTCGCCACACGAATGCAAAAACGCCGCGTCCCTTTTGGGGGCGCGGCGTTTTTTATCGGGCGATGCAGCGGGTGCGTCGCACCCACGTCCACCCGACGCGTTACGCGGCGGCGATCGCTTCGCGTGCGCTGGCCAGCGCGGCGCTCTGCGCATCCGGGCCGAGGTTCAGGCCTTCCGCGAAGATGAAGCTCACGTCGGTCATGCCGACGAAGCCGAGGAACGTGCGCAGGTACGGCGTCTGGCTGTCGTTCGGCGTACCGGCGTACTTGCCGCCGCGCGCCGTCACCACGTGAACCTTCTTGCCCTTGATCAGGCCTTCCGGACCGTTCTCGGTGTAGCGGAACGTGACGCCCGCGCGGGCGATCCAGTCGAAGTACGTCTTCAGTTGCGACGAGATGCCGAAGTTGTACATCGGGGCGCCGATCACGATGATGTCGGCAGCCTGCAGCTCGGCGATCAGCGCATCGCTCTTCGCGACGATCGCATTCTGTTCCGCGGTGCGCTTGTCGGCCGGCGTGAAGAACGCGCCGAGCACCGATTCGTCGAGGTGCGGCAGCGCATCGGCCAGCAGGTCGCGCACCACGACGTTCGCGCCGGGGTTCGATTGTTGCAGCTTTGCCGTTAGTTCATTGGCGAGCAGCGTGGATTGCGCACCTTGCGAACGCGCGGCGGAATTGATTTGCAGAATGGTCGTCATGTCAGGCTCCGGTAGGGTTGCGCTTCGGTAGCGCGAGTGACGCCATTGTGCGTGGCCGCATGACCGCGAAAAAGCGGGTTCAGGGCGACGGATTGTTGCAGCAGCGGAACAATGCTCGATCGCGCCCCGATACCCACCCGGGTACGTTTATCCCTTCAGCCAGGCTTCGCGAGCCTTCGTGGCCGCAGCCGGCTTCGCGGCGGCGGTCAGCCGGTAGCGGGTGACTTCCGGGCCGTCGAGCTTCAGTTTCGCGGTGCGCAGCTCGTCGCGGCGGAACGCGTGAACCTCGACCTTGTCGCCCGGCCGGTAGCGCGAGAGCAGCGCATCGAGGTTCGTGCCCGTCACGCGCAAGCCGTCCACCGCGATCAGCGTGTCGCCGGCCGACAGCCCCGCGCGATGCGCGGCGCCCCCTTCGTAGACCGCCGCGAACGTGCAGTCCGCGCCGCCGCGCAAGCGCGCGCCGAGCGTCGGCTTCGCGGCGGCGCCGATCGCGACGTCGGGCGCCAGCGTCACGCCGAACGGCGCGAGCAGGTCGCCGAGCGGCAGGTCGCGCGTGCCGTGCACGGCGTCGGCGAACAGGCGGCCGAGCGCGACGCCCGTCGCCTCTTCGATCAGCGCCTCGACTTCGTTTTCTTCCACGCCCGCCTGCTTGCCGCGATAGAAGTCGCGGCCGTAGCGTTGCCACAGCAGACGCATCACGTCGTCGAGCGACTTCCGGTTGCGCGTCTGCGCGCGGATCGCGAGATCGAATGCCAGCGCCACGAGCGAACCCTTCGTGTAATAGCTGACGATCGCGTTGGTTGCGTTCTCGTCCTGACGGTAGTACTTGATCCACGCGTCGAACGAGCTTTCCGCGACGCTCTGCTTGAGCCGGCCCGTGCCGCGCAGCACGCCGCCGACCGTGCGGCCGAGCGCCGCGAAATATTCGTCCTGCGACATCAGCCCGCTGCGGACCAGCATCAGGTCGTCGTAATACGACGTGAAGCCCTCGAACAGCCACAGCAGCGACGTGTAGTTCTCGCGCGTGAGGTCGTACGGCACGAACGCCGCCGGCTTGATGCGCTTCACGTTCCACGTGTGGAAATACTCGTGGCTGCAGAGGCCGAGATACGTGCGATAGCCTTCCGTCGTTTCGGGTCGCCCCTTCACCGGCAGGTCGGTACGGTTGCAGATCAGCGCGGTCGACGCGCGATGCTCGAGGCCGCCGTAGCCGTCGCTGACCGCGAGCGTCATGAACACGTAGCGGTCCATCGGCGCCTTCTTCGACTTCGGCTCGAACAGCGCGATCTGCGCTTCGCACACGCGTTTCAGGTCGGTACGCAGCCGCTCCAGGTCGAGCTGCGTCACGCGCCCGGCGATCACGATGTCGTGCGGCACGCCGTGCGCGTCGAACGTCGCGAGCGCGAATTCGCCGATCGTCACCGGATGGTCGGAGAGTTCGTCGTAGTTCGACGCACGATACGCGCCGAAGCCGTAGCGCTTCGTGCCGCGCGCCTCGGGCAGCGCGGTGCCGACGCGCCACGTGCGGAACGCCGCGCCGGCCGGTTTCGCGATGTCGACTTCGCACGGCGCGTCCTCGCGGCCGGCGACGCTCAGGAACACGGCCGTCGCGTTGAAGAAGCCGCCCGACTCGTCGAGATACGCGGAGCGCACCGACAGGTCCCATGCATAGACGTCGTAGCGCAGCGTCAGCGCGCCGGTCACGGGCGCGGCTTGCCACGTGTGCTTGTCGGTCTTCGCGATGCGCACCTTGCGGCCCGCGTCGTTGAATGCGACGAGCGTCACGATATTGCGCGCGAACTCGCGCACGAGGTAGCTGCCCGGAATCCACACCGGCAGCGAGAAACGCTGGCCTTCGGGATCGGGATCGGCAACCGTCACCGTCACTTCGAACAGGTGCGCGGCAAGATCTTTCGGGACAATCGAATAGCGGATCGGCTGAGTCATCGTGGCAATCGGTCGAATACGGCGGCGAAAACGAAGAGAGGCGCCGGCAGATCATGCGGGCGCCCCTCGCTGGCCGGGCCATGCGCCCGGCGTGCAGTCGGTTACTTGCTCGAGGCGAGCGCCTGGTTGAGCTGGTCGGCCGATACCGCGCCCGGCAGGCGGCGGCCGTCCGGCAGGAAAATCGTCGGCGTGCCCGTGACGTTCATCCCGCGGCCGAGCGCGAGGTTCTTGTCGAGCGCGGTAGTGTCGCAAGTACCGGCGCCGGACGGCGCGCGGTGGTCGAGCATCCAGCTTTCCCACGTCTTCGCGCGGTCGGTCGCACACCAGATCGCCTTCGACTTCGCGGTCGAATCCGGCGACAGCACCGGGTACAGGAACGTGTAGACGGTCACGTTGTCGATCGACTGCAGCGTCGTCTCGAGCTTCTTGCAGTACGGGCAGTTCGGATCGGAGAACACCGCGATCTTGCGGGCGCCGTTGCCCTTGACGACCTTGATCGCATTCGCGAACGGCAGGCTCGCGAAGTCGATCTTGTTGATTTCGGACAGGCGGGCGTCGGTCAGGTTCTTGTGCGTCCTGGCGTCGACGAGATCGCCGAGCAGCACGTAGTCGCCGGCCGCGTCGCTATAGATGATCTGCGAGCCGAGGTTCACTTCGTAAAGGCCTGCAACCGGCGATTTCGACACGCTCTTGATCGGCGCGTCGTTGCCGAGACGGGCTTGCAGCGTGGCCTTCAGCTTGTCGGTGGTCTGGTCGGCCTGCGCGGTGCAGCCAAGCGTCGCTATCGTGACGGCCAGCGCCAACGACGCGATGCGGATCGTTTTTTTCATCGAAATCTTCCTTCAGCTCAATCGGAGTGCACGGCACAGTGTACGCCGTAACGGAACCGAGTCCGACCGGCGAAGCAGCCGAAGGTTCGCTCAGCCGAGCGCGGAAGACACGAGCCAGCGCTTCACGAGCGGCTGGGCCCCGACGAACGCCATGCCCGCGTTGCGCACCGCCTTCGCGAGCGAGCCCGGCACCGCGAACAGCCGCTGCAGGCCGTCGGTCGCGACCATCAGCGCGCGGATGTCCTCACGGCGCGAGCGCTCGTAGCGGCGCAGCAGCACGGTATCGCCGAGGTTGCGGAAGCTTTCCTTGCCCGCGATCGCGTCGGCGAGCGCCGAGACGTCGCGCAGCCCGAGGTTCATCCCCTGCCCCGCGAGCGGGTGGATCAGGTGCGCGGCATCGCCGACCAGCGCGACGCGCGGCGCGATCAGCTTGTCGACCGTCTGCAGCGCCAGCGGGAAGCCGGCGGCCGGCGTCACGCATTCGAGCGTGCCGACCTGGCCGTGCGACACGCGCTCGACCTCGGCCGCGAGCTGCGCCGGATCGAGTGCGAGCAGTTCGTCCGCATGCGCGGTGTGCGCGGACCACACGAGCGACACGTGGCCGTCCGGCAGCGGCAGCAGCGCGACGATCTCGCCTTCGTGGAACCACTGCCACGCCGTCTCGCGGTGCGGCAGCGACGCCTTGAAGTTCGCGACGACGCCCGTCTGCCGGTAGTCGCGCCGCTCTACCCTGGCCCCCATTTGGGAGCGCACCCACGAATGCGCGCCGTCGGCGCCGACGATGAGGTCGGCTTCCAGCACCTGCCCCGACGACAGCGTGAGCACGGCCGCGTCGTCGCGCACGTCGAAACCCTGCGCACGCGCGTCGAACCACGTGAGGTTCGGCTGGAATCGCAGCGCGGCGTCGAGCGACGCCTCGACCAGCGACGATTCGGCGATCCACGCAAGCTGCGGCACGGACGCCTGATAGGCGGAGAAATGCAGTTCGGCATGCGCATCGCCATACACGCGCATGTCGTACACCGGCGCGAGCCGGCCGTGCTCGAGCGCCTGCCAGACCCGCAGCCGCTCGAGCAACGCCTGCGAACTGGACGACAGCGCGTAGACGCGCGTGTCGAACGCGAGATCCGCGGGGCGCGGCGTGGCCGGCTGGGCGAGCAAGGCTGTCTTGTAGCCGGACTGGGTCAGCGCGAGCGCGGCCGTCTTGCCGACGAGCCCGCCGCCGACCACGGCGACGTCGAAGGTGTGATGGGCAGTCATGGCGGGCATTATAGCCGCGGGGCCAAACCCTTACGCGGCCGGACTTTGCGGGAAATCAGCAGAACCTCAGGCCGGTGCGCCGGCGCGACGGCCCGCCGCATCGGCCGTTCGGCGCCCAGCCCGGAATCCGGGGCGCCGGCACGGTACAATAGCGTCTTTGACCGTCGGCCCGCCGCGCTCCACGCGCCGGCCGCCCTTTTTTCCCGCGCCGCCGTGCCCCGTCCGGCCGCGCCGCCTCACCCGTCCGAAGGATTCCATGAGTCTCAAATGCGGCATCGTCGGCTTGCCCAACGTCGGCAAGTCCACCCTGTTCAATGCGCTGACCAAGGCCGGCATCGCCGCCGAGAACTACCCGTTCTGCACGATCGAGCCGAACGTCGGCATCGTCGAAGTGCCGGATACGCGCCTGAAGGCGCTCTCCGAGATCGTCAAGCCGGAGCGTGTCGTGCCGGCCGTCGTCGAATTCGTCGACATCGCGGGCCTCGTCGCGGGCGCGAGCAAGGGTGAAGGCCTCGGCAACCAGTTCCTCGCGAACATCCGCGAAACCGACGCGATCACGCACGTCGTGCGCTGCTTCGAGGACGAGAACGTCATTCACGTCGCCGGCAAGGTCAGCCCGATCGACGACATCGAAGTGATCAACACCGAACTGGCGCTCGCCGATCTCGGCACCATCGAGAAGGCGCTCACGCGCTATTCGAAGGCGGCGAAGTCGGGCAACGACAAGGAAGCGGCGAAGCTCGTCGCGGTGCTTGAAAAGGTGCGTGCGCAGCTCGACCAGGGCAAGGCCGTGCGCGGCCTCGCGCTGTCGGACGACGAACAGGCGCTGATCAAGCCGTTCTGCCTGATCACCGCGAAGCCGGCGATGTACGTCGCTAACGTGAAGGACGACGGCTTCGAGAACAACCCGCACCTCGAGGCGGTGCGCAAGTACGCGGAAAGCGAAAACGCGCCGGTGGTCGCCGTATGCGCGGCGATCGAGGCGGAAATCGCCGATCTCGACGACGCGGACAAGGAAGCCTTCCTCGCCGACATGGGCATGGAAGAGCCGGGCCTCGACCGCGTGATCCGCGCGGGCTTCAAGCTGCTCGGCCTGCAGACCTACTTCACCGCGGGCGTGAAGGAAGTGCGCGCGTGGACGATCCACATCGGCGACACCGCGCCGCAGGCGGCCGGCGTGATCCACACCGACTTCGAGCGCGGCTTCATCCGCGCGCAGACGATCGCGTTCAACGACTTCGTCGCGTACAAGGGCGAGCAAGGCGCGAAGGAAGCCGGCAAGATGCGCGCCGAAGGGAAGGAATATGTCGTGCACGACGGCGACGTGATGAACTTCCTGTTCAACGTCTGACACCTGCATCGGCCGATGCCGTGCGATACGCACGGCATCGCGCCACGCGTGCTCCGGCACGAAAGACAAATGGCCCGACCGGCAAACGCCGCTCGGGCCATTTTTCATGACCGGGGCTTGCGCCCCGCCGTCACGTCATTCGATCGGATCACGTCGCCGACACGCGCCGCCCCGCTTCCGCCCGCGCATCGCGCCCACGTTTGTTCAGCCACGACGCGAGCAGCACGATCAACGCCAGCACGGCCGTCGCGCCGACTTCCATCCGGTGCTCCTCGCTGACGAACATCACGGTCAGCGTGCCGCAGATGAACAGGATCACGGCCCATGTGAGCCACGGGAACAGCCACATCCGCAGCGTCAGGTCGGCGCCGCTCGATTCGAGCGTCTTGCGCATCCGCAATTGCGAGATCGCGATCACGAGATACACGAGCAGCGCGATCGCGCCCGACGTCGCCAGCAGGAAGCCGAACACCTGTTCCGGCATCAGGTAGTTCGCGATCACGGTCAGGAAACCGAACGCGGTCGACGCCAGCACGGCCGCGCGCGGCGTGCCGGTCGAATCGGTGCGATGCAGGAAGGCCGGCGCGTCCTTGCGCCTGGACAGCGAGAACAGCATCCGCGACGCGGTGTACAACGCCGAATTCAGGCAGCTCGCGACCGACACGAGCACGATCACGTCGATGATCGCCTTCGCGTTCGGCACGCCGATCAGTTCCATCGCGCGCTGATAGGAGCCGTGCTTCGGCAGCAACGGGTCGTTCCACGGCACGATGGCCGCGACGACGAGGATCGAGCCGAGATAGAACAGCGTGATCCGCCAGATGACCGAGTTCGTCGCGCGCACGATCTGGCGTTGCGGGTTGTCCGATTCGGCGGCCGCGATCGTCACGATCTCGGTGCCGAGGAACGAGAACATCGTCGTCAGCATCGCCGCGAGCACCGCGCTCGCGCCGTGCGGCATGAAGCCGTCATGCACGAACAGGTTCGACACGCCCGACACGGCCGGCGCCGGAATGATGCCGACGATCGCCGCGCCGCCGATGCACAGGAACACGACGATCGCGACGACCTTGATCAGCGCGAACCAGAATTCGAATTCGCCGTAATTCTTCACGGAGAAGAGGTTGGTGACGGTGAGCAGCAGCGTGATGCCGAGCGCGAAGATCCACGTCGCGATGCCCGGGAACCACGCATTGAGGATGGTCGCGGCGGCGGTCGCCTCGATCGGGATCACGAGCACCCAGAACCACCAGTACAGCCAGCCGATCGTGAAGCCGGCCCAGTGGCCGATCGCGCGATCGGCATAGGTCGAGAACGACCCGCTGTCCGGATGCGCGACGGCCATTTCGCCGAGCATGCGCATCACCAGCACGACCAGCACGCCCGCGATCGCATACGCGAGGATCGATGCCGGCCCGGCTTCCGCGATCGCGTGGCCGGAGCCGACGAACAAGCCCGCGCCGATGACGCCGGCAATCGACATCATCGTTACGTGACGCTGCTTCAGGCCGGTGCCGAGGCCTGTATTGCTTCCACTCATCTGTCTCTCTCCAAAAAACGGTTCCGGTACGACCGGTGTCGCGTGAAGGCGGCGCGGGGAGTTGTCGTTGTTGAATCCGGCTGCGGCCGCGCGTGCGTCGCACGCGGGCATGAGGCCGGACTGGGCCGTTCCGGTCGGGTCGTCCGGGCAGTCTGCGAAGCTGCCGGTGCGATGCGGCGCATCGGGCGCCGGCGCATCGCGTACGCCCGTTCCGTCGGCTGTCGTCAGCCGCCTTCGAAGCGAAGGAGTGTAAGCATCAAACGGTTCTTCACTAAGAACCAATTGAAGAATTTCGATGGAACCACTCGTTGCATCGATACGAATCAATGCAACGATTGATCCGGTTCGGCGGCGGCTCGCGCGCCGGGCGCGCCGTTCAGTTCGCGTCGCGGGCGGCTTCGTCCCGCCACTTCGCCGGCACGAGTGCGTGCCATTCTCGCAGAAGCAGGTTTTTCACGGCGTCGGGACGCGCGGCCGACAGACGCACCAGCACGATCGGCCAGCCGAGGTAGTGATCGGTCACGTAATACACGTCGGGCGCCGATTCGATCAGCCACGCGCGCTCGTCCGGGCCGACGCCCTTCACGACGAGCGTGTCGCCGTCCTCGCGCAATCGCGCGAGCATCTTGCCCTTCACCTTGAGCGCGGGCGTGCCGTACGACGTGCCTTCCTCGACGCCGCGCCACGCCAGTGCGATCTGCCGGACTTCGTCGAATGTCACGATGCCTCCCCGATCATGCGTCGATGGTTGACGGTCCGGCCACTCTACCGGAAACCGCACGACGCGCCAGGCGAGTGGCGTCATCCGCCGGCCGCGCGCGCGGCGGCCGGCGCGCGCCCGGTGGTCGCGACGATCGCGAACGCGATCGCATTCGCGGCGGCGCTCGCGAGGATCGGCACGAGATAGCCGCCGCCTGCGTCGTAGATGAAGCCCGCGGCGGCCGGCCCGATCAGCGTGCCGAACGCGACGCTCGTGTACAGGATGCCGATGATCGCGCTCACGTTGCGGCCGCCGAAATAGTCCATCGCGACCGCCGGCAGCACGGCGACCCAGCCGCCGTAGAACACGCCGAACACGAGCGCGAACGCAGCCAGCGTCGCGACGGTACCGGCGCCCGCCCACGCGAGCAGCGCGACGGCCATGCCGGCGAACATCGCGAGCAGCGACGCGCGGCGGCCGAAGCGGTCGGCAAGGCCACCGAGGAAGAAGCGGCCGGCCGTGCTGCCCACGCCGATCGCGCCGAGCAGCAGCACGGCCGTCGACGGCGCGACGCCGTGATCGAGCGCGTACGGCACGAGGTGAACGAACGGGACGAACACACCGAACGAACAGACGAGGCAGGCCGCGTAGAGGCTCGCGAACGGCCGCGACGTGACGGCTTCGCGCACCGTCGCGCCGGTCGATGCGACGGCGGCATTCCGGCTGTCGTCGCCGGCGGCATCGCCGTCCGGCAGCAATCCGCGCCTGCGCGGGTCGTTCTCGATCAGCAGCGACATGCCGGCGCCCAGCACCACCGCGAGCGCGGCCAGCGCGAAATACGCGCCGCGCCAGCCGACCTGCGCGATCAGCGCGGACGCGAGCGGCGGCATCACCAGCGTGCCGACGCCGATCCCCGCGACCGCGAGCCCCGATGCGAACCCGCGCCGGCGCACGAACCAGCGCTGCACCGCGCCGACGGCCGGCACGTACGCGCAGCCGACGCCGACCCCGACACCGAGCCCGTACGCGACATAGACCTGCAGCAGCGTATGCGCGGCGCCGGCGGCCGCGAGCCCCGCGCCGGTCAGCAGCATCCCGGCGACGGCGAGCCGTCGCGAGCCGAAACGATCGGCCAGCGGCCCGCTGACGATACCGAAGCCGAAGTACAGGAAGCCGGCGAGCGAGAATACGAGCGAGATCTGGCCGCGCGACGCGGCGAAATCCCGCTGCAGCGACTCGACGAACGCGCTGAACGTATACGCACTGCCGAACCCGACGAACGTGACGGCGAACGCGGCCGCCACCACGTACCAGCCGTAGAAAAGGCGCGACGCGCCCAGGCGGTTCATGACGATGCTCCTTTCGGGTTCCACCGGCTGCCGGGCGGCGTCCGGGTTGCCCCGTGAATATAGTTGAACTATGTTGATCGCATCGGCCGCCGAAGGGTAGCCGCGAAACGTGCGATCCGATGTGTCAACGGTACGCGCGCGCATGCGTCGCCTCAAACGATATTTCCTCGGCCTTTCGCTTTAGAAAAACTGAATGAACCGTTCCCGCCTGCCGCCGCTCAACGCGTTGCGCGCCTTCGAAGCCGCCGCCCGCCACCTGTCGGTGAAGTCGGCGGCCGAGGAGCTGTCGGTCACGCCCGGCGCGGTGAGCCAGATGATCCGCGCGCTCGAGACCCATCTCGGCGTGCAGCTGTTCGAGCGCGTGAACCGCGGCATCCTGCTGACGGCCGCCGGCCGCGACTACCTGCCGCCGGTGCGGAACGCGTTCCGGCAGATCGCCGATGCGTCGCAGCGCGTGTCGGGCGCCGCCGACAGCGGCGTGCTGACGGTGAGCGTCACGCCGTTCTTCGCGTCCGCGTGGCTCGTCCCGCGCCTCGCGCAGTTCCGCCAGGCGATCCCCGACGTCGACCTGCAGGTCGTCACGAGCCACGCGCTCGCGGATTTCGCGCGCGACGGCGTCGACGTCGCGATCCGCCACGGCCTCGGGCGTTACGTCGGGCTGTGCAGCGAACGGCTGCTGACGGTCGAAATCGTCGCCCTCGCGTCGCCCGAACTCGTCGCGCGGCTCGGCATGCCGGCGACGCCGGCCGCGCTCGTCGGCTGGCCGCAGTTGCACGACGCCGAACGCAAGGGCTGGCACATCTGGTTCGGCGCGCAGCGGATCGACGATTTCGGCCCGCCGCGCGGCCCCGCGTTCGACAACTCGGGCCTGCTGCTGCAGGCGATCCTCGCCGGCCAGGGCGCCGGGCTGCTGCCGGCCGCGATGGTGCGCGGCGAGCTGGCGAGCGGCCGGCTCGTGCAGCTTGCCGACGTCGCATGGCTCGACGATTTCGCGTACTACCTCGTCTATCCGCCGCATCACGCGGAACGGCCGAAGGTTGCCGCGTTCCGCCGGTGGATTCTCGACGCCGCGCGGGCGGACGGCGCGGCGTCGATGTCCGGCGCGGCGTAGCGTCGCGCGGGTAGACGGCGCCGATCCGCTAACATGCGGCGCGGGCGATCGGCCCGACATCGATAACGACAAACGGAACGAGAGAGACCATGCGTGCCCTGCTCCACCGCGCGACACATGTCGCGGCCCTGTCCGTCGCGCTCTTCGTCGCGGCCGCCGCGTTGCCCCCTTCCGCGCATGCGTACCGCGCGTCACCCGGCTACGGCAACGAAGCCGATCTCGACCGTCACGACACGTATCGCAACCGCGACGGCGAAACCGTGCACGCGCCCGCGCATTCGAAATCGGGCCGCGTGCCGGACGGCGCGAGCGCACGCTGCCGCGACGGCACGTACAGCTTCAGCCGCCACCGGCGCGGCACCTGCTCGGGGCACGGGGGCGTCGCCGCGTGGCTGTAAGCGCGGGTCGGCCGAATGGCCTGCGCCGCGCCAGCGGCAGCCGGCGGCGAAGTACAATACGCGCTCGCACCGCCGCGCCCCGCGCGGCACGCTCCGTACCGGATCACCCGACGCCGCCACGCCCGCGCGCGCTGCGCGGCAGTCTCAACCACTTCTGACTTTCACACCGAAATGGCCCAATACGTTTTCACGATGAACCGGGTCGGCAAGATCGTGCCGCCCAAGCGCCAGATCCTGAAGGACATCTCGCTGTCGTTCTTTCCCGGCGCGAAGATCGGCGTGCTCGGCCTGAACGGCTCAGGCAAATCGACGCTGATCCGCATCATGGCGGGCGTCGACAAGGACATCGAAGGCGAAGCCACGCCGATGCCGAACCTGAACATCGGCTACCTGCCGCAGGAACCGCAGCTCGACCCGACGAAGACCGTGCGCGAAGCCGTCGAGGAAGGCCTCGGCGACCTGTTCCAGGCCAACAAGAAGCTGGAAGAAATCTACGCCGCGTATGCCGAACCGGACGCCGACTTCGACGCACTCGCGGCCGAACAGGCGAAGTACGAAGCGATCCTCGCGTCGAGCGACGGCGGCAGCCCCGAGCAGCAGCTCGAAGTGGCCGCCGACGCGCTGCGCCTGCCGGCGTGGGACGCGAAGATCGAGCACCTGTCGGGCGGTGAAAAGCGCCGCGTCGCATTGTGCAAGCTGCTGCTCGAAAAGCCCGACATGCTGCTGCTCGACGAGCCGACCAACCACCTCGACGCCGAATCGGTCGACTGGCTCGAGCAGTTCCTGGTGCGCTTCCCGGGCACCGTCGTCGCCGTCACGCACGATCGCTACTTCCTCGACAACGCGGCCGAGTGGATTCTCGAACTCGACCGCGGCCACGGCATTCCGTGGAAGGGCAACTACAGCAGCTGGCTCGACCAGAAGGAAGAGCGCCTGAAGCAGGAAGAAGCGTCGGAATCGGCGCGCCAGAAGGCGATCAAGAAGGAACTGGAGTGGGTGCGCCAGAACCCGAAGGGCCGTCAGGCGAAGTCGAAGGCGCGTATCGCGCGCTTCGAGGAGCTGAGCAGCCAGGAATACCAGAAGCGCAACGAAACGCAGGAAATCTTCATTCCGGCCGGCGAACGCCTCGGCAACGAAGTGATCGAGTTCAAGAACGTCAGCAAATCGTTCGGCGACCGCCTGCTGATCGACAACCTGAGCTTCAAGATCCCTGCCGGCGCGATCGTCGGCATCATCGGCCCGAACGGCGCCGGCAAGTCGACGCTGTTCAAGATGCTGACCGGCAAGGAACAGCCGGATTCGGGCGAAGTCGTGATGGGCCCGACGGTGAAGCTCGCGTACGTCGACCAGAGCCGCGACGCGCTCGACGGTTCGAAGACGGTGTTCGAGGAAATCTCGGGCGGCGCCGACGTGCTGACGGTCGGCAAGTACGAAACGCCGTCGCGCGCGTACATCGGCCGCTTCAACTTCAAGGGCGGCGACCAGCAGAAGATCGTCGGCAACCTGTCCGGCGGCGAACGCGGTCGGCTGCACCTCGCGAAGACGCTGATCTCGGGCGGCAACGTGCTGCTGCTGGACGAACCGTCGAACGACCTCGACGTCGAAACGCTGCGTGCGCTGGAAGACGCGCTGCTCGAATTCGCGGGCTCGGTGATGGTGATCTCGCACGATCGCTGGTTCCTCGACCGGATCGCGACGCACATCCTCGCGTTCGAAGGCGATTCGCAGGTCACGTTCTTCGACGGCAACTACCAGGAGTACGAAGCCGACAAGCGTGCGCGCCTCGGCGAGGAAGCCGCGAAGCCGAAGCGCCTGCGCTACAAGCCGATCAGCCGCTGACCGGCGCGGCCCGGGCGCCCGGCACCGCGATCGCGCGGCGCTGGGTGCCGAAGGCGGCCGCATCCGGAACGGCACAACGAAAAAGCGGGCTCATGGCCCGCTTTTTTATTTGCCCGGCGCCCGTCCGCCCTTACGCGAGCGCGCCCAGTTCGCGCAGCCGCGCCTCGGTCGCCGCCGCGCTCGTATGATGAATGCCGTGCCAGCCGAGCGCCGTCGCAGCCTCGGCGTTCTTCGCGTTGTCGTCGATGAACACGAGCTCGTGCGGCGCGATGCCGGGCAGGTGCGGATCGATCCGCGCATGCATCTCGCGGTAGATCGCCGGATCGGGTTTCACGAGCTTCACGCGGCCCGACACGACGATGTCCTTGAACCGGCGCAGCACCGGGAAGTTGTCCCATGCGTACGGAAACGTCTGCGCGGACCAGTTCGTCAGCCCGAACAGCGGCATCCCCTGCGCCTCCAGCCGATCGACGAGGGCCGCGCCCTCTTCGAGCACGCCGCCGATCATCTCGTGCCAGCGCGCGTAGAACGCGCGGATCAGTGCTTCGTGCTCCGGAAACTTCGCGACGAGTTCCGCCGTGCCCTCCTCGATCGTCTGCCCACCGTCCTGACGGACCACCCAGTCCATCGCGCACACGTGCGTGAGGAACCAGCGGCGCTCGCCCTCGTCGGGAATCAGTTCACGGTAAAGATACTCGGGGCTCCAGTCGATCAGCACGCCGCCGAAATCGAACACCACTGCCTTGATCGTCATGCGAACTCCGCGGCGAGCACGTCGGCGAGCGGACGCGGCGTCACCGCGTTGCCCGACAGCGAATTGTTGTGCCAGATGAAGTGATGATGCGCGACGATCTGCGCCGCCGACAGGTGGGCGCGCTCGTTCGTCGTATGCAGATCGGACACGACGGTCGTCCGGTAGCCGAGCAGCGCGGCACGGCGCGCGGCCGAATCGACGCAGAACTCGGTCGCATAGCCGCAGATCAGCACCGAACGGATGCCGTGGCGATCGAGCTGCGCCGCGAGCGGCGTGTCGTGGAACGCGTCGCTCGCCTGCTTGCGCACGCGCCAGTCGTCGCGACCGACGACCAGCCCTGCGTGCAGTGCCCAGCCCGGCGTGCCGGGCACGATGTCGTCGTCCGCGTCGCCGTCGTGCTGCACGAAGCACACCGGCGCATTCGCCGCGCGCGCCGCCGCCGTCAACCGGTTGATGCCCGACACCACGTCGTCGAGCCGGTACGCGGGCTGCGCCCGCTCCACCAGCCCGCGCTGCATGTCGATCACGATCACCGCGGTGTCCGCCATTGCTTGCCCTCGCCGTCGTTGTCCGGCCGTCGTGCGACCGCTACCCGGCCGCTATCCGGCCATTACCGCGCGTTGCGTCAGATCGGCTGCGTGCGCACATCGAGCCATGCCTTCGCGTCGCCGCTCAGGTGCCGGCCGACGCGCTCGCGCACCGTTGCGTGATACGTGTTCAGCCACGCGCGCTCTTCGTCGTGCAGCATCTCGATCAGCACGCAACGCGTGTCGATCGGGCACAGCGTCAGCGTCTCGAACGCGAGAAAATCGCCGAATTCCGTCTGCCCTGCCGCGCGGTTCACGACCAGGTTCTCGATCCGGATGCCCCACTGGCCCGGACGGTACACGCCCGGCTCGATCGACGTGATCATCCCCTCTTCCATCGCCGTGTACGGCTCGGCCGGCGCGTAGTGCGAGATGACCTGCGGGCCTTCGTGCACGTTCAGGAAGTAACCGACGCCATGCCCGGTGCCGTGGCCGTAGTCGAGCCCGGCCGCCCACATCGGCGCACGCGCGATCGCGTCGAGCATCGGCGAGCGGATGCCGCGCGGGAAGCGGGCGCGCGACAGCGCCATCATCGACTTCAGCACGATCGTGAAATCGCGCCGCTGCAGGTCGCTGACGGTGCCGACCGGCACGACGCGCGTGATGTCGGTCGTGCCCGTCGTGTACTGGCCGCCCGAATCGATCAGCAGCAGCCCGTCGCCGGCGATCGTCGCGTGCGACTCGCGCGTCGCGTGGTAGTGCGGCATCGCGCCGTTCGCGTTGAAGCCGGCGATCGTCGCGAAGCTCGCCGACACATAGCCGGGGCGGCGGGCGCGCGCGGCCGTGAGCTTCTCCTCGATCGTCAGCTCGGTGATCGTCTCGCGATTGACGGCCTGTTCGAACCACGCGAAGAATTCCGCGAGCGCGGCGCCGTCGTGCTCCATCGTCACGCGCACGTGCTCGATCTCGGCGGACGTCTTGCGCGACTTCGCGAACGTCGACGGATTCACGGCCTCGACGAGCTTCACGCCGGCCGGCACGGCCTCGAGCGTGCCGAACGTCACGCGGCGCGGGTCGATCAGCAGCGTCGCGCCGTCGGGCAGCGCCGCGAGCGACGCACGCGCGGCGTCGTACGCGCGGACGTCGACGCCGTCCTGCGCGAGCGACGCGGCCAGCGCCGGCGGCACCTTGCCGTCGGCGACGAACAACGTCGCGCGATCGGCGCCGATCATTGCGTGCGCAACGAACACTGGATTGAAGTTGACGTCGGCGCCGCGCAGGTTGAACAGCCACGCGAGATCGTCGAGCGTCGACACGAAGTGCCATTGCGCGCCCTGCGCGTGCATCGCGCGGCGCACGTCGGCGAGCTTGCTGGCGCGCGTCGTGTCGGCCTGCGGCGCCACGTGCTCGAATACCGCGTCGCCGGGCAGCCCCGGCCGCTCGGGCCAGATCGCGTCGAGCAGGTCGACGTCGGTACGCAGCGCGATGCCGCGCGCGCTCAGCGCGGCCGTCAACCCGCGTGCGGCCGCGACGCCGAGCACGGCGCCGTCGACCCCGACCGTCGCGCCGGCCGCCACGTTGCGCGCGAGCCAGTCGACGTACGGTGCGCTCTGCTGCCCGCCCGTCATCTTCATCAGCTGGACGCCCGTGCCCGCCAGTTCGGCATCGGCCTGCACCCAGTAGCGGCTGTCGACCCACAGCCCCGCGAAATCTGCGGTCACGACCAGCGTGCCGACCGAGCCCGTGAAGCCGGACAGCCAGCGGCGCGCCTGCCAGCGTTCGGGCAGGTATTCGGACAGATGGGGATCGGCGGACGGCACGAGATAGGCGGCCAGATTCTCGCGGGCCATGGCGCCGCGCAGCAGCGCGAGACGGGCCGGCACCGGCGAGACTTCGGGGAGACGGGCATTCATGATTTCACCTGAGAGCATTCAGCGACGGGCCGACAGCGCGACCGTCACGGCTACGGCGAGGAACGCGACGCCGGTGCAGACCGGCCATTCGAGCGTCTCGCCATCGTAAAACAGTCCCGAGAGATTGCCGACCATGCGGGCGGCGGCCGCGCCCACGATGCCGACGAGCACCGCGATCCACCACGCCGGCCGGCCCGTGCGCCGCATCGGATGCAGCCAGCGGCCGAACAGCCCGACGGCCGCTCCCAGGACAAGGATTCCAAACCAGTTCATTCAACGCCTTCTATAAATTCAGATTCGTCCCATAGGCGTGAACGCTGCCAGCGGCTAGCATCGATTCATCCATCGAACCCGAGACCAGCCGGGCGCCGCGAACATTCGAGTGTAGGGGCCGACTCGACGTTATGGCAAGCGCACACCGGCTGCCATATTGAAGAAATTCTCATGCGAATCGCTCTGATCGATCCGGAATCGCGTCATACCGCACTCCTGAACCGCCTGCTCTTCGCGGGCGGTCACGTGTGCCATGCGTTTCCGTCCAGCACCGCATTCTTCGAGTGGCTCGCCGCCGACAACACCTGCGACATGCTGGTCACCGGTCATTGGGCCGGTGACCAGCAGGCGCAGGAAGTCATTCCGCGCGCGCAGGCGGTCCTGCCCGGGCTGCCGGCCATCGCCGTGATGCAGTCGGCGCGCGAAAGCGAAATCGTGTCGTGCCTGCACGCCGGCGCCGACGATTGCCTCGTGCGTCCCGTGAGCGGGCCCGAGCTGCTCGCGCGTGTCAACGCACTGAGCCGGCGCGCCGGCGTACGGCGGCCACCCACCCGCTCGCGCGAAATGTATGGCGAATACGCGTTCGACGCCACGCATTGCCTCGTGCGTTTCGGCGACGCAATCGTTTCACTCACGCCGAAAGAGTTCCGTTTCGCCCAGTTGCTGTTCACGAACCTGTCGCGGCCCGTGTCGCGCGCGCATATCCTCGAAACGGTATGGGCGCGCCGCCGCGACATGAAGTCGCGCACGCTCGACACGCACGCGTCCCGGCTGCGCAGCAAATTGCAGCTGCTTCCGGAGCGCGGCTACCGGCTGTTGCCGCTCTACGGCTTCGGCTATCAGCTCGACCGCGTGCCGATCGAGCCCCCAAATTCGCGGCCGCGCCACGCCGATGCCCGGTATGCGGCGAGTGAGGAAATCGCCGAAACGCTATAATATGGGGCTAAACGATAGCCCTCGATATGCAACTCCTCACGATCGGAATCAACCACCACACTGCGCCTGTCGCCCTGCGCGAACGCGTGGCGTTTCCGCTCGAGCAAATCAAACCGGCTCTCGTCACCTTCAAGAACGTGTTTCTCGGCCCGCAGGCGCCCAATACGCCCGAAGCGGCGATTCTCTCCACCTGCAACCGCACCGAACTGTATTGCGCGACCGACGATCGCGCGGCCCGCGAAGGCGCGCTCCGCTGGTTGTCGGAGTATCACCGGATTCCGGTCGACGAACTCGCGCCGCACGTCTATGCGCTGCCGCAGTCGGAAGCGGTCCGGCACGCGTTCCGCGTTGCCTCCGGCCTCGATTCGATGGTGCTCGGTGAAACCCAGATTCTGGGCCAGATGAAGGATGCCGTTCGCACCGCGACGGAAGCCGGCGCGCTCGGCACCTATCTGAACCAGTTGTTCCAGCGCACGTTCGCGGTCGCGAAGGAAGTGCGCGGCACGACCGAAATCGGCGCGCAGTCGGTGTCGATGGCCGCCGCCGCGGTTCGCCTCGCGCAGCGGATCTTCGAGAAGGTGTCGGATCAGCGCGTGTTGTTCATCGGCGCCGGCGAAATGATCGAGCTGTGCGCGACGCACTTCGCCGCGCAAGGCCCGCGCGAACTCGTCGTCGCGAACCGCACGGCCGAACGCGGCCAGCGGCTCGCCGAACGCTTCAACGGCCGCGCGATGCCGCTGGCCGACCTGCCCACCCGCATGCACGAATTCGACATCATCGTGTCGTGCACCGCATCGACGTTGCCGATCATCGGCCTCGGCGCGGTCGAGCGCGCGGTGAAGGCGCGCCGCCACCGTCCGATCTTCATGGTCGACCTCGCGGTGCCGCGCGACATCGAGCCTGAAGTCGGCAAGCTGAAGGACGTGTTCCTCTACACCGTCGACGATCTCGGCGCGATCGTGCGCGAAGGCAACGCGTCGCGCCAGGCCGCGGTCGCCCAGGCCGAGGCGATCATCGAGACGCGCGTGCAGAATTTCATGCAATGGCTCGACACGCGCAGCGTCGTGCCGGTGATCCGTCACATGCATACGCAGGCCGACGCGCTGCGCCGGGCCGAAGTCGAGAAGGCGCAGAAGTTGCTCGCGCGCGGTGACGATCCGGCCGCCGTGCTCGAAGCGCTGTCGCAAGCGCTGACCAACAAGCTGATCCACGGCCCGACGAGCGCGCTCAACCGCGTCAACGGCGCCGATCGCGATTCGCTGATCGACCTGATGCGTGGCTTCTACCAGCACGCGCCGCGCTCGAACGACCCGTCCGGCCACTAGCGCCGGCCGCTCGCCCTGCCGCCGGCCGGTCGTTGTGCTGTCGCCGGTCTATCCTTTCCGAATACCCCTTGCCCGGGAGCGCCGCTCCACACCATGAAGACGAGCATGCAACGCAAGCTCGACCAGCTTTCCACCCGGCTGGCCGAACTGAACGACCTGCTGAGCCGCGAAAACGTCACGGCCGACCTCGACCAGTACCGCAAGCTCACGCGCGAACATGCGGAACTCGGCCCGGTCGTCGAGCAATACGCGTTATGGCGCCAGTCGCGCAGCGACGAGACGGCCGCGCAGGAACTGCTCGCCGATCCGTCGATGCGCGATTTCGCGGAAGACGAAATCCGCAGCGCGCGCGAGGGCATGGCGCGCCTCGAGGTCGAGCTGCAGAAGATGCTGCTGCCGAAGGATCCGAACGACGACCGCAACATCTTCCTCGAAATCCGCGCGGGCGCGGGCGGCGACGAATCGGCGCTGTTCGCGGGCGATCTGCTGCGCATGTACCTGCGCTTCGCGGAACGTCAGCGCTGGCAGGTCGAGATGATGTCGGAGAGCGCGTCGGATCTCGGCGGCTATAAGGAAGTGATCGTGCGGATCGCGGGCCAGGGCGCGTATTCGCGCCTGAAGTTCGAATCGGGCGGCCATCGCGTGCAGCGCGTGCCGGCCACCGAGACACAGGGGCGCATCCATACGTCCGCGTGCACGGTCGCCGTGATGCCGGAAGCCGACGAGATCGGCGAGGTCGAGATCAATCCGGCCGACCTGCGCATCGATACGTTCCGCGCGTCCGGCGCGGGCGGCCAGCACATCAACAAGACCGACTCGGCGGTGCGCGTCACGCACCTCCCGACCGGGATCGTCGTCGAATGCCAGGACGACCGCTCGCAGCACAAGAACAAGGATCGCGCGCTGAAGGTGCTCGCCGCGCGCATCAAGGACAAGCAGTATCACGAGCAGCATGCGAAGGAAGCCGCGACGCGCAAGAGCCTGATCGGCTCCGGCGACCGTTCCGAACGAATCCGCACGTACAACTTCCCGCAGGGCCGGATGACCGACCACCGGATCAACCTGACGCTGTACCGGCTCGAGGCGATCATGGACGGCGATCTCGACGAACTGATCGGCGCGCTCGTCACCGAGCACCAGGCCGAGCTGCTCGCGTCGCTCGGCGAAGCCGACTGAGGCCGCGATGTCCGACACCACCGCCGACGCGCTGCTGCGCGCATCGCCGCTCGACCCGGTCGATGCACGCGTGCTGCTCGCGCACGCGCTCGGCTGGACCCGCACGCAGCTGATCACGCGCGGCGACGCGCCGCTCGATGCCGCCGCGGTCGAACGCTATCGCGCGCTCGAAGCGCGGCGCGTCGCCGGCGAGCCCGTCGCGCAGCTGGTGGGGATGCGCGAGTTCTTCGGGCGCCCGTTCGATGTGACGGCCGACGTGCTGATCCCGCGCCCCGAAACCGAGCTGCTCGTCGAAGCCGCGCTCGAGGCGATCGACGGGCTGCCGCACGCGGCCGTGCTCGATCTCGGCACCGGCAGCGGCGCGATCGCCGTGTCGATCGCGGCCGAGCGTCCCGATGCGCGCGTGTGGGCGCTCGACCGTTCGCCGGACGCGCTCGCGGTCGCGCAACGCAATGCCGACAAGCTGCTCGGCGCGCCGCGCCCCGGCGGCCCGCTGCACTGGCTGCGGAGCGACTGGTACGCGGCGCTCGATCCCGCGCTCGCGTTCGATACGATCGTCAGCAACCCGCCGTACATCGCGCGGCACGATCCGCATCTCGGGCAAGGCGACCTGCGTTTCGAGCCGCGCGGCGCCCTCACCGACGATGCCGACGGCCTCAGCGCGATCCGTACGATCGTCGCGGGCGCCGGCGCCTATCTGAAACCGGGCGGCACGCTGTGGATCGAGCACGGCTACGACCAAGCCGAAGCCGTCCGCGCGATACTGGCGTCGCACGGCTTCGTCGCGGTCGAATCGCTCGCCGATCTCGCCGCCATCGAACGCACGACCGGCGGCCGCCTGCCCGGCTGATGTCCGGCCCGCCCGGTTGAAATCCGCTATCATTTCGATCTAACGCCCCGCTAAAGCAAGGTCAGTCATGGACACCCAACAACGTATCAAGCAAATCGTCGACGAAAACCAGGTCGTGCTCTTCATGAAGGGCAACGCGCAATTCCCGATGTGCGGCTTCTCGGGCCGCGCCGTGCAGGTGCTGAAGGCCTGCGGCGTCGACCAGTTCAAGACGGTCAACGTGCTGGAAGACGACGAAATCCGCCAGGGCATCAAGGCATTCTCGAACTGGCCGACCATCCCGCAGCTCTACGTGAAGGGCGAATTCGTCGGCGGCTCGGACATCATGATGGAGATGTACCAGTCGGGCGAACTGCAGCAACTGTTCGCGGCCGCGTAACGTCCCCCTTTCGATGGCATCTCCCAGCGCGCCGCCACGCCGGCTGATCGTCGCGATCACCGGCGCCACCGGCGCGATTTACGGCGTGCGGCTGCTCGACCTGCTGCGCGCCGCCGGCGGCGTCGAAACGCACCTGCTGATTTCGAACGCCGGCTGGCTCAACATCCAGCATGAACTGAAGCTGCCGAAGGCCGATGTCGAAAGCCGCGCGGACGTCGTGCATTCGGTGCGCGACGTCGGCGCGACGATCGCATCGGGCTCGTTCGCGACCGACGGCATGGTGATCGCGCCCTGCTCGATGAAGACGCTCGCGAGCGTCGCGCACGGGCTGTCCGACAACCTGATCACGCGCGCGGCCGACGTCACGCTGAAGGAACGCCGCCGTCTCGTGCTGATGGTGCGCGAAACGCCGTTCAACCTCGCGCATCTGCGCAACATGACCGCCGTCACCGAAATGGGCGGCATCGTCTTTCCGCCGCTGCCCGCGTTCTATGCGATGCCGAAGACGATCGAGGAACTCGTCGATCAGACCGTCACGCGCGTCCTCGACCTGTTCGCGCTCGGCGCGCCGCTCACGACGCCGTGGGCCGGCATCCGGCACGCGCAGTAACCGCGCCTCTTTTTCGCGCATCGCCGCCAAATCGCGCTGCAATTCCTTCGATTTCCCACTTTCGGATGCGAATCGGTATTCGATTGCCTGCCGCCGCAGCGATTATCAACCAGCAAGCACCAATCAAATTCACGTTCGCCGATTTATCAATGCACGGTGCGCGCCTATAGTCACAGGCAAACCCTTTTGCAGGTCATCCCCATGAACCGCTTGCCTTCGCTGTACCTGTCCCACGGCGCCCCGACGCTGCCGATCGACCCGGCGCTGCCGTCCGGCGCATTCGCGCACCTCGGCGCCGAATTGCCGCGCCCGCGCGCGGTGCTGATGCTGTCCGCGCACTGGGGCACGCAACAGCCGGTCGCGAGCGTCGCCGCGCATCCGGACACGATTCACGACTTCTACGGTTTCCCGCAGGCGCTGTACGACATCCGCTATCCGGCGCCCGGCGCACCCGACGTTGCCGAGCGCGCGGCCGCGCTGCTGAACGCAGCCGGCATCGCGACCGCGACGGCCGAACACGGCCTCGATCACGGCGCGTGGGTGCCGATGCTGCTGATGTTTCCGGAAGCCGACGTGCCGGTCGCGCAACTGTCGATCCAGCCGCGCGCGGATGCCGCGCATCACTTCGCGCTCGGCCGCGCGCTGCGGCCGCTGCGCGACGACGGCGTGATGGTGATCGGTTCGGGGCAGATCACGCATAACCTGCGCGCCGCCGATTTCGGCGCGGCGCCCGAGGATGCGGATCCGCGCGTCGCGGAATTCACGGACTGGTTCGAGGCGAAACTTGCCGCGCGCGACGTCGACGCGCTGCTCGACTACCGTCGGCAGGCGCCGCACGCTGCGCTGATGCATCCGGCCGACGAGCACCTGCTGCCGGTCTTCACGGCGCTCGGCGCGGCGGACGACGACTACCGGCTCGGCATCCAGTCGCTCGGCACCTACCAGCGCGTGCTCGCGATGACGAACTACGTGTTCGCGAGCGCCGGCGCCTGATCCGCGGCGCAACCGCCCAGCAAAAAGCCCGCCCGAGCATCGCTCGGGCGGGCTTTTGTCACTGCATCCTGCCGCCGCCGAATCCGGCGACAGGTCAGCCGTCAGACACCGACCCCTTCGAGGATCTCGTCGTGCGACTCTCGCTCGTCGAGATACTGGGTCCGGTAACCGGTATTCACGCCCCAGAAGTAGAACACCAGCGCGATTGCCGCGACGACCAGCATGTCCCAGCCGTACGGCAGCACGCCGTGACCGCCGAACTCCTTGCTGCCGATCAGCGACAGCACGGCCATCGTCGGCAGGTACGCGACCAGCCACCATGCGGCCTTCAGGTCGGCGCCCCAGCCGGTCCAGCCCGACTTCGCCTGGAAGAAGAAGTACACCGGCAGCGCGACGATCATCAGCAGGATGATTTCGCCCGTCAGCGGCCACTTCGCCCAGTACAGGATCAGCGATGCGCACACGAACGCGAACGGTGCGATCAGCTTCATCAGCGGAATCGACAGCGGACGCTCGATGTCGGTCGCCGCACGGCGCAGCGCCATCAGGCTGATCGGGCCGGTCAGGTACGAGATCACCGTCGCGACCGAGATCACCGCCGCGAGCGAGCTCCAGCCGCGGAAGAAGAACAGGAAGACGAACGACACGAGCAGGTTGAACCACATCGCCTGGCGCGGCACGCCGTAGATCGGGTGCACGTTGCCGAACATCTTCGGCATCGTGTTGTTGCGCTCCATCGCGTAAATCATGCGGGTGGTCGTCGCCATGTAGGTCGTACCGGTGCCGCTCGGGCTGATGAACGCGTCGACATACAGCAGGATCGCGAGCCAGTTCAGGTTCAGCGCGATCGCGAGTTCCGCGAACGGCGACGAGAAGTTGAAGTGCGCCCAGCCCTTCGCGACGTCGGCCGGATTCACCGAACCGATATACGCCATTTGCAACAGCACGTAGATCACGAGCGCGAGCAGGATCGACGTGATCACCGCGAACGGCACGCTGCGCGACGGATTGCGCGCTTCACCGGCCAGATTCACCGGGCTCTGGAAGCCGTTGAACGCGAACACGATGCCGCTCGTCGCGACCGCGGTCAGCACGGCCGACCAGCCGTACGGCGCGAAGCTCGTATTCGACGCGGTGCCGAGGTTCTCCGAGTGGAAGCTCGTCAGCATCAGGCCGAGGATCGTCAAGCCGGGGATCAGGAACTTGAAGATCGTGATCGCGGTGTTCGCCCGCGCGAAGGCCTTGACGCCCCAGTAGTTCAGCATGAAGTAGATGACGACCAGCACGGCCGACAGCAGCAGGCCGAGGGTTTGCAATTCTCCGTTCACGAACAGCGCATGCGCCCACGGATACGGCCACGTGCTCATGTACTGGATCGACGCTTCGGCCTCGATCGGGATCACGGATACGATCGCGATCCAGTTGGCCCATGCGCTGATGAAACCCACCAGCGAACCGTGCGAGTAGCGCGCGTAGCGCACCATGCCGCCCGACTCGGGGAACATCGCGCCCAGTTCCGCATACGTCAGCGCAATCGCGAGAATCACGACCGCGCCGATGATCCATGCGCAGATCGCCGCCGGACCGGCGATCTTCGCGGCCTTCCAGGCACCGAACAGCCAGCCCGAGCCGATAATCGAACCCAGCCCCGTCAGCATCAATGCAAACGGGCCGATGTTCCGTTGAATAGAACTCTTCACATCCTCTCCTGTGTCTCAAAAAGCATGGTCGGCCTGCGGTCCGGGATCGGCTCGGACAGCACCGCGCACGCATTCTTGGGGGGGAGGGTCACCCGATCGGGGCAACCCGTCCACGCGGCGCGTAGTTTAACGGTTGCACCTCGAACGTGGCGCCAAAATCGATCGGCCCCTACAAAAAATTCGCATGGCTTGCAAGCTTTGTAAACCTGATCTCCGCAATAACCCTGAGAGCACGGGAATACGGTTGACCATCAGACGGATTAGCCGTATAAAGGACTTCGCAGGATTTCAAGTGGCGAGTGAATTGGTTCTTTCGTAGTTCGCCCATCAACGGTACTCCGGTTGGTCCTATTACCCCTTCCTTGATTTTCCGCACACCATGGGCTTCGGCCCCGTTTTATCTTTTTAGGAACAAGTAACATGGCAACCGGTACCGTCAAGTGGTTCAATGACGCAAAGGGCTTCGGCTTCATCACCCCGGAAGGCGGCGGCGACGATCTGTTCGCGCACTTCTCGGAAATCCGCGTCGAAGGCTTCAAGACGCTGCAAGAAAACCAGAAGGTTGAATTCGAAGTGAAGACGGGCCCGAAGGGTCTGCAAGCTGCGAACATCCGTCCGGTCTAAGCTTGGCGCGATCATTCGTGTAAAAAAGCCCCGCTTCGGCGGGGCTTTTTGTTTTTGGTGCCGGCCGTCCGGCATGGGGAGCGATAGCCGCCCCGCCATTCAGCCGAACAGTCGCTGCGCGTGAATACCGAGCCCCGTCGCGACACTCGCGAGGCGGTCGCCGAACACCGGCTGCGCATCCGGAAACGCGCCGGCGAGCGCGCTCGACAGGAACCCGAGCCCCGTCGAACCGCCGGTGAAATACAGCGCACCGACCTCGCGCGGCGCGACGCCCGCGAGCCGCACCGTCTCGCGCGCGGCGTCGACGATGCGCGCGGTATCGTCCCGACTCGCGTCGACGAGGCGATCCGCGTCGAACGCGATCAGCAGATCTTCTTCCACGTCGTTCAGGTCGATCATCGTCTCCCCGCCCGCCGCGACGCCGATCTTCGCTTCTTCCGCGCGCGCCATCAGCGCGTGCCCGAGCCGCTGCTCGACCACGCTCGTGAGCCGGTCGTACTGCCGCACATCCTGGTACAGGTGCTTCATCAGCTTCAGCTCGCCGACCCGCTTCGGCGTGTAGACGGTGTTGATCAGGTGCCAGGTCGCGAGATCGAAGTAGATCTTGTTCGGCAGTTCGCGTCCTTCCGGGTCGAGCGAACGGTAGCCGAATGCGGGCAGGATCGCCGCCAGCTCGACACGCCGGTCGTAGTCGGTGCCCGCGACGTGCACGCCGTGGTGCGCGAGCACGTCGTCCTTGCGCTCGAGCCGCGCCATCCGCTCCGGGCCGACGCGCACCAGCGAGAAGTCGGACGTGCCGCCGCCGATGTCGGCGACGAGCACCAGACGCTCGGCCGGCTGGCGCGATTCGTAGTCGAACGCGGCGGCGATCGGTTCGTACTGGAAATGCACGTCCGCGAAGCCGACCGATCGCGCGGCCGCCTCGAGCTGATCCTGGGCGAGGCGGTCGGCGCGCGGATCGTCGTCGACGAAGAACACCGGCCGGCCGAGCACCGCGCGGCCGATCGGCGCGCCCGCGCGCGCTTCGGCCTTGCGCTTCAGGTGCGTCAGGAAGCGCGCGATGATTTCGGTGTACGCGATCGCACTGCCGTCGCCCAGGTCGGTCGTCGTTTCCGCGAGCGGCGAGCCGAGAATGCTCTTCATCGAGCGCATCAGCCGGCCGTCGAAACCGTCGATATAGGAGGCCAGCGCCGCCCGGCCGTATTCGACCGTCTCTTCGTCGTTGTTGAAGAAGATCGCGGTGGGCAGCGTCAGGTGGTCGCCCTCGACGGGCGCGAGGCGCATGCCATCGCCGTCGGGCAGCGCCACGGCGGAATTGGACGTGCCGAAATCGATCGCGCAGTAAGTCATGGGAAATTGCCGCAGCAGGCCGGCGCGAAAACGGAAAGGACCGGCTTTTTAACATGAAGCCCGCGGGATCACAACCGGGGCCGGCCACCAGCGCCGCGCAACGGGCGCCGGCGGCAACGGCGCGCGGCGTGGCGCACCGGGAACATGCGCGGACAGGACGCGCGACGCAGCCTGCCCGCCCGCGGGGTCAGGCTGCCGCGTCGAAGCTCTTCTTCCACGCACCCGCGTAGACGACTTCGCCGATCGCATGGCGCGTACGCGGCGCCTTCTCGCGATCGCGCAGCACGGGATCGAGCTTGTCGACGTTGCCGTAGTGGCCGAGCGAGATGATCGACGCGATCGCAACGTCCGCCGGAATCGCGAACGCGTCGCGGAACGCCTTCGCGTCGAACCCGCTCATCTGGTGCGCGGCGAGGCCGAGCGCGTGCGCCTGCAGCACCAGCGACATCGCGGCGGCGCCGGCGTCGTACAGCGCGGTCGGCGCCGGCTCGCCCTTCGGCGTCAACGTGTGCGCGGTGACCGCGATCAGCACCGGCGCCGGCGCATTCCAGCCCTGATTGAACGGCACCAGCGTCGCGAACGCGCGCTTGAATGCATCTTCGTCCTGGGCGCGTTCGAATACGATGAAACGCCACGGCTGCGCGTTGTACGCGGACGGTGCCCAGCGCGCCGCTTCGAGCACCGCGTGGAGATCGCCGACGCTGACGGGTTCGTCCGAATACGCGCGCGGGCTCCAGCGGCCCGCGATCAGATCGTGAATCGAAACAGTGGTGGGAGCAGGTTTGACGGACATGCGGTTCCTCGCTGACATCGATGAAGGGGCGCGAACGCCCGGCGAACCGCAAGCATACCCGCTTGAGCGATTGCGCGCCCGATCCCGCCGCGCCATGCAAATCTCCTGGTGTGCAATGGCCGGCCGCAGCCTGTACGGCCGGCCGGGCCGCCGCGATCAGGCTGCCTGCGCGGCCGCGCGCGACGGTCCGCGGTTGATCCGCAGCACGATCAGCGCCCCGACGATGCACAAGCCGCCCGAGATCATCGACGCAATCGTATAGGTGCCGAGGCTCGCGCGCAGCAGCCCCGCGCCGAGCGCCGCGAACGCCGCGCCGAGCTGGTGGCCGGCGACGATCCAGCCGAACACGACCGGCGCCGCGGCCTTGCCGAACACGTCGGTCGCGAGCCGTACGGTGGGCGGCACGGTCGCGATCCAGTCGAGCCCGTAGAACATCGCGAACAGCGGCAGCCCGAAGAAATCGATCCCGAACGCATGCGGCAGATAGATCAGCGACAGCCCGCGCAGCCCGTAATACCAGAACAACAGCACGCGGTTGTCGTAACGGTCGGACAACCATCCCGACAGCGTCGTGCCGAACAGGTCGAACACGCCCATCGCCGCGAGCAGCGACGCGCCCTGTACTTCGGTCATCCCGTAGTCGCTGCACATCGCGATCAGGTGCGTGCCGACATAGCCGTTGGTGCTCGCGCCACAGATGAAGAAGCTGAAGAACAGCAGCCAGAAGTCGCGCGAGCGGCTCGCCATCAGCAGCGTGCGGAACGCGACCGCGAGCGGGTTCTCCTTCGTCGCATCGGGCGCGGACGGCGCATCGGCCGGCTCGCCGTACGGGCGCAACCGCACGTCGGCCGGCCGCTCGGGCAGCAGGAACGCGACGAGCGGAATCACGATCGCGGCCGCCACCGCGACGACCAGCACGACCGGCCGCCAGCCGTGGCGCTGCGCGATCGCCGCGAGCATCGGCAGGAACACGAGCTGGCCGGTGGCCGTGCTCGCGGTCAGGATCCCCATCACGAGGCCGCGCCGCGCATGGAACCAGCGCGTGACGAAGGTCGCGGACAGCGTCAGCGCGACGACGCCCGTCGAGCTGCCGACCATCAGGCCCCAGATCGCCACCATCTGCCAGCTCTGCGTCATCATCGACGACAGCGCGACGCCCGCGCTCATCGTCACGAGCGCGGTGAGGATCGTCGGCCGCAGCCCGAAGCGCTGCATCGCGGCGGCCGCGAAGGGGCCCGTCAGGCCGTACAGCGCGATGTTCACCGAAATCGCCAGCGAAATCGCCGCCCGGCTCCAGCCGAGCTCGCGTTCGAGCGGCACCATCAGCACGCTCGGCGTCGCGCGTGTGCCGGCCGCCGCCAGCAGGATCAGGAATACCACCGCCGCCGCGAGCCATCCGTAATGAAAGCGCCCGCCGATTCGTGTCACTGCCCAGTTCATCTTCGCGTTCTCCAGTTGGCGGCTCCGGCGCCATCGCGCCTGCCCCGCCCCGCCAGGCCACCTCCGCCGCACACCGCATCGGCTGACCCGGGCCGATGCTTGGCATTTTCCGTCGATCCGGCCGGCATTGTTACCGGTCGGTCACAAGTGTGTTGCGATCGTAGTTACCAGTCGGTAACATGTCAAGCAATTCACCACGTAGTCGAGGGTCATCATGTCGGGCATCGAGGTCGCCAAACCGCTGGCGCGACGCACGCGCCGGCAAATCGACGGCGCCACCGCGCAGGAGCACCTGCTGCGTGCCGCCGAGGAGCTGTTTTACAGGGAAGGCGTGCGAGCGGTCGGCGTCGAGGCCGTGGTGGAGCGCGCGGGCGTCAACAAGATGAGCCTGTATCGCCAGTTCTCGTCGAAGGACGAGCTGATCCTCGCGTATCTGGAACGGATGGACGCGTGCTTCTTCGAGCGGCTCGACACGAGCGCCGCGAAGCATCCGGGGCAGCCGAAGGCGCAGTTGATCCAGTACTTCGTCGATCTCGCCGAGCGTGCGACACAAAAGGACTATCGCGGCTGCCCGTTCGTCAACGTCGCCGCCGAATTCCCGGATGCGTCGCACCCGGCGCGCGAACGCGTCGCGCAGAACAAGGAGCAGTTGATGAAACGGCTCGTCGCGCTTTGCGAAGGCGCCGGTGCGCGACAGCCGAAGGCGCTGGCCGATGCGCTCGCGCTGGTGGTCGAAGGCATCTACGCGGCGAGCCAGACCTACCGGCACGGCGAAACGCCGATCGGCATTGCGCCCGCGCTCGTCACGCAGTTGATCGAAGCGGCCTGCGCGTGACGGGTCGCGCGCGTTCGTCCCCGGCGCGCCCGCTACAATGCGGCCCTCTTCGCCCTTTTTGCCCTTTTTGCCCTTTTTGCCCTTTTTGCCCTTCCGCCCGACTGGTATCACGATGACCGACACCCGCCCCGACTCGCACGACGACATCCTCGCCGCCACGCGGCACTGGCTCGCGCGCGCGGTGATCGGGCTCAACCTGTGCCCGTTCGCGAAAAGCGTCTACGTGAAGGAACAGGTGCGCTACGCGATCAGCGAAGCGACGACGCTGGAAGACGCGCTCGCCGAACTCGAAACCGAGTTGCGCGCGCTGGAAGCAGCGGACCCGCAGCAGGTCGATACGACGCTCGTGATCTACCCGCACGCGTTCGCCGATTTCGTCGACTACAACGATGCGCTGTTCTTTGCCGAGCGGCTCGTGCGGCAATTGCGGCTCGACGGCGTGCTGCAGATCGCGAGCTTCCATCCGCGCTACCAATTCGAAGGCACCGAACCCGACGACATCGAGAACTACACGAACCGCGCACCCTATCCGATCCTGCACCTGCTGCGCGAGGACAGCATCGCGCGCGCGGTCGACGCGTTCCCGGACGCGTCCGCGATCTACGAAAAGAATCAGGAAACCCTACGCCGCCTCGGCCACGAAGGCTGGCGCGAATGGATGCGCCGGCCGGGCGACGACGTGTGACACGGCGTGCAACGGGGCGGCGCGGGCGCCATGCCCGCGCCGCCCACGCGCTCGCGCGTCAGCCTTCGGCCGGCTCGACGATGTCGTCGCCCGCGGCGGCGGCTTGCGCGACGAAGAAGCGCTCGTTCAGTTCGGCGAGCCCGAACATTTGGAGGATTTCGTTCAGCCGCTCGCCGGGCTTGCGGCGCGGCAGGTTCTTGTACTGCGCGATGATCAGCTCGTTCTTCATCGAATGCTCCCAGCCGACCAGCTCGGTCACGCTGACCTGGTAGCCGTGCGCCTCGAGCTGCAGGCAGCGCAGCACGTTGGTGATCTGGCTGCCGAATTCGCGCGTATGCAGCGGATGGCGCCACACCTCGGTCAGCGCATTCGCGAGCGACTTGCCCTTGTTCCTGCGCAGCACGCCCGCGACTTCCGCCTGGCAGCACGGCACCAGCACGATGTGCTGCGCGCGCTTCGCGAGCGCGAAGCGGATCGCGTCGTCGGTCGCCGTGTCGCACGCGTGCAGCGCGGTGACGACGTCGACCGTTTCGGGCAGTTGCGGCGACGTGATCGAATCGGCGACCGACAGGTTCAGGAACGACATGCCGCCGAACCCGAGCCGCGCGGCAAGCTCGGTCGAACGCGTGACGAGCTCCTCGCGCGTCTCGATGCCGTACACGTGCGACGCGAACGCCGGCGTGCCGTGCCCCGGCTGCTGCTTGAAGAACAGGTCGTACAGGATGAAGCCGAGATACGACTTGCCGGCGCCGTGATCGACGAGCGTCACCTGACCTTTGTCGGCCTGCACGCCGGCGAGCAGCGGCTCGACGAACTGGAACAGGTGATAGACCTGCTTCAGCTTGCGGCGGCTGTCCTGATTCAGCTTCCCGTCGCGGGTGAGGATGTGCAGTTCCTTCAGCAGCTCGACGGACTGCTCCGGACGGATTTCGTGGGTTTTGTTCGACATCGTGAAGCGCCGCCGGGCCACGGTCTGTCGACCACGGCCCGGCGGCGGGAATTCGTGAGGAATGGCGGTAGTTTACCGAAAATACGCGGTCAGGCCCGGGCGCCGAGCCGCCACAGCGACGTGACCTCGGCGCGACGCGCCGCATGCAGCGGATCGTCGGCGTCCGTCGACTTCGGATGCGCGGGGCGGATGTCGTCGCGGCCGAGCACGACGAGGCCGGCTTCGTCGATCCACTGCAGCAAGGTTTCGCGCGGCCGCAGGCCGAGATGCTCGGCGAAATCGGACAGGATCAGCCAGCCCTCGCCGCCCGGCTCCAGATGCGCGGCCAGCCCTGCGAGGAAACCGCGCAGCATGCGGCTGTCCGGGTCGTAGACCGCGTATTCGATCGGCGCGCTCGGCCGGGCCGGCACCCACGGCGGGTTGCAGACCACGAGCGGCGCGCGGCCGGGCGGAAACAGGTCGGCCTCGACGATATCGACCTGGCCCGCGTGCCCTAGCCGCGCGACGTTCTCACGCGCGCAAGCCAGCGCGCGCGGATCCTGGTCGGTCGCGACGATGCGCTCGACGCCGCGCGACGCGAGCACCGCCGCCAGCACGCCGGTGCCCGTGCCGATATCGAACGCGAGCGACGTCGCCGGCAGCGGCGCACGCGCGACGAGCTCCACGTATTCGCCGCGCACCGGCGAGAACACGCCGTAGTGCGGATGGATCGGCGCGCCGCCGAGCGCCGGGATCGGCACGCCCTTCTTGCGCCATTCATGGGCGCCGACGAGGCCGAGCAATTCGCGCAGCGACACGACCGACGGCGCGCCGCCGGGGCCGTACGCCTCCTCGCAGGCCGCCCGCACGTCGGGCGCGCGGCGCAGCGGGATCGTGTAATCGGCGTCGAGCGGGATCAGCAGCATGCCGAGCGTGCGGGCGCGCTGCGATTGCGCGAGACGATGCAGGTTGAACGCATCGACGCCGGCCGCGGCTTTCGCCTTCTTCGGCTTGCGTTCGACACGGCGCGCCATCGCCTGCACGAGCTGGCGCGCATTCTGGAAGTCACCCTGCCAGACGAGCGCGGTGCCTTCGCAGGCGAGGCGGTAGGCTGCGTCGGCGGTGAGACGGTCGTCGGCGGGCACCGCGCGCTTCGGCGGCGGCACGCCGGCTTCGGAGCGCCAGCGCACGGCATGATCGACGCCGTCGGCGTCGGTCCAGTGGAAAACGGGGGAATCGGTCACGCGAACTCGGTACGGTTGGCTTCAACGGCGGCGAGAATTCGCCGCGCGGACCACACCATACCGCGCTTTGCCCGACCCGGCAAAACGGGCGCCGCGACGGCCGCCCGCAAGTGTTCGTCGCGGCGCAACCGTCGATCAGGCGAGATCGACGGCTTCCGCAACGGGCGCGTCGCGCTTGACGGCAGCGATGCCGTTCTCGCGTGCCTGCACGCTGCTGTACGTCTCGCTCGTGCCGATGACCTGGTGGTTGGCCGCCTTCAGATTGAACATCGGCTCACCGTTGTGGGCGAGCTTGCGCTCGTAACGCTCGTCGAGCGGCGCATTTTCCCGCACGGATGCAATCCCGTTTCTCGCACCGCTTTTCTCCTCGTACCGCTCGCTCGCGAGGATGATCTCGCCGTTCGCCGACTTCAGGTGGAAGTAGTACTGACCGTTCGTGGCCTTCTTGAGCTCGAATTTTGCCGCCATGGATTTCCCCTAAAAGAATGTCCGACCCTCGGACATCGGCAAGTGTAAGGGGGCCCGTCGACGAAAGTCGACATTCCGCGGAGATAGGCGTTAAAGACTGTTAAATAGTAAATATTTCGACACATTTGGCCGATGTTGAATTTCGATCGGACGATCTAGCCGCCCCATCCCGGCAGGGTCGGCAGACGCAGCGTGCCCGCGTCGCTGAAGTGCACGGTGCCCAGCACGCTGCCGGCGAGCCGGCCGCGCAGCGCATACGGCAGCTCGCCGTTCGCGGCCGCGCCGGGCAGGTTCCACGCCTGCCGCGCGGCCGCGAAGGCCGATACCGAAACCGGCACGTCGAGCACGGCCTCGCCGAACCGCGGCACGGTGCCCGCCCGATCGCTGACGCCGCTCGCGAACGGCGTGCCGTTCAGGTCGAGCGCGACCGAGATGCCGTCGTAGTCGATCGGCGCATCGTTCGGGTTCTGCACGCGCAACTTCAGGCTGAAGCGCATCTCGAGGCCCTGCCCGACGAGCGGGTCGAGCCCGGCGACCGACACGCGCACCGGCTCGCGCGTGAGCCCCGCGCAACCACCCAGCACGAACATGGCGGCAAACAGCAGCAGCGCGGCGCGCAGCGGCGCGATACGGAACAGGGCTCGTGGCATGGGACAGTCTCCTCGCGGCAATCGGTGAACGGGATCGTCGATGCATTGTACCGACCGTGCCGCCCTTCACCGGATTTCGTAGTTTTCGCGGCGGCGCAAGATTGTTAATAGATTAAAACTACGAAATCGCCAGCTAAACGGAAAGCACATTAATGACTTTCAGCATTCAATGAAGCGCTCGGAATTCAATAGATGCTCTTTCTAAATTTTTCGTTTCCTTTACCCAAAACCATCAAGTATATTTACGCATCCTTGGAGCAAGCCGACAAACCTTGAAGCCGCATGACGGCGAATTTACGGGATGGCGACACGCTGTCCTTCCGTCCTGCGGACTGGCCCGGCCAGCCCCGTAGGTCGTCGGTTCAAAGGGATTGCGCGCCCGCGCCGGGCGTGCGGCCCCGTGTCGTGCGCGCGAAATCAATTCAGTACAACACGCGTGCGGCCATTTTGAACCGGCCAGTTAACCGACATCCGGAAATTCAGAGGGGGCAGTAAACCATGATTACCTTCACGTAGTCGGCCGCCGTCTTTTCGAATAATCCGTCATTGGCATTTTTTCGCTGTTGATTAAACGGCGAGGGGATTGCTTTTGCCGGCGTTTTCGCAGCACTGAACGATTCTTTCAACAATCGAGGATTCAGTCATGTCGATTCATATTCGCAAGATGCGTTATCTGCCGCTCGTCGCCGCACTCGCGCTCGCCGGGTGCGGCGGCGACGACGGCGGTGCGGGCTCCGCTTCCGCGCTCAGCTCCGCCGGCGCGCCGCACACGGGCTCGTCGCCCGCCGTCACCGCGCCGCCGAGCGCATCGAACGTCGACAAGAGCGTCCCGCCTGTCGAACTGCCGGACACCGTGGTGCCCGTGAACTACCGGCTGTGGTTCCGCCCGAACGAAGCGCTGAACGCGTTCGACGGCCGCGCCGACGTCGAGATCAAGGTGCTGAAGCCGGTCAACAACATCGTGATCGCCGGCCACCGGATCAAGTTCACCAACGGCCGCATCACGCTGCAGCCGGGCAACATCCAGCTGATCGCGACGCCGCAGGACAAGGGCGACTTCTATCAGTTGCGCCCCGTCGCCGGCACGATCGCGCCGGGCAACTATTCGCTGCACATGGAGTGGTCGGGCATCATCAACTTCAAGTCGTACGACGATCCGGCCACGCAAACGGGCGGCAGCTGCGGCGACGATCCGTATCCGGGCTGCTCGGCCGCGGAAGGCGTGTTCCGCGTCGACCTGAAGGGCACCGACGGCAAGACGAGCGGCGCGATCCTGACGCAGGGCGAAACCAACCTGTCGCGCCAGTGGTTCCCGGGCTGGGACGAGCCGGCGTTCCGCCCGACCTATGAAGTGACGGCCGAAGTGCCGCAAAGCTGGCGCGTCGTGTCGAACGCGGCCGAGAAGCCGTCGACCAACGTCGGCGGCGGCTACAAGCTCGTGCAGTTCGAGAAGACCCCGCCGATGCCGTCGTACCTGCTGTTCTTCGGCGGCGGCATGTTCGACACCTACGAGGACGACTTCACGAGCCCGCTGCCGGGCGGCAAGGGCGGCCTGCACCTGCGCGTGTTCACGCCGCCGGGCATGAGCGAGTGGGCGAAGCCGGCGATGGACCGCACCAAGCAGGCGCTCGACTTCTACTACCGCTACACGGGCATCGCGCTGCCGCTCACGAAGTTCGACACGGTGGCCGCGAACGACGCGTTCAAGGAGCAGAAGGACCTGAACTTCGGCGGGATGGAGAACTGGGGCTCGATCCTCGAGTTCGCCGACGACATCCTGCCGCAGCCGGGCCAGCCGATGTCGCACTACGGCAACGAAGTGCTGACGCACGAAGTGGCGCACCAGTGGTTCGGCGATCTCGTGACGACCGACTGGTGGGACAACGTGTGGCTCAACGAATCGTTCGCGACGTTCTTCGAGACGAAGACCACGATCCAGTTCTTCCCCGACGAATTCAGCTGGCTCGACCAGGTGAAGAACAAGTACCGCGTGATCAATCGTGACATCGGCCCGAACGCGTTCCCGGTCGCGCCGAACTTCAACGACTGGGCATCGAACGACTTCGTGCTGAGCGCCAGCGCGTTCACGTACGACAAGGGCGGCCACGTGCTGAAGACGCTCGAGAACTATCTCGGCGAGCAGACCCTGCGCAAGGGGCTGCAGCAGTACCTGGTCGACTACTCGTTCGGCAACGGGACGCCGAAGCGTCTGTGGGATGCGCTGTCGAAGGAAAGCGGCCAGGCGGTCGGCCCGATCGGCGACAGCTACGTGCGTCAGACCGGCGTGCCGCTGATCTCGCTCGACACGCAGTGCGACATGACGAAGAACCAGACGGTCGTCACGCTGAAACAGCAGCCGTTCCCGAACAAGAACGCGTATCCGGGCCTGCAGTGGACGGTGCCGATCACGCTCGCGTACGGCCAGGGGCTCGCGAAACGCACGACGCTCGCGCTGAAGGATACGCAGGCGCAGACGCGGATCGACGGCTGCACGGGCGTGGTCGCCGACCCGAGCGGTCTCGACTACTACGTCGTGAACTACAGCGACGCGGCCTGGAGCGGGCTGCTCACGCAGGTCAACGGCTCGACCGATCCGGTGCTGCTGGCGAACCTGAAGAGCGAAGCGGCGCTGCTCGTCGCGAACAACCTCGCGCCGGCCTCGCGCTCGACGTCGATCGGCTCGGTCGCTTCGCCGGCCGCGATGAAGCTGCGCCAGACGCCGACCTTCGGCGGCATCGAACCGGTGACGAAGGAACGCCCGGCACGGCAATACCAGGGCATCTTCAAGCCGCGCAAGGTAGTGACGCAGTAACGGTGCGGATCCGGCCGGCGCCGCGCCACCCGCGGCGCCGGCCGGCGTACCGGTTTCTCCGACCTGTTGACGGGCCTCGCACGCGAGGCCCTTTTTTCATGCCGTCCGGCGCGGGCGCGAAACGCGCTGCCGCGTCGATGCGATGCTCGAATGCCGCGCTAGCGATCGTCACGGCGCCGAAACGCCCACCACGCAGCCAGCGCGGTGAAACCCGCGACGAGCAGCACCATCAGCCAGAAGCCGTGCTTGTTCTCCGAGAACGGCACGCCGCCGACGTTCATCCCGAAGAAGCCCGCGACGATGTTGATCGGCAGCGCGATCACGGTGACGAGCGTCAGCGTGAACAGCGTCCGGTTGTTCTGCTCGTCCAGGCGCGAGCCGATCTCTTCCTGCAGCAGCTTGATGCGCTCGTTGAGTCCCGACAGATCGGCGAGCACCAGCGAGAATTCCTCGGTCGACTCGCGCAGCTCCTGCACGTCTTCCGTGTGCAGCCACGCGGGCGGCTTCGCGAGCAGCCGGAAGATCGAGCCGGGCTCCGGCGCGAGCATGCGCTGCAGGCGCGTCAGCGTGCGGCGCATCGCGCCGAGCTCGATGCGGCTCGACGTGAGCCGCTGCGACAGGAAGCGATCCTCGATGCGGTCGACATCGACGCTCGTGCGCCGCATGATCTGGATCAGCAGGTCGGCCTGGTCGCGCAGCAGGTGCACGAGCAGTTCCGCGGGCGAGCGGAATTGCTCGCCGTCGCGCACGCACGCGCGCAGCGTGTCGACGGAGCGCAGCGGCTTGAGCCGCGCGGTCACCATGATGCGCCGCTCGACGTGGACGAACAGCGTCGCGATCTCCGACGGCGTGAGCTCGAGATTGAACATCACGTCGTTGACGACGGCGCGCAACGCGCCGTCCTCCTGCTCGATGCGCGTCGAGCGCGAGCCTTCGTGCAGGAATTCGAAGAAGCTGTCGGGCAACCCGAGATGCGTGCGCATCCAGCGTTCGCTCGCGCCATGCGCGAGATTGAAATGCAGCCAGACGAAATCGCCCGATGCGGCCGCGCCGTGCTCGCGGCACGTGCGCAACCACGCGGCGGCCGCGTCGGCATCGAGCATCGCGCCGGCGCCGCCCGGAACGAAGCGGAATCCGCACACCATGCCGGACGTATCGGCGCCGTAAGTCTGTACGATCAGATCCATCGTGTCGAAGGTCGTGCGGCGCGCGGCGCGCGGCACGCCGCACATCGCGGGTCGCGGGCCCGCGCCGGGAAAGATAGGAAACGTATGCCCGACGGGCGTGACGCGCTCGTGACAGTGTCACGCGGCATCCTACCGGCAGCCGCTCCTTGCCCCGAAAACAACGCGCCGCCCATTGGGCGGCGCTGACGGGAAAGACATCGCGGCGTGCGCGGCACGCGTTACTGCCGCGTCTCCGACTGCGCGGCGCTCGGGCACGCGGGATCCTTGCCCCAGTGGCCGTCGCACACGCGCCAGCGGCACAGCTGATCCTCGAAGAAACCGCGCTCCGAACACTCCTTCACGCGCGACGCCAGCGAGCCGCCGGTCGCCGCCGCCGTCTTGGTCGGCACGGCCTGCCCCTTCTGCGCGGCGAGTTTCTTGTCGGCCGGCTTCGTGCGCGCGACGAGCGCGGCGAGCAGATCGGCATCCGGATCGTCCTTGCCGCCCGCCTTCGCGGTTCGGGTCGGCGTCGCGTCGCGGCGCTTCTTCGCCTGCGCGAGCTCGGCCTGCTGTTCCTTGCGATGCTTGCGGGCTTCGGCCTTCGTGTCGGCCTTCGCCTCGGCTTTCGTGTCGGCCTTGCCGTGCGCGGCGACCTTCGTGCTCTTCGACGCGTCGGCCTTCGCCGTCTTGGCCGTCGCCGCCGCGGCGGCCGCCGCCGTTGCGGCTGCGCCGGCCGTGGCCGCGCCCGATGCGTCGTCGGCGCCGTTGGCAAGCGCGCGCGACAGGCGGCTGTTGTCCGCGGCAGACGCGGCCGAAGCCGATGCAACGGCCTGGGACGCCGAATCGTCGTTGACGATCGTGGCCGGTTGCACGGCCGACGCGGCGGATGCGCCGTTCTGCGCGACCTGTACGGCGGCGCCGCTGGCCGGTGCGGCCTTGTCCGGCGCAGCCGCCGCGGGTGCGGGCGCAGCCGCGACGACCGCGGGCCGTTCGCCCGACGACTGCTGCATGCGCCATGCGCCCCAGCCGCCGACGGCCACGACCAACGCCACCACGGCGGCGATCGGCGCCTTCAGCGAACGGCGCGGCGGCTCGGCGGGCGGCGTGACACGCCCTTCCAGATCCGCGAGAATGCGCGACTGCCGAGGTCCTCCCTCGCCTGCCGGTTTAGTATCGGACAGCAGGCTGGGCGGAGTTTTCGAATTTGAATTTTCCGGCGCACTCATTCAGCGTCTCATTGAATCCTGGTTTAATTCACCGCGATAATATAGCCCGGCCTCTCGAAGCAGCCTGATTCTAAGAGCAAGCATTGCAAAACACAATCAATTCCAATTTCCGGGGATTTCGTTGATAGCCGTCGCACTCGTCGCCTATTTCGCCCTTGCCGTCGCCGTCGCGGCACTGTTGCTTTTACCGGGTATCCGCGCGACCGTTTTTGAATCCGTCGCCCAGTTTCACGGCCGCCTTACGCGTCGTGCGAACGATCGCGCCGCGCGCACGCGGAGTCAGATTGTTAAATCGGCAAGCGCGACGCGCGGCGCATTAAGCGATGTGCAAAATTTACTGGTTCGGCGGCGCTTGATGATTATGGTATCGGCAGGTATTCTTGCGACGCCGCCATTGGTCGCCATTGCGTTACGCGGCCGGCAATTGTTCCAGTACGACGACACGGCGCGCGTGCCCGACGAGAAAATCGCCGCGTTGCTGCAGGGCGAGCAACTCGTGCCGCCCCCGCCGCTGCCGCCGGAAGTCTTCGCCACCAAGGAAGTCGAACAGGTCCGCCCGGCGCTGAAGGATGCGAGCCGCGACTGGAACCTGCTGGACCCGGATTTCCGTACGCGTTTGCTGCTGGTCTACAAGATCATGCACGAACAGCACGGTTATGAAATGGCGTTGCTGGAAGGTTACCGGAGCCCGGAACGGCAGAACCGGCTGGCACAGATGGGCAGCAACGTGACCAACGCGGCAGCCTTCCAGAGTTATCACCAATTCGGGCTGGCGGCCGATAACGCATTCCTGCGCGACGGCAAGCTGGTCATTTCCGAGAAAGATCCGTGGGCGATGCGCGGCTACCAGTTGTACGGCCAGGTCGCCGAGCAAGTCGGCCTGACCTGGGGCGGCCGATGGAAAATGATGGATCTCGGGCACGTGGAATACCATAAACCCGGTTTTAAACTGGGACGCGGCAGCTAGCCAGGGCTGCCGGACAAGAAATAATGAGGGCGGCATGGGGCTTTTTAATCACCCGGCAGGAAACGATCTGGGCGGCGCAAACAATCGGGCATTCCGGTGCGCGATTTTTTCCGGCCGCCGCTTCCGTTTTAAATCTCACAGCGTCCTTTCGTTAATGCGCGCGCCTTCTCCGATGCCGCGAGCGCGTTGATGCCAGCCTCCTCCTTCATCCCGTTTGACAGCATGGCGACACATCGCGGCGCCACCCTTGCCGCTCGGCGCGCCTGCGTCGCCTCACCGAATCGCACCGGAACCTGAACGTCCTATGCAACGCATCCTCAACGTGCTGACTCATCCGCGTACGCTCTCGATCGTCGGGATCGTCGCGCTAGCGGCCATCCTGTTCATCGTCGCCGACATGCTGCAGTTGCCGCTCCTGTGGGCGGCGATCGCATTCGCGGCGGTCCTCGCGCTGTGGCTCGTCGTCGCGCTGTGGCGCCGCTGGCGCGTGAAGCGCGCGAACCAGCAGCTCGGCCAGGTGCTGGAAGAGCAGGCGGAAACCGGCAAGATCGCCGCACCGGCCGCCGCCGCGCTCGCGCCGGACGCGAAGACGGCCGATCTCGACGTGCTGCGCACGCGCCTGTCGGATGCGGTGAAGACGATCAAGACGTCGAAGATCGGCCAGGTGTCGGGCGGCTCCGCGCTGTACGAGCTGCCGTGGTACATCGTGATCGGCAACCCGGCCGCGGGCAAGAGCAGCGCCGTGCTCAACTCCGGCCTGCAGTTCCCGTTCGCGGACAAGAACAGCGCCGTGATCCACGGCATCGGCGGCACGCGTAACTGCGACTGGTTCTTCACGACCGAAGGGATCCTGCTCGACACGGCCGGCCGCTATTCGGTGCACGAGGAAGACCGCAGCGAATGGCTCGGCTTCCTCGGGCTGCTCAAGCGCTACCGTCCGAAGGCGCCGATCAACGGCATCATCGTCACGGCGAGCATCGCCGAACTCACCGGCAACCGCCCCGAATTCGCGATCAACCTCGCGAAGAACCTCCGCCAGCGCGTTCAGGAGCTGACGGAAAAGCTGGAAGTGTTCGCGCCGGTCTACGTGATGTTCACGAAGGCCGACCTGATCACCGGCTTCACCGAATTCTTCAGCAGCAGCGACAAGCACGAGTACGACCGCGTGTGGGGCGCCACCCTGCCCTACGAACCCGACGACAAGCGTGACGTCGTCGCGCAGTTCGACACGCACTTCGAGGAACTCTACGAAGGGCTGAAGGAAATCAGCGTCGCGCAGCTGTCGCTGTCGCGCGGCAACCAGCTGTCGCCGGGCCAGTTGAGCTTCCCGCTCGAATTCTCGACGATCAAGCCGTCGCTGCGCGCGTTCCTCGCGACGCTGTTCGAGAACAACCCGTTCCAGTACAAGCCGATCTTCCGCGGCTTCTACTTCACCAGCGCGCTGCAGGAAGGCGAAACCAACAGCACGGCCGCGCAGCGCATCGCGCACCGCTTCGGCCTCGACGGAAGCGCGCTGCCGAAGCCGCACAGCGCGTTCTCGAAGAACGGCTTCTTCCTGCGCGATCTGTTCTCGAAGGTGATCTTCGCGGATCGTCAGACGGTGCGCCAGTTTGCGAGCCCGACCAAGACGCGGCTGCGCTACGCGACCTTCTTCGGCTTCGTCGCGGCGCTCGCGCTCGCGCTCGGCGGCTGGACCTGGTCGACGATCGGCAACCAGCAGCTCGTCGCGAACGTGCAGGCCGACCTCGACAACGTCACGCGCCTGCAGCAAGGCCGCAACGACCTGCAGTCGCGCCTGCAGGCGATGGACATCCTCGAGGACCGGATCGAGCAGCTCGAACAGTTCCGCCGCGACAAGCCGATGTCGGTGTCGCTCGGCCTGTACCAGGGCGACCGTCTCGAGCAGCACCTGCTGACCGAGTACTACAACGGCGTGCGCCAGATCCTGCTGGCGCCGGTCTCGCAGAACCTCGCGTCGTTCATGAAGGACGTGAACGCGCACCCCGACCAGCTCGTGCCGATGACGCGCCCGCCCGAATCGGGCGCCGTGCAGGGCGGCACGCTGCCGGTCTCGACGAACGCGGCAGGCGCCGCGCCGCAGGCCGGCGCCGTGCTGGCCGCGTCGGCCGCCGCGCCGGCCGCCGCCCCGCAGCAGGCGGCCGCGCCGCAGGGCGGCCTCTACAGCGACGCGTCGCCGACCAACGTGCAGGACGCCTACAACGCGCTGAAGACGTACCTGATGCTGTCCGACAAGCGCCACGTCGAACAGGCGCACCTGACCGACCAGCTCGCCCGCTTCTGGCGCGGCTGGCTCGAGACGAATCGCGGCAACATGCCGCGCGACGAGATGATCCGGAGCGCCGAGCGCATGATCTCGTTCTACCTGTCGCGCGTGAACGACGACGACTGGCCGATGATCGACGCGAACCTCGCGCTCGTCGACCAGACCCGCGAGAACCTGCGCCGCGTGGTGCGCGGCATGCCGGCCCGCCAGCGCGTCTACGAGGAAATCAAGGCCCGCGCGTCGACCCGCTTCGCGCCGATGACCATCGCGCGCATCGTCGGCGACGGCAACCAGGGGCTCGTGGCAGGCAGCTACGCGATTCCGGGCACGTTCACGCGCGAAGCGTGGTTCGACTACGTGCAGCCGGCGATCCGCGATGCGGCGACCAAGGAACTGCAGGCGAAGGACTGGGTGCTCAACACGTCGACGCAGGACGACCTGACGCTCGAGGGCAGCCCCGAGCAGATCCAGAAGACGCTCGTCGGCATGTACAAGACCGAGTACGCGCAGCACTGGCAGAAGTTCATGCAGGGCATCGCGGTACAGGGCTTCACCAGCTTCGGCCAGGCCGTCGACGGGATGAACCGCCTCGGCGACCCGCAGGATTCGCCGATCCGCAAGATCCTCGAGACCGCGTACGACCAGACGTCGTGGGACAACCCGTCGCTCGCGAACGTGACGATCAAGAAGGCGCAGACGGGCGTCGTGAACTGGGTCAAGCAACTGTTCTCGCGCTCGCAGGCCGGCCAGGTGGCGGCGGCCAACATCGACATCAACGGCAATCCGGCCGAGGTGCCGATGGGTCCGATCGGCCAGGAGTTCGTCGGGCTCGCGCGGATCGTCGCGACGCATGACGGCACGTCGATGCTGAAGGGCTACATGGAGTCGCTGTCGAAGGTCCGCACGCGCTTCAACGTGATCAAGAACCAGGGCGACCCGGGCCCGGGCGCGCGCCAGCTGATGCAGCAGACGCTCGACGGCAGCGGTTCGGAACTCGCCGATTCGCTGAAGCTCGTCGACGAGCAGATGCTGACGGGCCTGACCGATTCGCAACGCAAGTCGCTGCGTCCGCTGCTGGTGCGGCCGCTGATGCAGGCGTTCGCGGTCGTGATCCAGCCGGCCAGCGCCGAGGTCAACAAGGTGTGGAACGCGCAGGTCTACCAGCCGTTCCAGAGCTCGCTCGCGACGAAGTACCCGTTCGCGGCGAACGCGAAGGTCGAGGCCGGCGCCGGCGAGATCGCGCAGGTGTTCGGTCCGGACGGCTCGATCGCGAAGTTCGTCGGCACGACGCTCGGGCCGCTCGCGGTGCGCCGCGGCGACACGCTCGCCGCCCGCACGTGGGGCGACATGGGCATCGGGCTCACGCCGGACTTCACGAACGGCTTCGCCCGCTGGGTCGCGCCGCTCGCGGGCGGCGCGGCCGGCAGCGCGGCCGCGTCGGCCGAGCCGCAGACCGTGTTCCAGATCCTGCCGCAACCGAGCACGGGCACGACGGAATACACGATCGCGATCGACGGCCAGCAACTGCGCTACCGCAACACGCCGCCGCAGTGGACCAACTTCGTGTGGCCGAACCCGCAGGGCTCGCCGGGCGCGACGCTGTCCGCGACGACCTTCGACGGTCGCACGGTGCAGCTCGTCAACGAGCCGGGCCGCTACGGTCTCGAGAAGCTGATCAACTCGGCGCAGCGCAAGCGCCGTCCGGACGGCACCTTCGACCTGACGTGGGCACAGGGCAGCGTGAACGTGTCGGTGACGATGCGCATCATCAGCACGTCGCAAGCGTCAACCGGCGGCGGCGACCAGCCGCAGCAGCAGAGCCTGCGCGGCCTGCAGCTGCCGTCGTCGGTCGCCGACGCGAGCGCGGGCGCCGCGCAGAACGCGACGCAGTCCGGCACCGGCACGTCCGGTACCGGCACGTCCAGCACCGGCACGCCGGGCGCAGCACCGGCCGTCGCGGCCGCCAACGCAACGAATGCACAGAGGGCGCAATGACGCAAACCGTACAGGCGCAAATCGCCTACTTCGGCAAGATTCCGTCGCGCGGCGACTTCGTGAAGAGCGCGCACAACCCGCAGCTGCTGCAGACGCTCGATCGCTGGATCGCGCAAGCGCTGGAGCTGCTCGCGGAAGACCCGCGCTGGAAGATCGTCTACGAGGACGCGAAGCCGATGCATTTCGCGTTCCTCGGCTCGCGCAGCAAGCTCGCGATCGCGGGCCACATGGTCGCGAGCCACGACGTGTCGATGCGCCGCTTCCCGTTCCTCGGCGCAACCGCGCTCGAGGTCGACCGGCCACTCGCGTTCCTCGCGCGCAGCCCGCTCGCGTTCGCTCGGCTGTGGTCGCGCGTCGCCACGCAGATCCCGCCGCTGCTCGGCAAGGAAGAGCCGCCCGGCGCGCTGCAGGCGCTCGGCGACACGCAGGTGCCGATCGACATCGGCGGCCCCGGCACGTCGCATGACGGCACCTTCAACGATTTCGTCGAACACCAGTCGCTGTACGGCCTGCAGGAGATGCTGCTCGAAAGCGGTCATCCGGTGCGGCTGCGCGGCGCGATGCTCGCGCTCGGCTCGCTGCTGCGGCCGGTGATGCAGAGCGGCTCGTCGCACATCGAGCGCGGCCTCACGCTGCCGCTGCCGGTGGATCCGTTCTACCGCAGCCTCGTCGCCGCGTTCTGGCTCGAGCTGATCGCGCCGTTCGTCGCGCAGGCCGACTTCGAGCTCGCGATCTTCATCGGCTCGATCGCCGAGCGCGAACGGCTCGTCATCGGCTTCAACGGCGCGTCGGCGAAAACGCTGCTGAGCGTCGTCGACCCGCAGACCTACGCCGCCCACAACATCGACATCGACGATCCCGAGTGGATCGACGCCCATGCGCAAAACGATCATCAGATCAGCAAGCTCGTCAGCTACCTCGACCAACCGCAACTCTCGCTGCGCGTCGCCATCGACGCGTTCCGCGAAGCGTTCATCGGAGGCTGACGGGATGCATCGCATGAATCACGCACGACGCGCAGGCGTTTCGACCGCCCTCGCCGCGCTGTTCGCGGCCGGCCTCGTCGCGAGCGGCGCGGCCTTCGCGCAGAACACCGGCGCGACCGTCACGCCGGTCGGCAACGGCTCGGTCGCGACGACCGCGCTGCCGCAGGCCGGCTCGAACGCCGGGGGCGCGTCCGGCACGGTGGTGCACGGCACGGCCGGTACCCTCACGCCGCCGCCCGCGAACGCGGCGCCCGGCCAGGTGGTCGTCGGCGGCAAGGTGCCCGACGAAGCGACCAAGGCGTCCGTGCTGCAGAAGCTGCGCGATACCTACGGCGCGACGAACGTCGTCGACCAGATCGAGGTGGGCGACGTCGCGACGCCGCCGAACTGGAGCGCGAACGTGCAGAAGCTGCTCGGCGCGCAGCTCAAGCAGATCAGCAAGGGTCAGCTGAAGATCAACGGCACGCAGATCGAGATGAAGGGCGAGGTGCACAACGAAGCGCAGCGCCAGCAGCTCGCGAGCGACATGGCCAACACGCTGAACCCGACGTACACGATCAAGAACGGGCTGCGCGTGTCGGCGTCCGAACAGGGGGTGCTCGATCAGACGCTCGCGAACCGGACGATCGAGTTCGAGACCGGCAGCGCGACGCTGACGCCACAGGGCAAGCTGATCCTCGACCAGATGGCGGCCGCGCTCGTGAAGATGCAGAACCGCACGGTCGACATCATCGGCCACACCGACAACTCGGGGAACCGGACTTCGAACATCGCGCTGAGCCAAGCGCGTGCGGATGCGGTGAAGGGGTATCTGATCACGAAGAGCATTCCACCGCAGCAGATGACGACGACGGGCGTCGGGCCGGATCAGCCGATCGCGCCGAATGATACGGCGGAGGGAAGGGCGAGGAATCGGAGGATCGAGTTCCGGGTGGGGCAGTAGGCGAGCCGCAGCTGGCTCCATCGCGAGCCGGTGTGCGATCCGATGCGGGCGGCAGCAGCAATGCGCCGCCCGTTTTCGGTTAACGGCCGCCGTCAATGGGACGGTGTCGCGCCGCCATTGTAGTCCCGCGCCCACTCCTCGCTCTGCTTGGCCACCTGGTCAATACGTGCGGCGGCAAGATCGCCCTTCTTGCGCTTCTTTGCTTCCTTTTCGAAATCGGACGAACCGAATTCGTCCTTGTCTCGTGCGGCACCACGGCGTATGTCGATTTGATCATGCTTGCCCACTTGCCAATTGCCGCTCGAACGTCAATCCCGAGCCCGAGCATCTCTCCCATGCTGCTTCTTCTCCACATGTGGCGGCGGTATCAGCCCATCAGGAATCGTCGGCACAATGACCGGCTCAAACCTGTCGGTCGTCAACGCAAACAGTACATTCTTCGATAGCGACTGCATCGACTTTGCAAACATACCCGGCTGAGCAGCGGCCGTCTGCAAGACTCGCTGAATCTCCGGATGCGCATCGAACCGCTTGTTCACAAGCAAGCTGTAGTACGCGTACTGTTCGAGATCGCTCCGATCGGTCAGGTGGTATTTCAGCCATGCGCCAGCAACGATGCGAGCGACGCGTCGATGCGACTGTCCATCCGTGTCGTCAAACTTCTCGTCGAGTTTCGTTTGATAGTGAGTGACCATCCATCGCGACACCTCGACGATCGGAACGCGTGAATCGTCCAGAAGTCCACCGGGAAACTGAAGCTCGACGTGACGATCGGGGTAAAAATGAACTTCGAGAACACGACTTCCAACCTCGCCGGGAATGGGCGAAGGCGACATCACGACCTTCGTCTCGCTCTGCTGCATATGCGAGTCCTCCTGTGTCCAACGATCCGCATCGTAGTACCTCCACCGGACCGTGAACTCAGTTCCCTTGAGCTTGTAGCAACATGCCACGCTTCCTCCACCAGCACCGGGTGGATCATCTCCCCCCGCCGCTCGCCTGGTTTCCATATGCATCGGTAATGGTGAAACCGTCCATGTTGTACGGCAGATAATTCCGGCCGATCACCGAAATCCCGCTATACGCGGGTTCCGACTTGCCGCATGCTGCCATGGTCGTCACCAACAGGCACCCTGCCACTACGCGGCTCGCCGACCTCGAAAAATCCACGGCCCTATTCATTGATGTTTTCCTTCCAACCGCGCCGTTCGTTCACCACCCGCGGCGGCGGCAACAGGCCTGCGGAAATGGGCGGCACAGCCACCGCCGTGAATTCATCGCTTCTCAACTCGGACAGAACGCTCTTCGGCAGTGCCTGCATCGAAGTCGCGAATGCGCCCCACCGGCCTGCTGTGCTTTGCAAGATGCGCTGGACCTCGGGATGCGCATCGAATCGATCGTTGACGAGCAAACTGAAATACGCGTACCGATTCAAATCATCACGATCAGTCAAACGGTATTTCAACCACGCAGATGCAACGACGCGAACGATGCGACGAAACTGCTGATCCTCACGCTCGTCGTAGCGCTTGTTCAACTGCTCCTGGTAGTGACTCGATATCCAACGTGACACATCGATCATCGGAATGCGCGATTCATCCATCAGCGCGCCAGGAAACTGAAGCTCGACGTGACGATCCGGATAGAAGTGAACTTCGAGAACTCGATCACCGATCTTCTCCGGAACCTGCGACGGAGACAACGTAGCCTTTGCCTCGGCGTGAAGCGTTTCCTCGTTGCCTTTGTGCCACTGGTCGACGTCGACATAATTCCATTTGACCGTGAACTCGGTACCTTGGAGCTTGTAGCAACAAGTCACCCCCCCTACGCCACCCGGCAAGCTATTCCCTCCGCTTGCTTTGTTTCCGGAAGCATCGTTGATCGTAAATCCATCTATGTTGTACGGCAGATAGTTGTGAGCGGTAACCGAAACACCGCTATACGTCGGCTCCGACTTGTTGCATGCCGCCACGGCGGCCACGAGGAAACACCCCGCCAGCACGCGACTCACCATACTCGAACATCTCATTGCTCTACTCATTGAGTTTTCCTTCCGAATATTGCCCGCATGCCCTGCCGACGTATAGATTGCATTGGTTTCGCTCACTCGTGTCGTCAGACGAGTCCGTCTCTCGTTGCCCGAACTGCTCTCGATGCAATCAGCCATGCCGCGCAGCGTCCGCATGTGGCGACGGTATCAGCCCATCGAGAATCATCGACACGACGACCGGCTCAAACCTGCCGCTCGTCACCGCAGACGGTACATTTTTCGATAGCGACTGCATCGATCTTGCGAACATCCCTGGCTGGAGCCCAGAAGCCCACCAAGAAACTGAATGGCGGCCGCGCTCGCGAAGATGCAGAACCGCACGGTCGACATCATCGGCCACACCGACAACTCGGGGAACCGGACGTCGAACATCGCGCTGAGCCAGGCGCGCGCGGATGCGGTGAAGGGTTACCTGATCACGAAGAGCATTCCGCCGCAGCAGATGACGACGATGGGCGTCGGGCCGGATCAGCCGATCGCGCCGAATGATACGGCGGATGGTGGGGCAGCGAGGTGGCGGGGCGGCTCGCAGTGAGTCGCCCCCGTACGATCGGGGGCGTTAGCTATGCGGAAAGCGATGCACGTCGTGCAATAACGTCAACGCGTAGGGGGCGTCCCCTTGTAGCCCCTCGCCCATTGCTGACTCTGCTTGCTCGCCTGTTCGACCCGTTCGGCGGTGAGATCGTCGTTCCTGCGCTGCTCGTCTTCCTTCGCGTAATTCGTCGTTCCGAACACGTCCTTGTCCCGTGTCCTGAAGTACAGTGATGGTGCGAGCACGTGATCCTGCCAGCTCGTCAGCAACGTATCGTGAACAAGCATGTCGAACAGCGCCATCACCTCGGACGGAAGCGGGTTCTTTCCCGCATACCCCTGCTGCCAAGCCTTGACGAGTGCAATTTCGTCCTCCTTCAGCTCGACGTGGCTTGCAAGCGCCGGCGCGAGGAACAGCGGCGTATAGGTAAGCTTGTTGTTGAACGACTGCACGAAGCGGCGCTGTTGCCGTGCCTCGTATTCCGGTCGCATTTTCTCCCACTTGCCAGTCATCTCCTTCGCCTCGTTATCGAGGCGCTGCCAGACCGTCGTGTAGTTGCTTGGCGGGACGTCCTTCCATAGATCGTTGTAACGCTTATCCGCCACCTGCTTCGCGAGCTTCAGCTTCTGGATCTCGGGCGTGTCCATCCGCTTGCTGCCCATCATTGCCCAGTCGAGCTTCGCTTTTGCGTCACGTCGGTCGTAGTCGGCCTTTTCGACGTCCTTGCGCCACTCGGTCGCTGGGTCGGTCACGGAATGACGGAATTCCGGATCCTGGTACCGCATGGCGATCCAGCGCAGAAATACCTCCGCATGCGGCAGAAAGTTCACGCCTTGCGTATCCGGAACGACCTTGCGGTACGCATCGACAAGCGCCTTGATCTTGTATTGCTTGCCTTCATAGGTGATCGGCGTCGCAATCGAGAAGCGGCTGAATACGTCAGGTCTCCGCTTGGCCAGCGTTTCCATGTCGAGGAGCGCACTGCCGGCCTTGAGCGCTTCGAACAGCATGTCCCTGAGCGGAACACGCATCAGCTCCGCATTGAAGCCTAACGAGCCATGCAGCGAACCGCCCGCTACATCGCTGCTCGTTCCCGGATAGAGCCGCTGCTCGGCGCGGGTCTTTTCCAGGCTGTCGAGACGCTGGTACATGCGCATCTCGTGAGCGGCGGCGAAATGCACGCATCGCTGGACACTCGCCGGCACGGCAAGCGACCGGTCCTTGTAATTCGGCTTGATGGTCCCGAGAAACGGAAGGATGCCGATAATCTCGCCAGCCTCTTCCGACATGATCGACGACACCGCATCCAGCAAACCGACGAATTTTATTTCAAGCGAAATGCCATCGAGCGCAAGATCCTGATCGTCCCGGCGCTTGTACTTGGTAGCCAGATCATTGACGAACGCGCGCGCGAGCACGCAGCCGCGGTCTGCGCCAAACACTGATACTTCGATCTTTCGAATCTTCGACATCTGTCCCTTGACCGCCTCGACCGCTTTTTCCAGCTGGTCCTGCGCGGCGACGAGCCGTGAATCGACGCCAGTACCGAAGTAGACGCTCATCACTTGCGAATCACGCACGATCGGTACGTTTTCGATCGCGATTCCCGTAATGACCTGACGGACTGTCGATTGCACGATCTTGAGCGGATTATGCTTCAGATCGTTCTTCGCGTTCCGAAACACCGCGATGCCGCCCGCCTTCGTGCGCTCCCATATCCGCTCCGGCGATGCGTCCAGCACATTCGCGATGCGGCGCGCGGTTCGAGGAATGTTCTGGATGTCTTTCTTGAAATCGTTGAAAGCATTCAGCATCGGCCGAAACGAAAACTCTGCAGCGGACTGCTTCGCTGCCGTCGTCGCGCGACTTTTCACATCCAGTTGCTTGATCGGCTGGTTCACGCGTGCGACCGACTCTGCCACGCCTTTTGCTGCGGCGAGCGCATTCTTGCCGACCATGTTCGCCGCAGCGAGGCCGGCATTGAGCCAGTCGTTCGATTTGGCATCCGCGTTGAGGTCCGTACCGAGGCCCGAATAGTAAAGTCGGAACCAGAACTGATTCACGGGACGGTCGACGTCCATGTTGGTACGGTGCGCATCGAAAAGACGCGAGATGTTCGAGTACAGTCCGCTATCCGGATCGTCTTCGTCCTTGCTGCGACCGAACGCATCGAAGAATACGCCGATACGGATCGTTGCCCCACACGGCAGACAGTCCCCCTTCGGATAGTTGTCAGCCGCCATCTTGTCGACTGCCATGCGAACGCTCTGCGGCGTAGCATCATCCGGATCGAGTCGAATTGCGTTTCGATCGTTAGCTCCGGCCATTGCTATTCTCCTCACGTGGGGGCGGCACCAGCCCCGCAGGAATCGACGGCACCGCAACCGCCTGGAATCGGTTCTGCCCAAGGTCCCTAGCAACCGTCGGCGGCAGGGTTGCCGCCGCCTTCGCGAATGCGCCCGGCTTCCCCTTGCTCGATTGGATGAGTTTCTGCACTTCCGGGTGGGCGTCGAACCGCGGATTCACCAGAAGCGCGTAATACGCGTATTGCTCGAGGTCGCTGCGATCGGTGAAGCGGTATTTGAGCCAAGCCTCCGCAACGGCTCTCGAAATCCGGCGATGCGACTGGGCATCGTTGTCCTCGTATTTCTTGTCGAGCCGCTTTCCGTATCTTTTCGTCAGGTCACGCGAAACCTCCACAATCGGCAATCGCGTACTTCCCAGCATCTCGCCGGGAAAAGCCAGTTCGACATGACGATCGGGGTAGAAGTGAACCTCGAGAATGCGCGAGCCGATCGAATCCGGCGCCTTGGTCAGCGGCAACGAGACAGCCGCCTCCGCCTGCTGTTTTTTCACCTGCTCGCCCGGCCGCCAGTCGTCCGCATCGTAATACGTCCACTGAACCTTGAAATCGGTGCCTTTCAGCAAGTAACAGCAGGCGATGCTGCCTTCCCCAGCCCCGGGCTCCAGATCACCACCTCCGCGTGCCTTGTTGCCAAACTGATCGGTAATCGTGAACCGAACAAGGTTGTACGGCAGGTAGTTCAGTGCCTCTGTTGAAATGCTCGCGTAGGTCGGATCAGACTTGCTGCATGCCGCCATCGACACGAACAGCAAGCTCACCGCGGCGACTCGCAATGCAGCGGACAACCGTCCGCCAGCCGTGCGCATGGTGTGGCGGCCGGGAACAGCCGCATGGAATTTCAGTGCAGTGTGTTGCATGCGATCAGGCATAAGCATTCTCTTCACATAGCCGCGACAAGATGCCGTCGACGACACGGCGACCTGTCGACTAGCTCAATATTGTCGTTCGTCAATTCGAACAGCGGCCGCTTTGGCATCCACTCTGCCGTTACATCCGGTATGTCGACTGCTCCCGTGCTGCCTCCCTCGTACGCCACGGCGGCAGCAAGCCGTCTGGAATCGCCGGGACGGTCACCGCATTGAAGTTGTCGTTCGTCAACTCAGATAACACGTTTCTTGATAGAGATCGCATCGAAGTTGCGAACGCGCCGGGTTGATGGGCAGCCGCTTTCAAGACTCGCTGAATTTCCGGATGCGCATCGAATCGACTATTCACCAGCAAGTCGTAGTATGCGTACTGCTTCAAGTCATCAGACTCAGTCAGCCGGTACTTCAACCACGCTGCAGAAAGGACGCGAACGATGCGCCGATACTGCTGATCCTCGCGCTCGTCGTAGCGCTTGTTCAACTGCTCCTGGTAGTGACTCGATATCCAGTGAGACACGTCGATCATCGGAATGCGGGAATCATCCATTGGCGCAGCGGGAAACTGAAGTTCAACGTGACGATCCGGATAAAAATGAACCGCGACAATTCGTGTCCCTACGTTCTTCGGAACCTTTGACGGAGGCAACGCGACCGTTGCTTCGGCATGAAACGTCTGCTCGTCGCCTTTATGCCACTGGTCAACATCGTAGTAGTCCCACTTGACCGTGAAAACGGTCCCCTTGAGTTGATAGCAGCAAGTAACGCCCCCGCCACCGCCCGGCATGCTGTCGCCACCGCCACTAGCCTTGTTGCCGTATGCGTCAACGATCGTGAACTTGTCCAGGTTATAGGGTAGATAGTTCTGGGCCATGACCGAAATCCCGCTGTAGGTCGGCTCCGACTTCCCGCATGCGGTCATGGCCACCGCGAGCAAGCACCCTGCCAGAACACGACTCGCCAGACTCGACACCCTCATTGCTCTATTCATTGATGTTTCCCTTCCGAATCGCGACCGACCCGCCATGCCAACATCGACCAGCCCCAACCATCCGAATATCCTCAGCGACAAGCCACTAAGCGCGCCGCACCTATTTCCGTCGCCGCGCGTCAATCGCGCCGACGTCCACGTGTCATCAATCCCGCTCGTCCACATCGAAAATTTCATACGAGACGCGCCCGATACGATCAGCCACGCCGTGCATCCTCTGCACGCGGTGACGGCAACAAGCCATCGGGTATCGCCGGCACCACCACCGCTTCGAACTCGTCGTTCGTCAACGCGGACAATACGCTCTTCGGCAGCGATTGCATCGATTGCGCGAACATCCCGGGCTTGCTGGCGACCGACTGCAGGATGCGCTGAACCTCCGGATGCGCATCGAATCGACTATTCACCAGCAAGTCGTAGTACGCGTACTGCTTCAAATCATCGAGATCAATCAGCCGGTATTTCAACCATGCCGCCGCAACGACGCGCGCAACGCGACGAAACTGCTGGTCCTCGCGTTCGTCGTATCGCTTGTCTAGCCGAGCCTGAAAATGCTTCATCCACCTGACGACATCGACCATTGGCAATCGATCGTCATCCAGCATCTCGCCGGGGAACTGGAGCTCAACGTGCCGATCCGGAAAGAAGTGCACTTCGAGAATCCGGGCACCAACATCGTCGGGGGACTGCGACGGTGACATCGATACCTTCGCGTCGCCACGGAACATCCGCTCGTCACCCTTATGCCACTGGTCGACATCGTAGTAGTTCCACTCGACGACAAACTCCGTGCCCTTGAGCTTGTAGCAGCACTTCAAACTCCCCCCGCCTGCGCCGGGCGGATCGTCGCCCCCACCGTGGGCCTTGTTTCCATACGCGTCAGTCACGGTAAACCCGTCCATGTTGTACGGCAGATAATTCCGGCCCATCACCGAAATCCCGCTATACACCGGCTCCGACTTGCCGCATGCGCTCAAGGCCATCGCGAACAGGCACACCACCGCCACCGACTTACGCCACGCCACTGTGCACCTCCAGCAATTCCCGCTCGTGCGCATCGCGAATCGCATCCCACGTCGCGTCGTCGATCGTCGCCAGCGCGTCATTGAGCGTCGTCTCTCCATGAGCCACGGCCCCCAGGCACGCCCGTACCGCCGGATGTTCGTCGAACCGGGGCCCAACCAGCACGCCCGTCATCACGTAGCACTGCAATTCCGCTTCTTCGGCGATTCCGCGCGCAGTTGCACGATCGAGTTGCTCGACAACCTGGTCATACAGTTGCGCATCGGACAGATGGTCGACCACGGCCGCCATCGTCTCCCGAAACTTCAGCACGAGCTTGTCCGGATACCCGAGTTCGATCAACTGCGCATGCTGCTGCTCGCTCAAGCCCGGCGCATCGCCGGCCAACGCCGTGCCTTCGATCAACGGCATGTCATTACGCCACACGACTTCCTCAAGCCGCCGATCGCGGTAGCGAATCTCGTCGAACGGCGCAACGAACTGCCGCGCCTGCGCATCGCTCCACACCTGCCGGAGCCGCCCGAACACATGGTTGTCGAAGAAGAACAGGTAGTACGCGCGGCCATTCGGCAACGTGTACTTCACGTACTGGCGCAGATGCGCGTCGAGTGCATCGAACGACCACGCCGAGCACAACCACGTCACCGCATGCAGATCGACCGCGTCCAGCCACAGTTGCCGCAGCACGCGATGCTGCTCGGTGTTCTCGTCGTCGAGCGCGTGCCGGTCGAACGCGATCAGGTACGGTGCGATATCCGTATAGGCCTCCAGCCCGGTATCGGCCCAAAGCGACGCATGACGCAGCCCGCGCACGGCTGCAAGCTGCGTGTCCAACTCCTGATAACCGCGCGTATCGACGAGCACGTAAAGCTTCATCGCTCTACCGTCGTCAGCCTTGCGCTCCAGCGATGCCTTCAGTGTCTCGAGGAATACCGGCCATTCAGGCTCGCGCGGATTCGGCAGATCCGCGGCCACCTCGATGGCTTCGCCCGTATCGTTGACTTCGTCCATCAATCCGCCTCGACCATCGACTCGCGCCCGCTATGTGCATTCAGCACGCATTGCTTGCACGTACCGCCCGGCATCGCGGGCAGCGGATACGGCATGCTCGTCGGGCCGCTGAACTGGTGCTGGGCACCCTTGAAATCGATCTTCCCGGGCGCATGAATCTCGATGTTGCCGCCCTTGATCCGGATATAGGCGCCGCCGGACGTCAGCAGGATCTCCCGCTTGGCGGCCACGTCGACATTCTCCGTCGCCGACACCATCTTCACGGCCTTCTGCGCGGTAAGCTCGACACTGTCCGCGTGCGCCTGAACCTCGACCTTGCCCTTCGCGGCGAACAACTTCATCCCGGCGTTCTGCGCGAACAGACTGATACGATCCCGGATGCCGGCGATCAGCGACTTCCCACTGGTAATGAACGTACTTTCGCCACTGACGATATTGGTCTGCCGGTCGCTCGCCAGATGCACCGACTGCTGCGACGCCATCCCGATCCCCGCAGGGCTCGCGAACAGCATCACCGGCTCCTTGAACGCATTCGCATTACCGGTCCCGCCGCCCGCCGTCCTGCCGCCCGAGGTCGCGCCCGCCACGCTGTTCTGCGTCGCGTCGGTGAATTGCTTCAGCGCGTCGTGGCCTGTGCCGAGACTCTCCGCCTGATGCATTTCACTGACCTGCGACATCGATTCCAGCAGCCCTTCCGCATTGACGAGCTGCTGCTGCGCTTCGCTCACATCGAGCGGCTGGCTGTTCGCCTGCTTCGGATGCGTCGTGACATACAGCCCCTGCCCGGCACGCACGGCGCCATACGCATCTGTCCGCAAGTCGAACCCCGAACCGAGGTACGCGCCCCGCGTGTTGCCGTTCTGCTCGATCAGATAGCCGAGATGCAGCATCGAATTCGCACTGCTGCTGAACAGGCGCGCCCGGTTCTGCCCGGTCGCGTCGTCGAGCACCATCTCGTTGTGACCCGATCCCGCATACTCCTTCGACCGGAAACCCGACAGGATCCCGTCGCTATGCCACTGCGGCTTGGCGGCCCCGTTGTAGACGCGATGCATCACGATCGGCCGGTCGCAGTCCCCGCCGATGTAGCCGATCATCACTTCCTCGCCGACCCGCGGAATATGGACGCCGCCGTAACCGCCGCCGGTATCCGACTGCACGACGCGCATCCAGCACGACGCGTTTTCGCGGCCTTCGCTCTGCCGGTCCCAGACGAACATGACCTTGATCCGGTTCAGTTCGTCCGTATGAACCTCCTCGCCCTTCGGCCCGACGACGACGGCCGTTTCGAGCTGCATCGCGGGCTTCCGGTGCTCGAACGGGCTGCGATACGGCACGGCCGCGCGTTGTGCTTCGACTTCGACGAGATAGAACCCGGCTGAACCGTCGTCATGCCCCACTTCGAATGCAGCCGCTTCGCCATGACCGGCTTTCACCTGTGCCAGCCGTCCCTGCAGACTGTGCGGGAAATTCGCTTCGTGGTCCGAGATCGGCAGGTTGTTCTCGATGTACCGCGACACCTTCAGTGCCGCGAATTCCCGGTCTTGCGCGGCATCGCGATCATGCTCGGGGTGATCCGCCAGCGTGAAGCGTCGCCCGGCATCGATCCCCCGCACGCCGCCCACGCCGAAGAAGCGCTTCGCGCGCGACTCCCACTCCTCGAGACGAATCTTCGACAGATGTTCGCCGCGATCCTGCCCCGCATACGTATACGCACCGGTGTATTCGTAGATTTCCGCCTGATCCGGCAGATCTCCCTGGCCGGCCTTCGTCGGCAACGTCGTACCGTTCGGATTGCCCGGCGAGGACGGCGACTTGTAGTCGAAGGTACGCGTCGTGTGCAGCGTACTCTGCAACGTCCGCGATGCCGCCCATTGCGTGAAACCCGCAGTCTCCGTGCCCGCTCCCGAATGGTCGAATCTGACGGTTTTCGGCGACAGTTCATCGACCGCATGCAGGTCGTCGGTAATGACCAGCGTGTGCGCGTTGCCGTCGTCGCTGTGCCGCCAGAAGCCAAATAGCCCTTCTTCTTCCATCAGGCGATGCACGAAGTTCCAGTCGGTTTCGCTCTGGCGGCAGTACGAACGCAACGGCAGCGGCTTCGACAACGCGAACTGATACTGCCCCTTGGCCTGAGGATGCGCGTCGAACACGTCGGCCAGAATCGTATCGACACGCTCGTCCTGCCAGTACCGCATGTCGCTGCGGAACTTGAGGAAGTGCATCCACGACGCGAAAGTCAGCTGGTAGCTCGACAAGCTACCGTCCGCGCCAAGCCGACGCGCCGTATGGATATAGCCGTTGATCGGAAGATACGACTTGTCCGCCTGCTGGATCCACAGCGTCATCGGCTTCGCGATCAGCGTCTTGAGCTCGACGTCGCTCGCGGTGGAGACCAGGTCCAGCTCGACGCTGAAATCGCGCCCGAGCTCCGAAGAGGTCACGGCGCGGCGCGGCACGAGCGCATTGTTCGGCAACGACGGAATGTCCGCCTTCAGCAGGCGATCCTGCTGAATCAGGCCGCCGCGAATCGCCTGTGCGAGTTCGGTCACGTTCATGCGTCAATCCATGTTCTTGTCTGCCGCGAACCCGCTGGGCTCGCGCTCTCAGGTCAACAACCCGGCGCTCACGACTGCTCGTCCGGCCTCACACCCAGCAATTCGCGAATGTGCGACAGCGAGCCGTCGTCCTTCACGACGCTCTCGAGCCACTTGTGCAGCGGCATGTCGGCCCATTCGGCCGCCTTGTCGGCGAGATACGCGACCGGGCTGTGCGGCTCGGTCTGACGGAAATAGCGCGCCACCGCACGCAACTGGTCGACGGCCTGCGCGCGGTTCTGGATGCCGGCGATCATCTGCGTCACCGGAGGACGCGAAGCGGTCTGCTGCTGCACGTGAGTCTCCTCGGTCTGGATCGAATTGCCGAAAACCGGCTCGATGCGTTCGGGCTGGGCCTGCGGCGCCGACGGCGTGTGCGGCGCGCTGCCCGTATATCCTTGCTCGCGCGCAAAGCGCTCGGCGAGCCGGTACACCGTCTCGAACGCGTCGCGCGCCTGCCGGAAGCTCGGGGCCGAATCGCCCGCGCGTTCGACGAGCCGCTCCTCGAACGCATCGAGCGCGAATTCGAACGCCTTCAGATTCGCCAGCAGCGTCGTGTAGAACGCGATCGACGTCACGCGCCGCGACGCGTCGATCTGCTCGATCGACGGCTTGCCGCGCGCGATGTCGTCCGCGTGGTCGGGGTCGCGCTTGATCGACTGCGCGACGTGCTGCGCGACTTCCCAGTCGAGCGTGCTGAACGCATTCGATGCGCCGTCCGTCAGCGGCACCGCGCGCAGCAGCTCGGCCGTGCGGCCGGACAGCCACGCGACGTTGCCGAGCCGGTGCTCGATGTCGTCGTCCTCGGGCAGCGGGTGGAAGGTGTCCCAGAACTCGCGGCACAGGCCCTCGAGCAGCGCATAGCCTTCGGTGAGGCCCGTGATGCCGTCCTCGAGCGCGAGCGCCTCGGTCAGCCATACGGCGAGCCGCAGGTCCTTCGTGCGCGTGCGCAGCAGCTCGCCCGCATGATCGACGACGAAGCCCCAGTCGGCCTCCTTGATCTCGGTCACCCACTCGCCCTGGTCGAGCGTCGGGTCGTCATAGCGCCGCGCGTCCTGGATCGCGTCGAATTCGTTCGAAAACAGCAGGTCGTCGCCGCTGGGCGACGCCTCGCTGACCGGCGTCAGCAGCTCGGGGAGATTGATCGGCATGGTTCAGTGAATCCGTTGATGCATGAGATGTCGCGCGCCGAACTCATTCGACCGTATAGGCGAATTCGCCGGCCTCGTCCGCGCGCACCGCGATGCGCGCGATGGCCGCGCCGTCGGCGATCCGCCCGAGCACGTGGCCCGCGATCTCCGGCAGCAGCGTGCCGTTCAGGATGTGGTCGACGTTGCGGGCGCCCGAGTCGACCTCGGTGCAGCGCGCGAGCACCGCCTCGACGAGCGATTCGTCCCATTCGAACGCGGCCTTGTGGTTCGTCTCGATCCGGCGGCGGATGCGTTCGAGCTTCAGTTCGATGATCTCGGCCAGCACGTCGTCGGAAATCGGGTAGTACGGGACGACCTTCATCCGGCCGAGGAACGCCGGCTTGAAGGTCTTGTACAACTGCGGACGCAGCGTCTCGGCAAGCGCGTCCGGATCGGGCAATTCCTCGGCCGGCTTGTTCAGGCAGGCCTGCATCACCGCGGCCGAGCCGACGTTCGACGTCAGGATGATCAGCGTGTTGCGGAAGTCGATCTCGCGCCCTTCGGCGTCGTCCATCGCACCCTTGTCGAACACCTGGAAGAACATTTCGAGCACATCCGGGTGCGCCTTCTCGACCTCATCGAGCAGCACGACGGAATACGGGTTGCGGCGCACGGCCTCGGTCAGCACGCCGCCTTCGCCGTAACCGACGTAGCCCGGCGGCGAACCCTTCAGGCCCGACACGCTGTGCGCTTCCTGGTACTCGCTCATGTTGATCGTGACCATCTTGCGCTCGCCGCCGTACAGGATGTCGGCCAGCGCCAGCGCCGTCTCGGTCTTGCCGACGCCCGACGGCCCGACGAACATGAACACGCCGCGCGGCTTGTTCGGATCCTCGAGGTTCGCGGTCGCGGTGCGCACGCGCTGCGCGATCGCCTCCAGCGCATGGTCCTGGCCGATCACGCGCGCGCCGAGCAGCGACTGCAGGTTCAGCACGGTGTCGATCTCGTCCTTCACCATCCGGCCGAGCGGAATGCCCGTCCACGCGGCGACGATCTCGGCGACCACGTGGCCGTCGACCTGCAGCGGCACCATCGGCTCGCCGCCCTGTAGCGCATGCAACGCCGCGACGCGTTCGGCGAGCTTGTCGCGGGTGGCCTGCACGTCGACCGGCTGGCCGTCTTCCGCCGGGCCGCGCGCGCGGTCGAGCGCGTCGCGCAGTTCGGTGATCTCGGCGACGATCACGCGCTCGGCTTCGTAGCGTTCCTCATCCTTCGCCAGTTGTTCAAGCGCCGTGTCGCGCGCGCCGCGCAGCTCGCCGAGCCGCTCGTCGTGCACCGCACCGCCCGCCGCCTCGCGCTCCAGCGACGCGATTTCCGCATCGATGCGCTCGATGCGCTTCTTGGTATCGTCGATCGCGGCCGGCGTCGCGCTGTGCGCGAGCGCGACCTTCGCGCACGCGGTGTCGAGCACGCTGATCGCCTTGTCCGGCAACTGGCGGCCGCTGATGTAGCGATGCGACAGGCGCACGGCCTCGGTGATCGCATCGTCGAGAATCCGCACGTTGAAATGCTTCTCCATCAGGCCCGACATCCCGCGCAGCATCGCGGCGGCCAGCGGCTCGCTCGGCTCCTCGACCTTCACGACCTGGAAGCGCCGCGCGAGCGCCGCGTCCTTCTCGAAGTACTTCTTGTATTCGCTCCACGTCGTCGCGGCGATCGTGCGCAGCTCGCCGCGCGCGAGCGCCGGCTTCAGCAGGTTCGCCGCGTCGTTCTGGCCGGCCTGACCGCCCGCGCCGATGATCGTGTGCGCCTCGTCGATGAACAGGATGATCGGATGCGCGCTCTTCTTCACCTCGTCGATCACGCTCTTCAGACGGTTCTCGAACTCGCCCTTCACGCTCGCGCCGGCCTGCAGCAGCCCCATGTCGAGCACATGCAGCGCGACGCCGCGCAACGGCGGCGGCACGTCGTCGGCCGCGATCCGCAGCGCGAGCCCTTCGACGACCGCCGTTTTGCCGACGCCGGCCTCGCCAGTCATGATCGGGTTGTTCTGGCGGCGGCGCATCAGGATGTCGATCGCCTGGCGGATCTCCGCTTCGCGGCCGATCACCGGATCGATCTTGCCGTCGCGCGCGCGCTGCGTGAGGTTGGTCGTGTACGTGTCGAGCGCGGGCGTCTTCGACGGGCCGGCCGCGGGCGCCATGCCGTCGCCGGCCGGCGCGACGTCGCTGCCGTCGTCGTCCGCCTGGCGCGGCTCGGCTTCGCTCGAACCGGCCATGATTTCGTCGAACTTGTGCTTCAGGTCCGTCACGTTCATTTCCGCGAACCGCGACGACATCCGTTGCGCGAACTGCGCGAGATCCGGCGCGGTCAGCAGCGCGAGCAGCAGGTGCCCCGAACGGATGCGGCCGAGCTGCGAATCGAGCGACGCGATCAGCCACGCCTGCTCGAACAGCGCGATCAGATGCACGGAGAACACCGGCGTGCGCGTGTTGCCCGTCTTCAGGCGCGTCAGCTCACGTTCGAGATCGGCATGCAGCGCATGCGGATCGACGCGGCTCGCGCGCAATGCGAGCGGCAGGTCGCCCGTCGCTTCGTCGAGCAACGCGAGGAACAGGTGCTCCAGATCGACCTCGTAGTGGCCGCGCGCCAGGCACGCGCTCGCCGCACGCTCGGTCGCGTGGCGACACAGCGGGTTCAGTTTCGTGATCAGGGTCTTCAGAGGCGTGCTCATGGCGTCGATCTCAGGTTCGATTGCTTGTTGTTGTCAGGGTCAGTGAATCACGTGCAGTTCGTAGCGGGCGTCCGAGCGGTCCTCGAGCGCGTCGCGCGTGCACAGGAACGCATCCCAGCCGAGCCGTGAGCCCGCACCGAGCACGCTCGCGCCGACTTCCGTGCGCTTGAGCACGAGCTTCACCTCGTACTCGAGCGTGACGCCGGCGAGCAGCGTCAGCATCCGCTCGAGCGCGACGGCATGCGCGCCGCCGGGCAGGAATGCCTCGTAATCGCGCTTGGACAGCGGGCCGACGACGATCCGCGCGCGCATGTCGCGCTGCCACACGCGTTCGCCGACGAGCGCAGTCGCGCCGAGCACCGCGTTGACTTCGCCCAGCACGCTCAGTTGATCGGGCGGCACGTCGTACCACTTGCCGACGAACTGGTCGATCTTCACCGGCACGCGGAAATAATCGGACAGCGTGCGCTGCAGGTACGCGGCCGACATCGGCCGGTGCCGCGCGGCGAGCGCGTAGCCGGCCACGGCCTCGTCGAGCACGCCGCCCGGGCCGGCGGCGAGACTGTCGCGCACCTCGTCGCTCGGCACGCCGGCGATCGCGAGCAGCAGCGGCAGGTAGCGCTCGTCGCGGTCGAGTTCGTAATGGAACGGCAGCCGGTATTTCTTCCACGCCGCGTAGAACAGCGCGGTCGCGCGGTTCGAGAACACGTCGAAGAACGCGCGCGCCGCGTGGTCGCGCCTCAGGTGCTCGCGCGCGACGATCTGCTCGGTGTAGTGCAGCGGCAGCGCGCCCTGCCCGCCGAGCAGCCCGAAGAACGCCGGCGTCAGCTCGACGCGTCCGAGCTCGCCGGCGGCCAGCGCGGCGCCGCGCTGCTCGCCGGAGTTCAGCGGCATGCCGCCGTCGTCGAACGAGCGCGCGCCCTCGATCTCGCTCGGCGGGAAGCCGAGCGATAGCGTGTTGCGGAATGCGATGCGCTGCGCGACCACGTCGCCCTGCCGCCACGCGCCCGGCGCATCCGACGCCTGCCGCGCGAACAGCCCTTCGAGCACGCGCACCGCCTGGAAGAACTCGAAGCGATGCGGTTCGTCGAGCAGCGCGTCGACTACGCCAGGATCGATTCGCCGGTTCGGGGCTTGCATCGAATGATCTCCTCGCCGGTGCGCTTCGACACGGCGACCAATTGAACGAAACTGTTGAGGTGGACGTACAGCCCGAAGAAGCTGTCGAGCACGCGCACGAACGACGCGAGGCTCGCGCCGACGAAGTGTTCCTCGTCGATCGTCAGCCGGATCTCGATGCCGCGCACGAACGTCGCGAACGGCTTGCCGGGCAGCCACTGCACGGCGCCGCGCTGCTCGACGCCGGCCAGGCCGTCGATCTGGCGCATCGATACGGCCGTGCGTCGCAGGTCGTACAGCGTCAGCATTTCCTTCAGCGGCGCGAGGCCGTGCGCGACGAGCGACACGTGGTTGAGCGCGAGGTGCGACACGAGCCGCCAGTGCGCGGCGCGACCGCGCTCGAAGCGCACGCTTTGCGTCGGGCGGCGCAGCAGCGAGACGCCGCTCGTCTGCGCGCCGCCTTCCTGGAACAGGTCGCCGCCCTCGAGGCCGAACGCCAGCATCGCCGGCAGGTCGCGGTTCGTGCAGGTCAGGTCGAGGCTCAGCGTGTCGGTCTGCGGCGACGTCGGCTCGAAGTCGATGTCGACGATCGAGATCTCGGTTTCGTAGCCGGGGCTTTTCTGGGCGACCCAGTCGTTGCGGCGCGCGAACCAGTAATGCCCGATCCGCGCCGATTCGCCGTGATGCAGCGAATAGAACGGCCGGAACTCGATCACCGATTCCTCGTGTGCCTGCTGCCGGACGAGCTTCACCGAGTCGATCGAGTACACCTCGTACGCGAACGCGCGCCGCGCCTCGGCGATCACCGGATACGACACCGCGCGGTGCGTGATGCGGATCGGCTCGCCGTGCTGGCGGAACAGGTTGACGATCGGCGTGCAGAACAGCCGGAAATGGCTCGCCGTCAGCAGTTCGAGCAGGCGCGCGACGTGCGAATCGCTGCGCACGTCCTGCAGCACGAGGTGCAGCGTCGCGCGCCGGCAGCGGCCCGATGCGCGTGCGATCGCCGCGAGGTCGAAGTCGACGAAATCGAACTTGTCGGGGAACGCGAAGTATTCGGTGAGCAGCCGGTACGCGGGATGCGATTTCGCCGGATAGTCGATCAGCGCGTCGTCCTCGGCGAAGCCGGCCTGCGCAATCGGCAGCTTGCGCAGCGCGGTCCAGCGGCCGTTACGCTCGGGCTCGACGTACGCGCCGAGCACGTTGACGAACAGGCAGTCGGTCAGCGCGGCGACGAACGACTGCTCGCCGTGCAGGTGCGCGCGCAGCGTCGACAGTTTCAGCGCGCCGAGATCGAGCTGCGCGGCGAGCGATTCGAACGTGATCGAGATCACGCCCGTCGCGTTCGACGGCAGCACCGTCGCGCTCGGCGCGAGCGCGACCGGCGTATAGCGCGCCTCCGAGATGCGGATCGGCGCGAGCGTCACGTCGTAGGCGGTGCGGAACCGGCACTGCACGCCGCGGATCGGGCGGCTCTTCAGCTCGGTGCCGCGATCGATCACGACCGGTTCGGTCTGCTGGCCGGGCGACGCCGGCGTGAACTGCGCGATCGAGCACGACGGGAACGGCCGCAGGTAGTGCGGATACAGCACTTCCAGCAGCGCTTCGGTGAATTCGGGGTAGTCGTCGTCGAGCTTCTTGTTGATGCGCGCGCCGAGCAGCGCGAACGACTCGATCATCCGCTCGACGTGCGGATCCTCGCAATGCTCGCCGGACAGCGCGAGGCGCGCGGCGATCTTCGGATAGCGTTCGGCGAAATCTCGCGAATAGCGCCGCAAAAACGATAATTCGCGTTCGTAATACGGCAGCAATTCTTCCATCGACGACCCCGAACCTCAATATTTCATGCCGGACCTGATTGACCACCGGGCGGTCCGGCCCGCTCGGCGGCTTGATTTACTGCATTCGTGCCGCGCGTGCGCGCGTGACCGAATATTGCAGCGTCGACGGTTGCAGCATCGCGTCGAAACTCACCGGCTCCTCGGCCGGGTGCACGACGAGCAACGCCTGGATCGCGAAGTAGAGCGCGTTGGTCGCCTGCTCGTTCAGCTCGAACGTCACCTGCACCTGCTGCAGGCGCGGCTCGTGACGCGCGATGGCCTGCTGGATCGACTTGCAGATGAACGCGCGGTCGTAGTGGCTCGCGAGGCTCAGCCCCGCAAAATCGTTCAGCCCGTAGGTCAGCACCGATTTCTGGCATTCCGGCAACGCGGCCAGCTCGTTCTCGGTATGCGCGATACGGGTGTTGAGGATCGCCTCGACGTCGCGGGCGACCGTGTTCTTGAGCTCGTCCAGCGACAATTGCCGCATCGCGGCCGTTGCCGGCAGATGCGGTTCGTCGTCGAACAGCTTGTCGAGAAAACTGGGTTCGAATCGTTTCATCGGCCGGAGTGCACAGAGCAAAACGGCAACGGGACGCGACGCGCCCCGTTGCCGCAACCGACCTTAGACCGCGTAGGTCTTGTCGTTCTTCGTCAGGCTCCAGGCGCCTTGCGTGTTGCCGCCCTGGTTGCCGCCGATCTTCTGCTGGGTTTGCTTCCACTGCACGGCTGCGTACTTCAGCGAGAACGTCTCGAGCGGCAGACCTTCCTCGCGAACGCTCGGGGCGATGCTCGAGATGATCACGTACTTGAGCTTGACTTCCAGATACTGCACGCGCTTGCCTTCACCGTCCGCGCGCGAGAAATGGACCGTCACTTCGTCGAACGTGGTACCGCCCGAAGCGTGCTGATACAGCAGCGGGCTCGACGAATCGATTTCCTTCGTGAAGATCATGTCGCCGTGCTCGCAACGCGTCATCGTGTGACCGCCAGCGGTCGATGCGGTTGCCGAACGCGGCTGAACGATCGAGTGATCCCACGATTTCAGTTCGATCCAGCCCTGATGGTCTTTGTCCGCGGACTCGCCCTTCACCGCGGGACTACCAAACTGCAAGTGCATATGTAACATGGCCCTTCGACTCCCCAAAGAGGTGGTTTTAACGTCCTACCCAGGCGGCCCGCCCGGGCGATTTACTCGCTTATGAATTTGCCGGTTTGGGCAGATCAGCGACAAGTCGCAGAGAAATCGAGAGCTCGTCGAGCTGAAAGTGCGGGCGCAGGAACGCGACCGAACGATACGAGCCCGGCTTGCCCGGAATCTCCGACACTTGTATGGATGCCTCGCGCAGCGGGAATTGCGCTTTCTGTTCCTGCGAGGCGTTGTCGTCGAGCAGGACGTACTGCGAAATCCACCGGTTGAGGAAAGTCTCCACGTTCTGCGCCGATGCGAAGCTGCCGATCTTGTCCCGCATCATCGCCTTCAGGTAATGCGCGACGCGCGATACCGAGAAGATGTACTGAAGCTGGGCGGACAGGACGGCGTTCGCATTCGCGCTGTCGGTGCTGTATTTCTTCGGCTTCTGCACCGATTGCGCAGCGAAGAACGCGGCGTAATCTGAGTTCTTGCAATGGACGAGCGGGATGAAGCCGAGGTCGCTCAGCTCCTTCTCGCGGCGATCGGTGATCGCGATTTCGGTCGGGCACTTCAGCGCGACTTCACCGTCGTCGGTCTTGAACGTGTGGGTCGGAAGGTCCTCGACGAGGCCGCCGCCTTCGACGCCGCGGATCGCCGCGCACCAGCCGAAGTCGTCGAACGCGGCCGTGAGACGTGCCGCAAAGGCCCATGCCGCGTTGCACCACAGGTACTTGTCGTGATCGGTGCCGTCGACTTCCTCGACGAAGGTGAAGTTCTCCGCGGTCTGGCCGTCCTTCGGATTGAACGGCAGGCGGCCGAGGAAGCGCGGCAGCGTCAGGCCGACGTAGCGCGAATCCTCGGCGTCGCGGAACGACTTCCACTTCGCGTATTCGACGGTGTCGAACACCTTGCCGAGGTCGCGCGGCTTGCCGAGGTCGGAGAACGACTCGAGGCCGAGCAGTTCCGGCGACGCCGACGCGATGAACGGCGCATGCGCGGCCGCCGCGACGTGCGACATCTGCTCGATGAAGTACATGTCTTCCGGCTGACGCGAGATCTCGTAATCGCCGATCAGCGCACCGAACGGCGAGCCGCCGAACGTGCCGAATTCCTCTTCGTAGACCTTCTTGAACAGCGCGCTCTGGTCGAATTCGCTCGCGCCCTTGAAATCGCGCACGAGGTCGCGCTTCGGTGCGTGCAGCGCCTTGATCTTGATCGTCTGGCCCGTGTTGCTTTCCTTGACCAGATAGTCCATCCCGCGCCACGTGCTTTCGAGGCGCTGGAATTCCGGCGCGTGCATCACGGCGGAAAGCTGCGTGGAAATCAGGCGGTCGAGCTCCGCGACGCGAGCGTCGATCGTGGCCGACAGGTTGTCCGACACGATCACCGTGCCGTCGAGCACCTGGTGCACGAGTTCGCCGATCAGGTCCTTCGCGCGCGCATGCTCGGAATCGGATTTCGCGACCTTGCTCTTCTCGACGATGTCGTCGAGCAACGAAGTCCCGGCGGCGTATTCCGCGCCGCTCGCTTGGGCCGCAGCCGTTTGCTGGTTCATCTCAACACTCCGTCGTCATTCGCCGTCTTTGTCGCTGCCGGTGCCCTTCGCGAGCTCCTGCAACTGCTGCGTGTTCTTCAGCACCTCGGACAGCAGATCCTCGAGCTTGTCGTTGCCGGCAAGCTTGTTGCGCAGGTCGGCGAGCTTCGAGCGCGCCTCGAGCAGGCGGCGCAGCGGCTCGACCTGTTCGACGACTTCGTCCGGGCTGAAATCCGACAGCGAGCGGAACTTCAGGTCGACCGCGAACTTGCCGCCTTCCGGGCTCAGGCGGTTTTCCACCTGGAACGCGGCACGCGGCTCGATCGCCTTCATCACGTCGTCGAAATTGTCGCGGTCGATGTTGACGAACTTGCGGTCGCGCAGCTTCGGCTGCTCGATTTCGGACTGACCCGCCAGATCGCCGACGACCCCGACGACGAACGGCAGCTCCTTCACCTCGATCGCATCGCCCTTCTCGACCTCGTAGGTCAGCTGGACGCGCGGCGGCCGTATTTTCTGCAAGCTTTTCTGAATGCTTTCTTTCTTGGCCATCTCGACGGCTCCCAGGTTAGTTGTGGTTATCGCGTCAGTTGCGGTTTCAGTTGCGCAGCGCGCCGAACGGATCCGCGCTGCCCTTTTGCGCCGGGGGCTGCGTCGGCGTGGTCGACGCAGCCGCCTCGGCGGCCGGTGCGGCACCGCCCTTCGGACGATGGACGACGCGGCGCGGCGTGCGCGTTTTCACGGTCTTCGTTTCCGGCGGGAACAGCGCCGATTCGCCGAGCGTGTCGCGCAGTTGCTTCGCGAGCGCCTGCGCGTCGGACTTCGCGTCGCCCGCGAGCGACGCATCCTGGCGCAGCTCGCCGAGCGACTGCGTCGCGATCCGCAGGCCGGCGACGGCCAGCACGCTCTTCGCCTGACGATCGGTCGCGTCGCGCTGCAGCGCTTCCTGAGCGGCGACGATCGCCTGGCCGTAATGGTTTTGTGCGAACTGGATTTGCGCGATGCGCGACCACGGTTCCTCGCGCGTCGGATCCGACTTCGCGAGCTGCTGGTACAGGCCGAGCGCCTTGTCCTGGTCCCCCGCCTTCGCGACGGCGTCCGCATCGGCCAGCGACTTGTTGAACACTTCCGCAGTCGGCGGCGCGGGAGGCTGGCTCGCACAGCCGGCGATCACGCCACAAGCCACCACTACCCCAGACAGTTTTGCGAACAGACGGTCTTTCATCGTTATATCCACCGGCGCGTGAGTTTTAAATCGTTGAGAATCTGGTTCTTTTGCTTTGCAAGATGCGCGCGGGTATAGTACCGATCAATTTTTCATAATTCAATCGTCGTGTGAAGAGTAATTCCTTTTAAAACCGGGCGCTACCCCCTCAAATGGCCTCTCGCTGCGGGCTCGCGGCGGTTTTTTCTTTCGACCGGAATGCGCAAGTTTTACTGGCCGCACGACGCGCCGCCCGGATAGCGGAAAAAATTTCCGAACGCTTGCCTGGCGCGAGCGTGCTTAATAGTTGAATGGTGCAGTGTCGGGGGATACGCGGCGAACGCGGCAAAACCCGGCAGTTTTGACAGGGATAAAGGCGGCACGCCGGAAAAACGATGAGATCGTCCATGATTCGCTACGCGCTGCCGCTGGTTGCCTGCGCCCTTCTGGCCGGATGCGCGGCCGCCCCGCTGCTCGGCTCGGCCGCGAGCGCCGTGATGTCCGCGGCCGGCATCGGCAAGCCCGAGGTGCCCGACGCGCAGAAGCCGCCGCGCAACATCGGGCTCACGCTCGCCGCCGCGCCGAACCTGAATGCCGCGACCGACCACAAGCCGCTCGCGCTCGTCGTCCGGCTCTATGCGCTGAAGGACCCGACCTCGTTCCAGCAAGCGCCGTTCGACGCATTTACCGATCCGACCAAGGAAAAAGCCGCACTCGGCGCCGATTTGCTGAACGTGCGCGAAATCACGCTGATTCCGGGCCAGCGCTATACGGCAACCGAGAAGGTGTCGCGCGAAGCGCAGGCATTCGGCATCGTCGCGCTGTTCCGCGATCCCGCACTGCAACGATGGAAACTGACGTTCGATCCGGTGAAGTCGGAGAAATCCGGCATAATCATCGGCCTGCATAATTGCGCGATGACGGTCACCGACGGCACGGTCATCGCACCGCAACAGGGTGCGCCTTCGCAACCGCTGAATATGCTTTCTTCGGTCTCCTGCGGTTAAACATGACGCACGAATGTCAATTAACAAGAATTAACACTCGGCGATTTAATTCGGGCACGAACAAATCGATTACGTCGCAACGCCACATTAACCGGATTTGACATGAGTTATTCGGCCAAGGTGCTGTGGGGGGAAGGGCTGTTCCTCCGGCCTCAACACTTTCAGCGGCAGGACGCGTACCACGAGGCGCGCCTGTTCGAGTCCATCCAGGCGATCCAGCCGTACAACTGGGGCGTGCGCTCCGTGCGCATCGATCGCGACGCGCTCGGCAGCAATGTGCTGCGGGTGGCCGAGCTCGCGCTCGTGTTCCCGGACGGCGCGCTGTATGCCGCGCCGCAGGCCGATGACCTGCCGCCGCCGATCGCGCTGGATACGTTGCCCGACGGCATCAACGAATTCGTGTTCTATCTCGCGCTGCACCCGCTGCGCGAGAACGGCACCAACTACAGCGACGATCCGGCCGCCGGCTTCATGACGCGGTTCGTCAGCGAGCAGACGAGCGTCGCCGACAACTTCACCGACGCCGCCGAAGCCGACATCACGTTCCTGAAGACGCAGGTCAAGCTGATCGCGCACAGCGAGCCGCGCGACCAGCTGCTGTCCGTGCCGCTCGTGCGCGTGCGCCGCACCGCGACGTCCGGTTTCGAGATCGACGACAACTTCGTGCCGCCGTGCCTCGCGATCGAAGCGTCGCCGATCCTGCACCAGCGGCTGCGCCAACTGGTCGACGCGCTGCAGGCGAAGGTGAACGCGTTGTACGGCTTCCACCGCGAGCCGTCGAAGAACATCATCGAATTCCGTTCCGGCGACATCGCGTCGTTCTGGCTGCTGCACACCGCGAACGCCGCGTTCGCGACGCTCGCGCACCTGCACCAGCACGCGGCGCTGCATCCGGAGCGGCTGTTCCAGGAACTGCTGCGCCTCGCGGGCCAGTTGATGACCTTCTCGAAGGGCTATACGCTCGCCGACCTGCCCGTGTACCGCCACGACGATCCGGGCCCGAGCTTCGCGCGCCTCGACCTGATGCTGCGCGAATTGCTCGACACCGTGATCTCGACGCGCTATTTCGCGATCACGCTCGACGAAGTGCGCCCGTCGTTCCACCTCGGCCGCCTCGATTCCGGCAAGATCGACGACAAGACCGAGTTCTACCTTGCGGTGTCGGCGGACATGCCGAGCGTCGAGCTCGTCGACGCGGTGCCGGCCCGCTTCAAGGTCGGCGCGCCCGACGACGTCGACAAGCTCGTGCTGTCGGCCATGCCCGGCGTGCGGCTGTCGTACACGCCGCAAGTGCCGCCCGCGATTCCGGTGCGCCCCGGCGCGTGCTACTTCGCGCTCGATTCGCGCAGCCCGCTGTACGAGCGCATGCTGCAGGCCCAGTCCGCGATGATCTACGCGCCGACTGGCATCAATGACCTGAAATTCGAACTGATCGCGGTCACATCATGAGCTACGCGCCTTCCCTGTTCGGCGACAACGTGCCGCCGCCAATGCATAGCCCGGCGTCCACGGACGCCGCGTTCCAGGCCCGCTCGCTGCTCGATTTGCTGTACGACGGGTTCTTCATGCTGTTCCTGCTCAAGAACGGGCGGGAGCCGGACAGCGCCGGCGAGTTCAGCACGCGGATCCAGGAATTCCTGTCGGATTTCGAGCGCGGTGCGAAGAAGCTGAATATCGCCGCCGAGGACGTGTACGGCGCGAAGTTCGCGTTCTGCGCGGCCATCGACGAGATGGTGCTGTCGTCGCAGTTCAAGATCCGGACCGACTGGGAACGCCGGCCGCTGCAGCTCGTGCTGTTCGGCGAGCAGCTCGCGGGCGAGAAGTTCTTTCAGTATCTCGAGGAAGGCCGTGCGCAGGGTGCGGCCCGGCTGCAGTCGCTCGAGGTGTTTCATATGTGCCTGCTGCTCGGGTTCCAGGGCAAGTATCTGCTCGAGGGGCCGGAGAAGCTCGCGTATCTCACCGCGCGGCTCGGCGACGAGATCGCGCATATGAAGGGCAAGCGCGCTGCGTTTGCTCCGCATTGGCCGCTGCCGGATCAGATCGCGCATCGGTTGAAGCGGGAGGTGCCGGTCTGGGCAATCGGGACCGTGTTCGCGCTCGTTGCGCTGCTCGGGTATCTCGGGCTCAACACCTATCTGAAGGACAAGACGCTGCAGACGTTGGCGCCGTATTCGCAGGTGATCAAGGTCGGGCCGGAGTCGGCTAATTTGACGATTTCGTTGCCTTGAAGGCAGTGGTGGTGCTTCGTTCGAACACTGCTGCATCACGAAAAAGGACCGCTCGGCGGTCCTTTTTCACTGTGGTGCGTGTGAGCGTGGTCAGAGCAGAATGAATTCCTCGTTGTCGACGTAGAACACGAACGCGTCCAACAATTGCGCGACGCTCGGTTCGTCGACCTGGTCATGCGCATTGATCACGATTTCCTCGATCGTCGCGCTGTTCAGTGTCACGCGCCAGCCAGGTTGCGATGCGATCGTGGATAGCGTGACGGCTTCGATATCGTCAGGGTGTTCGGTGAATGCTCCTTCCGTATCGAGCGTCCACGGCATCGGTGGCAGACAGAGCCATCCGGAGAAATCGCCAGGATGTTCGAGAATGTGTTTTAGCGACACTTCGGTCGCGGGGGTAGTCGACATAGGAATTGCGGTTGTAACTGTGGCAAATGCACCGGAACGACGGCACGGCGATCATACGAAAGTGCGCGCATCGCAACGCGCCCCTCAGCGAGGCGTGATTATGCCAATTCGGAATGTGCATGGTCGACCTGGTGGTGGTCGTCGGCCATCTCGCGTGCATTAATTGAAGCGCAGCTGGGTCGCCTCCCCCGCAAAGACTTCCGTCAGCCCCCGCTTCAGCTGTCCGAGGCTGTCGGTCGCATGCACCACGATCGTCACCAGCGCCAGCCCTTCCGTCCATGCGACATCGCGAGACAGTTCGATGTTCAACATCTTCCCCTGCAACGAAACCGACGTGACTCCACCATAGCCGGCGACTCCGTCTTCGCCTACTTCCATGTAATAGGTATCGAGACCAAGCGCCTTATCCTGTTCGTCGTCGTCGGTCTCGCGCTGCAGGATCACGTAGCTGGATGGCGGGTCGTGATCTGCGAGACCGACGATATGCACGCCATTTTCGAACGTATAGGTTACGATGTTCGCGAAGAATCTGAATTCCAATTCGCTCGACTCCTGACAGATATTGCTCGTCCACTGTGATTTGACTCGACCATCTAACATACTGGGACAATGCCGAGTTCTTGAATCAATACCACACTCCCATCAGCACGTTTAAATTGATACTCTCTTGTCCATATCGGATGATTACCTTTCCCCAACACCGGCAAACCGTCAGAACCAGTCACCATGACTTGATTATATTGCCCCATCTGATCGGCTTTTTGATTGAGCACTTTGTCAGGTTGTTGACTCAACGCGACTCCCAAATCACGCTTCGCTTGACGAAATGCGCCTCTGCGTCCCGGGCACGGAGTTAGCCAACCGGATCAGTCCACGCGATAGGGTTCAACGCGTATCGGTAAGCATTGACGCCACCCGATAATCCGATGGGATCTTTCGATACGAACCGACCACCGCTTAGATCGTAATATCGGCACCGGTTATAAATAGCCCCCTAGACGCGCATTCCCCCCTTATACAGCCCGCAACCCCTTTCCCCACAAGACTTTGCGCCACCCCATCCCAAGACGGAACGCATTTTTCCCCTGGACGCGTTTTTTTACAGTTGTCGATGCTCGGCTCGATGCGCCATCAAGCAGCCGCATCCGTGTCCTTGTCCGTTTCGGCATCCAACGCGGCGCAAAGATACTTCCTTCATCATTATCCAGGTCGACCGGGTGTAGTCAGGAAGGCTGCGAAGCTATCAGCAATCGCTGACACTTGCCCAGTCTCATGCGACCAAAGAACTACAACAGGCTCCCCGGCGTCACCAAGCGTTCCGTAGTCGAAGCAGTAGTAGTCCCCTGTTCCGAATTCGGCAAACGGTAGCAACTGAGAGAGGTCGATAGAGGTACCTGAGAAGTTGTCTCGCCACTCTTGCCAATCTTCTTTGAAGTGACGAACTATCGACTCCCACGTTTTGCGGGGATCGCGTGCATCGAATACAGGAAACACCACCAAAGCGCCCAATGCTTTGCCGTTGTTCTCCAGAAGCCATTCCGAGAACGACTTAGGCAATGTTCACGCCAATTCCGTCTCAGTTGCATGGATCGCATCTACTGTTGTACCTATCACTCACGCTTTAGCCATCATTTTTCGCTTAGGGTAAAGAACCCGCACGAGCGATCACTTCCGGCGCTTCGCCTCACTTCCTTGTACGACGTCTCCCGCACGAGTCACCGTCGTCATCCGTTAGCAACTGCTGCGTACCGATCTGGTCAAAAATAAACAACGATAACAATAAATCCTCGTTACTCCCAATACACCAAAGGACGCGTTTTCAGCCCTTCCCATCAAGGCACCACGTCAAAATACCACATTAGGAATTCATTAAATGTCTGCCAGCGGGCAGGCACTCGCCCACTTACAAAATCATCCAATACAACGATATCGAGATCGTAAACAGCCCGATCCTCGATATTATACAAATACATCCCCTCACTCTCATCCGACGTCAAGGCAAGATATTGCCCAGGAATACGATAACGATCTCGGACGTAATCCGTCTGATCCGGAATCGCTGGAATCGCCGGCCCCTCGATGTCCAGAAGCTCAGCAACCGGGCGAGGACTGATAAAGCCCCCCTGATATTTCAGATAAAATTCACCAAACTCCGAACCGGAATCGACGCCCAGGCTAACAAGTACTTTTTCTGCCGCCTTAGGATCAGCCCTATCTACGTCACCAGAAACCGCAGCCAGATACTGCTCGACTTTCAATGGAATCATAAATCACAACCTCCCTTGCTAGATGCATTGGCCGTTGCCGCGCGATCTTTCCAGTACTGCTGCCTGTCAATGTCGAATGCACCACGATCAACAGGATACTCTGGATTCTTTTGATTTCCGTAGGGATGCAATGCTTCACGGCCAGCACCGCTTGCTGCTCTATGAGTGCTAGTTGTCACCTCAAACAACGGACCAATGGATTGCTGCCTTGAATGATGCAACTGAATCTGCTGCGGCACCCCATCCTTCATCAGAAAAGGCGCACCACCCTCCATTGCGCGCTGCAGGTTCGTCTTACCTCGATGCTCCATATTCCAATCAATGTCCTGCTGGAAAACCGTATATGAAATCCCAGTACCCTTCTTGCATGGTCCCCAACTTGATTTTTTAAATCGACTTAAACCGGAAGGATCTACCCAGCTAACAGGGTTAGGTGCGTACTGATAGTCATTTACCCCACCAGCCAGACCAATAGGATCCTTGCTGATGAAACGCCCATTGACTGGATCATAGTACCGATGCCGGTTGTAAGCGAGTCCCGTCTCCGCATCGACCTGCTGGCCTTGGAATTGCAGAGGATTCCCCGGCACGATCCCCGCAGCCTTCGACGCTCGCGCAATCACCCCCCGCGCCTCGCCCCACGCCTTGTACGACGCCTCCCACACGACGTCACCGTCGTCATCCGTCAGCAGCTGCGGCGTACCGATCTGATCGCAGTGGTAATAGAACACCGCCGCGTCGCCTCGCCGCTCCGGCATCTTCTGCAGCGGATCTTCCTCCGGCACATAGCGGTCCGTGCTCTTCCATTCCGGCGTCTCGATCCCTACTACCGGCCCCGCCACATACTGCGCCAGTGGCACAAACGTCCCCGGTTCGTAGATGTAGTGCGTCCCGCGCTCGCCGTCGCTTTCATACGCCAGCGTGTCACCATCCCATCCGAACACCGTACGCTCGCCGTTCACCTCCTTGGCGATCCGACGGCCGAACGCGTCGTAAAAATACCGCGCCTCGCTCTGCCGCGACGTCTCCGCAACCCGCGCCGCCAGCAAGCGATTGAACTCATCCCACTCATATTCCTGCTCACCCGCCGGCGTACGCTTGCGCACCAGATTCCCGCGCGCGTCGTACTCGAAGTGCATCCCCGCATACGCCTTCAGCAGGTTGCCCAGCACCTTCGGCACCTCGACCGGCAACGTACTTTCCGGCCGCACCGGGCTCGGACGGGACGCAGGTGCCTCCGCGGACCGCACCGGATCGATGATGTTGCTCGCCGGATCGAACGCAAACCGCTCCTTCGCGACCGGGCTGATCGCTTCGATCAATCGCCCGACCGGATCGTATCGATAGTCGGTCCCGCCCTTGCGGCTGTCCTCGATCCGCGACAATTGCCCCGCCGCGTCATAGCGATACCGCCGCTCGGCAAGCGGCGCCGGCGACGTCGATCGCTGGACCGTCTGCTGCAGCACGCGTCCGGCCGGATCGTAGTGGGTGCGCTGCCCGACCTTGCTCCTCGCCATCGAGCAGCATCCCGTGCACATGCCCCGAGCCGTACATCAACCAGTCGACCGCATGCCCGTCCGGCCGAACGGTCCGCCGCCGGTTGCCGAGTTCGTCGTATTCGTGATGCCACACGTAGCTGCGCCGGTCGCCGAACAGATCGTAGGCGTGATGTTCACGCACGAGATTGCCGACCCGATCGAAGAAGAACTGCACGCGGCTGTACCGGTTCACCGCGTCGATCAGCCTGCCGCTCGGGTCGTATGCAAACCGCTCCTCGCTTTCCCCTGCGACACGCTTCGGCAGACGCTCGTTTGCATCGATGTCAAATACCTGACCTCATCAATCAAAACGAGACTGGCACTCCAGCAACAATTTCAGGTCCAACCACCGATAACAAACAAGGGCCGCAACTGCGGCCCTTGTTTGTTACTGAAGCCAATCCATAGCAAGCTCCAGAATTTCCTGCAAATTACTAGGACCGCCATACCCGATGAACTCCGTTTCAGTGGCGCTTACCCTGATCCAATCCTCGTCGTCACGCTCAATGTTGATATTGGTCGGCCTCTTGGCTGTGGCACCATTTATCTTGACTCTCCAGCCCGGGTTGTCGATATTGACAATCTCCACACCATAAGAGTGCTCCCAAACGTCATTGCATTGGGATGTATACCAACGCTGCAACGCAGCTATTAGATCGCTCATTTGCACAACCCTTTTCGCCTTGCCAGTTCCCTAGCCACTCGAATATCTTGCTTGGTCGCAGCCCTCGTAACCTCTGTCTTTTTCGACGTGGTCACTTGACCGTTTGGACCGACATTTATTTTCCGAGTCTGGACATGCGGAGTCGGAATATCAACACCAGTAGCTTTATCGAAATGCGATGCCCCTTGCAAATCGATGTGGCCCTGCGTCGTCGGTGTAGAGAATGTCACTGAATTCTGGTTGATCTGCCCGGAAAGCTCACGAGCCATCTCCTCCTCATTTTTTGGCCCACGGGACGTATAGTCGCTACAACTTGGCAGGCACTTCGCACATTGCTTCGACAGCCCCAATGGATCAATCCACCGTACCGGGTTCGGCGCGTACTGATAGACATTGAACCCACCTGAGAGTCCGATCAGGTCCTTGCTGACGAACCGTCCGGCACTCGGGTCGTAGTATCGATGCCGGTTATAGTACAGCCCCGTCTCCTCATCGCCCTGCTGCCCTTGGAACCGCAGCGGATTCTTAGCCACAATCCCCGCCGCCTTCGACGCCCGCGCAATCACCTCCCGCGCCTCGCCCCACGACTTGTACGACGCCTCCCACACGACGTCACCGTCGTCATCCGTCAGCAACTGCGGCGTACCGATCTGATCGCAGTGGTAATAGAACAGCGCCGCGTCACCTCGCCGCTCCGGCATCTTCTGCAGCGGATCTTCCTCCGGCACATAACGGTCCGTGCTCTTCCACTCCGGCGTCGCGATCCCTACTACCGGCCCCGCCACATACTGCGCCAGCGGCACAAACGTCCCCGGCTCGTAGATATAGTGCGCCCCGCGCTCGCCGTCGCTTTCATACGCCAGCGTGTCACCATCCCATCCGAACACCGTACGCTCGCCGTTCACCTCCTTGGCGATCCGGCGCCCGAACGCGTCGTAAAAATACCGCGCCTCGCTCTGCCGCGACGTCTCCGCAACCCGCGCCGCCAGCAAGCGATTGAACTCGTCCCACTCATATTCCTGCTCACCCGCCGGCGTACGCTTGCGCACCAGATTCCCGCGCGCGTCGTACTCGAAGTGCATCCCCGCATACGCCTTCAGCAGGTTACCGAGCACCTTCGGCACTTCGACCGGCAACGTACTTTCCGGCCTCACCGGGCTCGGACGGGACGCAGGTGCCTCCGCGGACCGCACCGGATCGATGATGTTGCTCGCCGGATCGAACGCAAACCGCTCCTTCGCGACCGGGCTGATCGCTTCGATCAATCGCCCGACCGGATCGTATCGATAGTCGGTCCCGCCCTTGCGGCTGTCCTCGATCCGCGACAATTGCCCCGCCGCGTCATAGCGATACCGCCGCTCGGCAAGCGGCGCCGGCGACGTCGATCGCTGGATCGTCTGCTGCAGCATGCGTCCGGCCGGATCGTAGTGAGTGCGCTGCCCGACCTTGCTCGACAGCACGCGTACCGTCTCCCGATGAAGGTCATCGCGTTCGAACTGCACACGCTCCTCGCCATCGAGCAGCATCCCGTGCACATGCCCCGAGCCGTACATCAACCAGTCGACCGTATGCCCGTCCGGCCGAACGGTCCGCCGCCGGTTGCCGAGTTCGTCGTATTCGTGATGCCACACGTAGCTGCGCCGGTCGCCGAACAGATCGTAGGCGTGATGTTCACGCACGAGATTGCCGACCGGATCGAAGAAGAACTGCACGCGGCTGTACCGGTTCACCGCGTCGATCAGCCTGCCGCTCGGGTCGTAGGCAAACCGTTCCTCGCTTTCCCCTGCGACCCGCTTCATCAGACGGCCGTTCGCATCGACCTCGATCGACGTTACGCACCCCGCTTCGTCAACCGAAACGAGGTTGCCGCTTTCCTTGTCGTACTCGTAACGCGTCGACTTACCGTCGAAACCAACTTCCTCGATCAACCGTCCCGCCGGATCGTAGTGGAACTGGTACGTCGCGAAGTTCGCATCGGTCAGCGCAGTCAGGCGACCGAGACGATCGTAGCGATACGCAATCGTCTGCCCGAGCGCGTCGGCGCGGCTCGCAATACGGCCGACCGCGTCATAGCCGTATCGCGTCGAGCGGTTGAGTTGATCGGTATGCCGCAACAAGCGACCTTCAGCGTCGTATTGCACCTGCTCGACACCGGCCGGCGAACGAACCTCCGTCAATTGACCGTTCGGACCATAGCTATAAGCAACAACGCCACCAGCCGCGTCCTTTGTCTCGATCACGCGTCCAATGTCGTCGTAGCGCCACTCCGTCTTCTTTCCGGAACAATCCGTGTAGCTCGTGAACTGCCCTGCATCGTTGTATTCGAGCGCCTTCGAACCGCCCTTCGCATCGACGATCTGCGTCGGCAATCCCTTGTCGTTGTAGACGTACTTCGTCGCGTGCTCGAGCGGATCGACTTCCTCGACGAGGTTGCCCGCATCGTCGTACTTGCGCTGCCAGACATGGCCGTTCGGATCGACGAGCCGGATCATCTGATCCTTGTCGTCGTACGCCATCTCGACGATGCTGCCATCCGCCCGCTGGTGCTGAACCAGATTGCCGCGCGCGTCGTATTCCCGTCGCTCGATACTGCCGTCCTGCCGGATATGCAGCACCAGATTGTGATGAGCATCGCGCCGGAACCACTCCTGGTTACCGTCCGGATACACGATCCGGTACACGTAGCCGTGAATGTTGAAGTAGTACCGCGTCATCTGGCCGAGCGCGTCGGTCACGTAGGTCAGACGGATATTCGGATTCCACGCGAGTCGGAGATCGAGGCTGCCGTCATCCGCATATTCGCGAATGCACTTCGCATCGGCATTGTCTTCGGCATCCGCGCCATCCCACTCGAGCGTCATCCCGCGGCCCGTGCGATCGGTATAGCGCGTCACAAGGTGGCGGCGATATTGGTACGTCCGTGCATTGCCATGACGATCGACCGCGCGCACGAGATCGCCGTCTGTATCGTATTCGTAGCTCGCCAGCGTGCGGCGCTCACCGTCCTTGAGCACCTGCTCGATCTGCACGATCCGGCCATGCTTGTCATGCTCGAACGCAAGCACATTGCCGCTCGAATCGATCAGGCGCGCAAGGCGATCGAGCGCATCGTAGTCCAACGTGATCGTGTTCCCGGCGCGATCCTTCTGCATCGCGAGCCGGAACGCGTCGCCCCGGCGCTCGTACACATGCAGCGCTACGTGGCCGTATGCGATCGTCACCCACGTATCGTCGAGCCGCGACAGCGTCAGGTTCTCCGACAGATCGTCGTGCACCGCGCCGGCCGCGAGCACCGGATAGTCGATGCTGCGCCCCTCCGCATCGCGATAGATCCATTGACCATTCTTGATGTCGATTCGCGTCGTATAGGGCGTGATCCATCGCGCACCCAACTCGCCGTTGTCATACTCGGACAGCCGGGAGCGATACGTGCGCTCCCAAACGAGCGGCAGCGCGCCCGGCAAGTCGAAATCCACGTGCGAGAACGTCTCGTCACCGAATGCGAAATCGATGGATGCAGGCGACGCGCCGAGCCCGCATGCCTTGCACGCGCTCTTCCCAGGCCCTTCGGCCGGTGCTTGCCCGTCGGTTTTCTCCAGCCCTTCCTGCTCCCGCGTCTTCTTCGCCTGACTCTTCCCGGCCGCCTTGACGTCCGCGCTCTGCTCATGGAGTTTCGCGCGCGCCTTGACGCGTGCAACAGCCTCGATCAGTTGCAAGACCAACCACATCATCTTGCCTTCTTCGCTACCGGCGAGCGAACGGATCGATGTCGCGATCTTCGGCGCCTCGGTCCGAAGGAACGTCACCGTGCCGCGAAACGGCTCGAGCCACGCATCTGGTGCGAGCTTCGCCATCGTGCCTGCTGTCTTGTTGACGACCTTCTTGCCGAGCGCCTTGGTGCCCTCGTACGCAAACTGGATGCCGTCACCGACCCGACTCGGGCTGTACCACGGTCGGTCGTCCGCCATCTTCTTCGCGAGCTGTTGCTGGCGTTTCAGATTGGCGTTGGCATCGAAGAGCTGCCCGTGCAGCGCCTTGTCCATGCCGGTCGCTAGCGCGAGCATGAGCTCCTCGGATTTCGACGCGCATCCATCGAGCAGCTCGACGAGGCCGGCCTTCAGCTTGTTGAGAAAATCCTCGATCTCGGTCGCGCAGGTCGCGTTGATATGCGTGACCAGCACGGAGATGATCGCCGCGCCGAGATTGTTGCGCGTCATCAGCAATTCGTGACGAACGAGCGCGAGCAGCGGACGCGCCGACATCCGGAACGGCGCGAGCGTCGGCGGAATCGGAATGATGCCAAGCAGGTTGATCGCGAGGCTCATGTAGTCGAGCACCTGGCCGCCGCGCTTCTCGACGATTTCGGCAATATCGCCAAGCGCGTCGACCATCGCCATGATGTTGCCGACGATCGGCACCGCGCCGGCAAACGTCTTCACATCCTCGAACGTGATGTGGTTGCCGCTGATCCGGCGCAACCACGCGTCGAAGCGGTTGCCGACCGCGGCGACGTCCTTGGCGGAAACATCGCTGAGCCAGGTAACGGCCTGTTCCTTCTCTGCGCCCGGTGGAAGTTGTTGTGCCATGTTGTTCTTCGTTCGAATCGCGATTTAGTTGTGCTTGACGGCTGATGCGCCGCCCTCTCAGGATTTCAGCGGTCCACCGAACCCGCTCGTCGGCAGCTTCATGCCGGTCGCACCGGCTGCCGATGCCACAGTCGTCGCGCCCTTGCCGGCGATTCCGGCAACACCCGGCAGCGCGCCCTGCAGCGCCCCGGATGCCGCGTTCGCCGCCGGCGCGGCCAGCGCCGCGAGCCCGCCTTGCCGTGCAGCCTGCACCATCCCGGCCACCTGCTTCGCCGCACCGCTCAGGCTCGAGGCCGTCTGCAACGCGGACGCCACGCCCGCACCACCCAGCGCACTTGCCGCAGCCGGCAATGCGGAACTCGCCACCCCGCCCAGCGCTGCACCCGCACCACCGCCGCTCACAAGTCCCATCGCAGCGGTCGAAGCAGCAGGCGCAATCCCTTGCAACTGGCTCGCAAGCTGCCCCGTCGCCGCAGCCTGTGCTTCCTCGGGCGCGGGCGTGACCGGCTCCGCCGGCCACTTCGCCTGCTTGAAATAGTTCGCCGGCTGATCCGACTCGCGCGGGTCCTTTCCGAATTCGACGCGCACCGCGCCGGGCGGCAACCCGCTCACAACCGTATAGCCGCTGTTGTCGAGCGCGCCTTTCTTCAGCACCGCACCGTTCACGTCTTTCACCGTGAACAACCCGCCCTTCACCGCCTCGCCGTTCACGTACTTGTGAAACAACTCCAGTTGCCCCGGCTGATCCGGCCGCGGGCTCGGCAGCGGATACCCCATGCTCGCCGGCCCCGCGAACGTGTGCGACGCGCCCTTCACATCCACCGCACCCGGCGTATGAATTTCGATGTTCCCGCCTTGAATGCGGATGTACCCGCCGCCGCTCGTCAGCAGAATCCCCTGATCGGCGGCGATCTCGATCCGGTCCGTCGCCGACACGATCTTCACCGCCTTCTGCGCGGTCACTTCAACGTTGTCCGACTGCGCCTGGATCTCCACCTTGCCCTTGCCCGCGAACAGCTTCATCCCCGCGTTCTGCACGAACAGGCTCAGCTTCTGCCCGATGCTGCCGATCAGCGATTTGCCCGCCGCGACATGAACGCTCTGCCCGCTCGCGACGTTCACATGATCGTTCGCGACCACGTGCAGCGACTGCTGCGTCGACATCCCGATCCCCGACGGGCTGCCGAACAGCATCACGGGCTCCTTGAACGCGTTCGCGCTGCCGGTGCCGCCGCCGGCCGTGCGCCCGCCGGACGCGTTACCGGACGCGCTGTCCTGCGTCGCATCGTTGAACGCGCGCATCGTGTCGTGCGCTTCCTTCAGGCTTTCCGCCTGATGCTGCTCGCTCACACCCGACAACGCTTCGACGAGGCTTTCCGACGTCACGAGCTGTTGCTGCGCCTCCTTCACGTCGAGCGGCTGACTGTTCGCCGACTTCGGATGCGTCGTCACGTACAGGCCCCGGCTCGCCCGCACCGCGCCGTACGCATCCGAGCGCAGGTCGAAGCCGCTGCCCAGATACGAGCCGCGCGAATTGCCGCTCTGGTCGATGATGTAGCCGAGATGCAACAGGCTGTTCGCGCTGCTACTCATCAGTTGCACGCGGTTCTGCCCGGTCGCGTCGTCCATCACGAGCTGGTTGTAGCCGCTACCCGAATACTCTTTCGATCGATATCCGGACAGGATCCCGTCGGTATGCCACTGCGGCTGGTTCGCGCCGTTGTACACACGCCCGACCGCAAGCGGCCGATCGCAGTCGCCGCCGACGTAGTCGATCAGCACTTCCTCGCCGATGCGCGGCATGTGCACGCCGCCATAGCCGCTCCCCGTATCCGACTGCACGACGCGTACCCAGCACGACGCGTTCTCGTTGCCCGGGTTCAGGCGGTCCCATACGAACTGCACGCGAATTCGGTTGAGGTCATCCGTATAGACCTCTTCACCTTGCGGCCCGACGACGATCGCCGTCTCGAGATGCATCTCCGGCTTGTGATGCTCGAACGGGCTGCGATACGGCACGCTCGCGCGTTGCGCTTCCACTTCGACGAGATAGAAGCCGGTCGAGCCATCCTCGTGCGGGACGCGAAACGCAGGATCGGCACCGTAGCCTTCCTGCGCCTGCGTCAACGCCTCGCGCAGGCTGTACGGAAAGTCCGCGCTGTCGCTCGCGACGGGCAGGTTGTTCTCGATCCACCACGCCACCTCGATCGCGGCGAACTCGCGCTTATCGTCGGGGTCGCGATCGTGCTCGGGATGGTCGACCAGCGTGAAGCGTCTGCCCGCATCGATGGCGCGCACGCCACCCGCGCCATGGAAGCGCTTTGCCTGCGATTCCCATTCCTCCATCTTGACCTTCGTCAGATGGTCGCCGCGCGTCTGGTCCAGATACGTATAGGCGCCCGTGTACTCGTAGACCTCGAGCTGGTCGGGCAAGTCGCCCTGGCCGCCCATCGTCGGCAGCGACGTGCCTTTCGGGTTCGACGGCTGCGAAGGATTCTTGTAGTCGAACGTGCGCGTCGTGCGCGTCACGCTCTGCAGCGTACGCGTACCTGACCATTGCGTGAACGCGTCGGCTTCGCTGGCCGCGCCGCCGTGATAGAAGCGCACGGCCTCCGGCGACAGCGGCGCGAACGCCTGCAGATTGTCGGTGATGACGAGCGTATGCGATTTGCCGTCGTCGGCCTGCTGCCATGCGCAGTAGAGCCCTTCGTTCTCCATCAGCCGATGCACGAAATGCCAGTCGGTATCGTGCTGGCGCGTGTACGAACGGTTCGGCAGCGGCTTCGACAGCGCGAAGCGGAAATGGCCCTGCGCCTGCGGATGCTTGTTCAGCACGTCGCTGATGATCTGGTCGACGGTCGTGTCGTTCCAGAGCCGCTGATCGCGGCGGAACTTCAGGAAATGGGTGAAATCGGCGAACGCGAGCTGATAGGTCGTGAGCCCGCCGTCGGCGCCGAGCCGGCGCGCGGTATGCACGTAGCCGTTGATCGGCCGATAGCTGCGATCGGCCTGCTGGATCCACAACGTAACGGGCTGCGCGATCAGCTTTTTAAGTTCCAGATCGCTATCGGTCGACAGCACGTCGAGCGTGAACTCGTACGAGCGTCCGATGCGCGAACGGCCGACCGCGCGCTGCACGGTGAGCACGTTGGTCCCTAACGGCGTATCGAGCTTCAGCAGCCGGTCCTGCTGAAGCAACCCGCCGCGCAACGCGGCAATTGTGTTCTGCATGTTCATGACTACGGCCTTTTCTTCTTTTGACGCGCCCTCGGATGGCGCCGGCGTTTGATTCCGCTCGCGCGATTTTACAGATAAATTACGGAACGAACCTGAAATATGACCTGATTTAAAAGAACATTTCGAGTGCAATCGGAAAATATTCGAGCGGGACTGCTCACCGAATTGCTCGCCCCCAGCGGAGCCGATTCCTGTCCACGCCACCGGAAGTCAGTCGCCTCTCCCCCATGAAATCGATTGCAATCAGGGCCACTTCGACTTCCGGTAAGGCTCGGTTGCGAGTAGTGTCTACGTGCCCGTATTCCGGCCCAGCCGGTCCCGACCGGCGCTCTGCGCTCATTACACAACGCTGCACACTGGAGATCTACGATGAAACGTTCGACGTTCCTGTTGTCGGGCCTGCTGCTCGCGTCGGCCCTCGGCTTCACGGCCATTGCCGCGCACGCGGAAGACCTGCTCGATTCCGTGAAGAAAGCCGGCGTGCTGCGCGTCGGCCTCGAAGGCACGTATCCGCCGTTCAACTCGCGCGGCACGTCCGGCCAGCTCGAAGGCTTCGACGTCGACGTCGCGAACGCGGTCGCCGGCAAGCTCGGCGTGAAGACGCAGTTCATCCCGACCGAATGGAGCGGCATCATCGCGGGCCTGCAGGCCGGCAAGTTCGACGTGATCGTCAACCAGGTCACGATCACGCCGCAGCGCAAGGAAGCGCTCGACTTCAGCGAACCGTACACGTACTCGGCCGCGCAGCTGATCCAGCGCAAGGACGACACGCGCAACTTCAAGTCGCTCGACGATTTCAAGGGCAAGAAGCTCGGCGTGACGCTCGGCACCAACTACGACCAGATGGCGCGCACCGTGCCGGGCATCGAGGTGCAGACGTATCCGGGCGCGCCGGAGAAGCTGCGCGACCTCGCCGCGGGCCGCATCGAGGCGACGCTCGACGACCGCCTGATGCTGCCGTACATGATCAAGACGTCGAACCTGCCGCTGCGCTCGGGGGCGGTGCTGAACGGCGGCAAGCAGGAAATGGCGATCCCGTTCCGCAAGGGCAATCCGAAGTTCGAGAAGGCGATCAACGACGCGCTCGACTCGCTGCGCAAGGACGGTACGCTGAAGAAGATCTCGACGCACTGGTTCGGCAGCGACGTGACGGTGCCGGTCGCGCAGTAAGCGATCGCGCGCTTCAACGCGTCACGCCGTTCATGTCGATGAACGCGTGACGCGTCTCCTCAAGCCGCTTCGTCGAAGCGCGCGAGCAGCATCTGGCCGATCGGCGTCAGCGCCGGACGCACGGCCACCGCATTCACGCGCACCTGCGTAGGGTCCACCAACCGCTTCTCGACCAGCACGGCGAAAGCGGGATTCGATTGATCGACGCTGTCGGGCGCACGTGCAATGCGCAGCAGCATCGAGAATTCATGCGGACTCAGCATGGTTCGTGTCTCCTGATCGTCCGCGATCCGGTCGGAACCGGCGTCGATCGTGTTCTCAAATGGAATGGTGCGATATATACCGCTGCGGCGCCGGGAGCGAGATCCCGGTTGTGTCTGCCTGCGACGCGGGCACGTCGTCGCCGGCAGGTTGCGCGCGGTCCCGATCAGACGATGTCGCCGCGACGGGAACGTAACGTTATGGGTACATCGTGACGCTGCCGTGACAGCGAAACGGGGGCGAAACGACGGCGGCTGTGTACCGTAGGGAGTGTGCTGCAGCTGATATGCGTAGCCGCACGTCCAGCACGGATTTTCGAGCAGAATCGAAAAACTGCGATTGCCTCGCGCGAACTGTTCCGGGATGCGCCCCCGGCTTCGTTTTACCCGTTCGCAATTGCTTAACCGCATTGGACGCATTTGCGCAGGCTTGATGCCGTCGGGTTCGAACACGTGGGGAGCTTTGTCACCACATGGCCCAGTTCGCGAACGATGGACAATTCAACGATCGGAAAAGACGAAGGGCCGGGAGACAGAATCTCCCGGCCCTTCGTTCAATATGGTGCCGGCTGCAGGACTCGAACCCGCCACCTGATGATTACAAATCAACTGCTCTACCAGATGAGCTAAGCCGGCGTAAGCGCGAGATTCTACCTCATTTCACGATCTTGAGGCGAGGTCTGCTGCCGCCTTTCGAGCCGTCGCCGTCGGTTTTCGGCGGTTCGTCGGCACCTTCGGACGGCTCCTCGTTCGCGCCGCTGTCGGCGACGGGCGCCAACGGCGATACGGACTCGTCACGCTGCGCGTCATCGGCCGGCACGGTATCGTCGTCGAACGCGCCCGAATCCTCGCCTTCGCCTGCGACCGCATCGACCTGGAACGCCATGCCCTGCCCGTTCTCGCGTGCATAGATCGCGAGCACGTTGGCAACCGGAATCTCGATCTTGTGCGCCTTCCCGGAGAACCGGGCCGTGAACTCGATCCACTCGTTGCCCATCTGCAACTGGCTCGTCGCCTCGAAGCTGATGTTGAGCACGATCTCGCCGTCACGCACGAACTGACGCGGCACGCGCGTCGAGTTGTCGACCCTCACCGCGATATGCGGCGTGTAACCGTTATCGGTGCACCATTCGTACAACGCGCGCAGCAGATAAGGCTTCGTTGAAATCTCTTGCATCACAATCCTCGAACCCGGAGCGGGCGCGCGGCACGCCGCGCCGCCGCTCCGTCATGCCTTCATTGCAACATTAACGACGCATGACCTTTTCGGACGGCGTCAGTGCTTCGATGTAGGCCGGACGGCTGAAGATCCGTTCGGCATACTTCATCAGCGGCGCGGCGTTCTTCGACAGCTCGATGCCGTAGTGATCCAGGCGCCACAGCAGCGGTGCGATCGCGACGTCGAGCATCGAGAACTCTTCGCCGAGCATGTACTTGTTCTTCACGAAGATCGGCGCGAGCTGCGTCAGGCGATCGCGGATCGCGAGGCGAGCCTTCTCGTGATTCTTCTCCGCCGCCTTGCCCTTCTCGTTCTCGAGCGTGCTGACGTGAACGAACAGTTCCTTCTCGAAGTTGAGCAGGAACAGGCGCGCCCGTGCGCGCTGCACCGGGTCGGCCGGCATCAGTTGCGGATGCGGGAAGCGCTCGTCGATGTACTCGTTGATGATGTTCGATTCGTACAGGATCAGGTCGCGCTCGACCAGGATCGGCACCTGACCGTACGGGTTCATCACCGAAATGTCTTCCGGCTTGTTGAACAGGTCGACGTCACGGATTTCGAAGTCCATGCCCTTCTCGAACAGCACCAGCCGGCAACGCTGGGAGAACGGGCAAGTTGTGCCGGAATACAGAACCATCATATTTGCGTTTCCTCAAAAAAGCCGAGGGCCGGCACGCGGCGAAACCCCTTTCACGGGTTCCGCCTTGCGCCGGCCCCACGCCGGTCAGGCGTGTTTACTTGATATCTTTCCAGTACGCGGCATTCAGCCGCCAGGCCAGGAAAGTCAGGACACCGAGAAAGATCAGCACCCACACGCCGAGGCGCTTGCGGGTCTGCTGGGCCGGCTCGGACATCCATGTCATATAGGCCACCAGGTCGGCCACCGCAGCATCGTAGTCGGGCGACGAGAGCGTGCCCGGCGTGACCTGCTGGAAGCCGACGAGCGTGTGGACCTTCTCGCCCGTCTCCTCGTCCGTCCTGTCTTCGAATTTGGCTACGCGCTGCCCCTGCAGCTGCCACAACACATGGGGCATGCCGACGTTCTCGAACACCGCGTTGTTCCAGCCGGTCGGCCGCGTATCGTCGCGGTAGAAGCTCCGCAGATACGTATACAGCCAGTCGCGGCCGCGCGCGCGCTCCTCGACCGACAGGTCGGGCGGCGTGGTGCCGAGCCAGTTCTTCGCGTCGTCGGGCCGCATCGCGACGGACATCGTGTTCCCGACCTTGTCGGTCGTGAACAGGAGATTCGCTTCGATCTCCTTCTGGGATATGCCCAGATCCGTCAGACGGTTGTAGCGCATCAGGTTCGCGCTGTGGCAGTTCAGGCAATAGTTTACAAACAATTGCGCGCCGTGCTGAAGCGAAACGAGATTTTCCGTGTTATCGGGCGCCCGGTCGAGCGGAAAATTACCCTCCGCCCGCACGGCCGGCGCCGCCAGCAGCGCACAGGCGGTCGCCCCGATCAGCGCGAGTGTCGAAAGCAGTTTCTTCATGTCGTTCTCTCCTCGCTCACGTTAATGGGGCTTGAAGCGCACCCGTTCCGGCGGCTGCTTGAACGTGCCAAGCGGCGTCCAGACGGGCATGCCGAGGAAGAACGCGAAGTAGATCAACGCACAGCCCTGCGCGATCAGCGTCGCCGCCGGCGATGGCGGTCGCGTGCCGAGGAACGCGAGGGTAAGGAACGCCGCGACGAAGATCCCGAGGAACACCTTGTGGAACAGCGGCCGGTAGCGGATCGACTTCACCGGGCTGCGGTCGAGCCACGGCAGGAAGAACAGCGTGATCACCGCCGAGCCCATCACCACGACGCCCCAGAACTTCGACTCCGTCAGGTACATGAACACGACGATCGCGGCGGCCAGCACCGGCAACCCGATCTTCCACTTGCCGCGCGCACGGATCAGTGCGAGCACGCCGAGCAGCGCGATCACGATCATCAGCACGATCTTGAACGGGTCGGTGGTCGCCCGCAGCATCGCGTAGAACGCGGTGAAGTACCAGACCGGCGCGATCTCGGGCGGCGTCTGCAGCGGGTTCGCCGGGACGAAGTTGTTCGCCTCGAGGAAGTAGCCGCCCATCTCCGGCGAGAAGAACACGATCAGCGCGAACACCATCAGGAACACGCATACGCCAAGGAAGTCGTGCACCGAGTAGTACGGGTGGAACGGGATGCCGTCGAGCGGGATGCCCTTCTCGTCCTTCTTCGCCTTGATCTCGATGCCGTCCGGGTTATTCGACCCGACTTCGTGCAGCGCAACGAGGTGCGCGACGACGAGCCCGACTAGCACGAGCGGAATCGCGATCACATGGAACGCGAAGAAGCGGTTCAGCGTGACGTCTGATACCACGTAGTCGCCGCGAATCCACAGCGACAGGTCCGGGCCGACGAACGGGATCGCCGAGAACAGGTTCACGATCACCTGCGCGCCCCAGAACGACATCTGGCCCCACGGCAGCAAATAGCCGAAGAATGCCTCGGCCATCAGGCACAGGAAGATCGCGCAGCCGAAAATCCACACGAGCTCGCGCGGCTTGCGGTACGACCCGTACAGCAGCCCGCGGAACATGTGCAGGTAGACGACCACGAAGAACATCGATGCACCGGTCGAGTGCATGTAGCGAATCAGCCAGCCCCACGGCACCTCGCGCATGATGTACTCGACCGACGCGAACGCGAGCGTCGAGTCGGGCTTGTAGTTCATCGTCAGGAAGATGCCCGTGACGATCTGGTTGACGAGCACCAGCAGCGCGAGGGAGCCGAAGAAGTACCAGAAGTTGAAGTTCTTCGGCGCGTAGTACTCGGATACGTGCTTCTTCCAGGTGGACGTGAGCGGGAAGCGCTGGTCGATCCAGCCGGTGAAACCTGTCGTGGAGACTTCCTTGTTGTCGGCGGCCATCACGCTTCTCCTTTCTCGTCCTTGCCGATCACGAGGGTCGTCGCCGACGTGAACATGTAGGGCGGGATGTCGAGATTCTGAGGCGCCGGCTTGTTCTTGAACACGCGGCCGGCGAGGTCGTAGGTCGAACCGTGGCACGGGCACAGGAAACCGCCCGGCCAGTCGTCCGGCAGGTTCGGCTGCGGACCCGGCGTGAAGCGTTGGCTAGGCGTGCAGCCGAGGTGCGTACACACGGCCATCACGACGAGAATGTTCTTGCGATCGGTCCGCGCGCGATATTCGTTGGCGCAATACGCGGGCAACGGCATCGAATACGGGGATTTCGTGGTCGGATCGGCCACTTCCTTGTCGGCCTTGACCACGTCGGCCAGCATCGAATCGGTGCGATTCAGGATCCAGACGGGTTTGCCGCGCCACGGCACGGTGAACATTTCGCCGGGCTTCAGGCCGCTGATGTCGACCTCGACCGGCGCACCGGCCGCTTTCGCTTTCGCGGACGGCGCAAGCGACGCCGCGAAAGGTATGACGGTGGCTACGCCTCCTACGCCACCTGCTACGGATGTCGCAATCAGCCAGGTACGGCGGCCGCTGTCGACGCGTTTCTCTTCCTTGTCTCGCATCACACGCCCCACTTCTGAGTTGGATTTTCCGTCACGACTTTTCATTCCGCCGCTAGTTTGCGCGAATGGAGTCGTCATTTACAAGGCCCGGAGATGAAAATCCCTTCGAAGTGTTTGATAGTTAAGGGTTATCCCCCACTATCGGAGCGATTAAATCATTTCTCTTTTAAGCATTCGCTACATTGAGAAATTTCGATGCGCTGCCGCAAATCCGTCGCTCAGACCGGATTATGAATATCGATAAAAAGGTGTTCGAGATCGAATTCTTCGGACAAGTGGCGCCCCAGCGCCTGGATTCCGTAGCGCTCGGTCGCATGGTGCCCCGCCGCAACGAACGCGACACCGCTCTCCGCCGCCGCGTGCGTGGTCGACTCGGACACCTCGCCGGTCAGGAACACGTCCGCACCGGCTTCGATCGCCGCGTCGAAATAGCTCTGCGCGGCGCCCGTGCACCACGCGATGCGGCGCAGCTGCGTGTCCGCATCGCCGAGCACGAGCGGCGTACGGCCGAGCGTGCGCTCGACCTTCGCGACGAAGTGCTCGAGCGTGACGGGCATCGGCAGCGTCGCCATCCAGCCCAGGTCGCCTTCGCCGAAACGCTGCTCGCCGATCAGGCCGAGCTTTTCGCCGAGCTGGGCGTTGTTGCCGAACTGGGGATGCGCGTCCAGCGGCAGGTGAAACGCGAACAGGTTCAGGTCGTTCGCGAGCAGCAGCTTCAGACGCTGATACTTGCGGCCGGTGATCTGCGGCGCCTCGTTGCGCCAGAAATAGCCGTGATGGACGAGCACGGCATCCGCCCCCCATTCGAGCGCGGCTTCGAGGAACGCGACCGACGCCGTCACGCCGGTGGCGATCTTCTCGATCTTGCGGCGCCCTTCGACCTGGAGGCCGTTCGGGCAATAGTCCTTGAAGCGCGCGGTTTCAAGGGTATTGTTCAAGTACAATTCAAGTTCGATCCGATCCATATAAACCTCTAATCCATTCAGATGCTTAGACGCTTCTGGCTGTTCTTCGCGCAGGCGGTGACCGTACTGCTCGCGCTGATGTTCATCGTCGTGACGCTCAAGCCGCAATGGCTGCAACGGCAAGGACAGCTCGGCAAGCAGCTCGCCACGCCGATCGTCGCGCTGCGCGAAGTCGCGCCGGGCATCGGCGGCGCACCGGCGACCACGTCGTATGCCGAAGCCGCGCAGAAGGCGATGCCGGCCGTTGTCAACGTGTTCTCCAGCAAGGACGGCTCGCTGCCGCCCGACCCGCGCGCAAAGGATCCGCTGTTCCGTTACTTCTTCGGCGACCGCAACGCCCGCAAGCAGCAGGACGAGCCGGCCGCCAACCTCGGCTCCGGCGTTATCGTGAGCCCTGAAGGTTACATTCTAACGAACCAGCACGTCGTGGACGGCGCCGACCAGATCGAAGTCGCGCTCGCCGACGGCCGCACGGCCACCGCGAAGGTGATCGGCAGCGATCCCGAAACCGATCTCGCGGTGCTGAAGATCAACATGACGAACCTGCCGACGATCACGCTCGGCCGCTCCGACCAGTCGCGCGTCGGCGACGTCGTGCTCGCGATCGGCAACCCGTTCGGCGTCGGCCAGACGGTGACGATGGGCATCATCAGCGCGCTCGGCCGCAACCACCTCGGCATCAACACGTTCGAGAACTTCATCCAGACCGACGCGCCGATCAACCCCGGCAACTCCGGCGGCGCGCTCGTCGACGTGAACGGCAACCTGCTCGGCATCAACACGGCGATCTACTCGCGCTCGGGCGGCTCGCTCGGCATCGGTTTCGCGATTCCGGTCTCGACCGCGCGCACGGTGCTCGAAAGCATCATCACGACGGGCTCGGTCACGCGCGGCTGGATCGGCGTCGAGCCGCAGGACGTCACGCCGGAAATCGCCGAGTCGTTCGGGCTCCAGCAGAAATCGGGCGCGATCGTCGCGGGCGTGCTGCAGGGCGGCCCGGCCGACAAGGCCGGCATCAAGCCGGGCGACATCCTGGTGAGCGTCAACGGCGAGGACATCACCGACACGACGAAGCTGCTGAACGTCGTCGCGCAGATCAAGCCGGGCACGCCGACCAAGGTGCACGTCGTGCGCAAGGGCAAGCAGTTCGACGTGAACGTCGTGATCGGCAAGCGTCCGCCGCCGCCGAAGCAGACGCTCGACGAGCAGGACAGCGACAGCGAATGAGGCGCGGCGGGCGGCGCACCGCCTGCCGGTCGCGACGCAACGCAACGCGACGCGGAAATGAAACAGGGCAGCCGATTGGCTGCCCTGTTGCTTTGCTTCAAGCGATGTCTGATGCCGGGAAGGTGGCTTTGCCACGCGCCGGCCGGCCCACGGCGGTACTGAGCCAATCCGGCCTGGCCCGGAAAGCCGCCCGGCGCCGCGCCGTCAACCCGCGGCTTCGCCGTTCCCCGCCTCGCCTTCTTCTACCGGCTTCTTCGGCACGAAGAACCGCGCGGCCAGCAGCCCGATCTCGAACAGCACGACCAGCGGCAGCGCCAGCATCAATTGCGAGAACACGTCCGGCGGGGTGACGACCGCCGCGACCACGAATGCGCCGACGATCACGTACGGGCGCATCTCCTTCAGCTTCTTCAGCGACAGCACGCCCATCCGGACGAGCAGCACGACGACGATCGGCACCTCGAACGTGACGCCGAACGCGATGAACATCCCGAGCACGAAGCTCAGGTAGTTGTCGATGTCGGTCGTCATCTCGGCCCCGAGCGGCGCGTTGTAGTGCGCCATCACGCGGAAGATCGTCGGGAACACGAGGAAGTACGCGAACGCCATCCCGCACAGGAACAGCACGTAGCTGCTGCCGACGAGCGGCGTGACGAGCTTCTTCTCGTGCTGGTACAGCCCCGGCGCGACGAACGCCCAGATCTGGTACAGCACGATCGGCAGCGCGATCACGAGCGCGACGAGCATCGTGACCTTCATCGGCACGAAGAACGAGCCGGTGACGTCGGTGACGATCATCTTGCCGTCTTTCGGCAGGTTCTCCATCAACGGCCGCGCGAGCAGCCTGAAGATGTCGGGTGCCCAGTAGACGAGCCCGAGGAACACGACGATCACGGCCAGCCCCGCGCGAATGATGCGATCGCGAAGCTCGACGAGATGGGAAATGAAGGTTTCTTCCGGGGCGTCGCCCGGGTTCTGCTGGGGGTCGCTCACACCGGCCCTCGGTAGGATTGACGAGCGAGCATGCGCTCGACTCAGAAGAAGCGCGTCGGCCGGCGCAGGCTGGCCGGCTGGTGGCGCGCGACACGCGCGGCGCCCGACTGCACGTGCGTGCGGCGGGTCGTCGCGCGCTTGTACCAGACAGGCGTCGCCGCCTGCTTGATGCGCCAGTTGCGACGCTTCGGCGCGAGCGCGGCCGAACTGCCGCCGCGCCACGACGGCGCCGCCGGCGTATTGGAACCGTACGACCCGGCATCGCCGGAAGCCTCGTTAAGCCCCCCGACCGCGGAATGCCACGTGTCGTTCAGGTCCTTCTCGTGCTCGCGCAGGTTGTCGTGAATCGTCGTCTCGACATTGCGCGCGGCCGATTCGAAATCGGTCTTCATCGTCCGCAGCGCGTCGAGTTCGATTTCGCGCGAGACCTCGGCCTTCACGTCGTTGATGTACCGCTGCGCGCGGCCGAACAGCGCGCCTGCCGTACGCGCGACGCGCGGCAGGCGCTCGGGGCCGAGCACCACGAGCGCGACGACGCCGATCAGCGCCATCTTCGAAAGACCGAGATCCAGCATCGCGAATGCCTGTCAGCGTACCGGCGTTACGCCTTGTTCGAATCGGAACGCGTCGTTTCCTTCGCGTTGACGTCGACCGTACCCGTACGCGGCAATTGCTGCGCGTCCGCCGGCGTTTCGCCTTCCTTCATGCCGTCCTTGAAACCCTTCACGGCGCTGCCGAGGTCGTTGCCGATGTTGCGCAGCTTCTTCGTACCGAAAACCAGCGCGACGATCAGCAGCACGATCAGCCAGTGCCAAATGCTCAATCCACCCATGATGAAACCTCTCCTCAACCACGCCGCCATGCGGCGCAAATCGCCGGCAACGCGCCGGCTTCGACCATCGGATGCGGGGAAACGCCCCGCGCCGTCAACCCATCCGCTGCCACGGGCGCGGGCCGGCCAGGATATGCGCGTGCAGGTGGTAGACCTCCTGCCCGCCGCCCGGGCCCGTGTTGATCACCGTGCGAAAACCGGTTTCGCCGCCCGTATACGCGACCCCGAGCTGGTCGGCCAGACGCGCGACGAGCAGCATCAGCCGGCCGAGCATCGGCGCATCGGCCTCACCCGCCGCCGACAGCGTCGGCAGGTGCCGGCGCGGAATCACGAGCACGTGCGTGTCGGCCGCCGGGCGGATGTCGCGGAACGCGACGAATTCGTCGTCCTCGTGCACCTTCGTGCTCGGGATCTCGCCTGCCGCGATCTTGCAGAACAGGCAATTCGGATCGTGACTCATGTTGCTCCTGCAAACGCCCGTGCGCCGGTCAGAACCACGCCTGCGGATCGAGCGTCTTGTTGTCGTTCAGGTACAGCCAACCCTTGATGATACGGTACAGCGTCCAAATCCATGTGACAAACATCACGACGAATCCGATCGCGACGAACATCAGCGCGAACCCGATCGCGTAGGCGATCAGCGCGCGCCAGAACGTGCGGATCTGCCACTCGAAGTGATCGGCGTACGGCGTGCCGGCCACGTCGCCGCGCTTCACGTAGTTGATGATGATCGCGATGATGCCCGTGACGCCACCCGTTAGCCAGTGAATCGCATAGAGGCCGTACAGCACGTGGGTCAGCGTGCGCAGCCCGTTCAGGCGTTCGGCATCCGCTGCTCCCGGCACCGCCGGCGTCGGAAACTGGTTCGACGTTTCGTTCATGATGCTACCCCCGTTAGATGACAATTCTTACAGCTTACCGCACTGTTGCCACCGCGGCGGGGCCTGCGTGTCACCCGCCGTTTTCCTCGCGCTCGCGGCGCTTGCGCAGCGCTTTTTCCTCGATGCCCGACAAGCCTTCGCGGCGCTCGAGTTCGGCGATCACGTCGGCCGGGCTCAGGTCGAAATGCGACAGCATCACGAGGCAGTGGAACCACAGGTCGGCCACCTCGCCGACGAGCGCGCCCGGCGCGCCGCCCTGGCGCACGTCCTTCGCGGCCAGCACGACTTCCGTCGCCTCTTCGCCGATCTTCTTCAGCACCGCGTCGTCGCCCTTGTGGAACAGGCGCGACACGTACGATTGATCGGGATCGCCGCCCTTGCGGCTATCGATCACGGCCGCGAGGCGCAGCAGCGTGTCTTCGGTCGATTGCGTCATTTGTAGATATGTTCGGGGTCTTTCAGCACCGGCTCGACCGCGACCCAGTCGCCGCTGTCCACGGTACCTTCGAATTTCTGGAAGAAGCACGAATGCCGGCCGGTGTGGCATGCGATGCCCGACACCTGCTCGACCTTCAGCAGCACGACATCCTCGTCGCAGTCGAGCCGCACCTCGTGCACGTGCTGCACGTGGCCCGACTCCTCGCCCTTGAACCACAGGCGCTTGCGCGAACGCGAATAATAGACCGCGCGCTGCGTCTCGATCGTCTTCGCGAGCGCCTCGCGGTTCATCCACGCGAACATCAGCACGTCGTTCGTCGACGCTTCCTGCGCGATCACCGGCACGAGGCCGTTGTCGTCCCAGCGGACCTTGTCGAGCCACGCGGGCAGGGATTTCGTTTCCGTATTCATCACAGCCTCACCGCGATGCCCTGGTCGGACATGAAGCGCTTCGCCTCGCCGACCGTGTGCTCGCCGTAGTGGAAGATGCTCGCGGCCAGCACCGCGTCGGCGCGGCCGTCCTTGATGCCGTCCGCGAGATCCTGCAGGCAGCCGACGCCGCCCGAGGCGATCACCGGCACCGGCACTGCGTCCGACACGCCGCGCGTGAGTGCGAGGTCGAAGCCCGACTTCGTGCCGTCGCGGTCCATGCTCGTGAGCAGGATCTCGCCCGCGCCGAGCTCGGCCATCTTGCGCGCCCATTCGATCGCATCGAGGCCTGTGTTCTTGCGGCCGCCGTGCGTGAACACTTCCCAGCGCGGCGTCTCGCCGTCGGCCGACACGCGCTTCGCGTCGATCGCGACGACGATGCACTGCGAGCCGTACTTGTCGGCCGCGTCGCGCACGAGCTGCGGATTCGCGACCGCCGACGAATTCATGCTGACCTTGTCCGCGCCCGCGTTCAGCAGGCGCCGTACGTCCTCGACGGCGCGCACGCCGCCGCCGACGGTCAGCGGAATGAACACCTGCGACGCAACGGCCTCGATGATCGGCAGGATCAGGTCGCGCTGGTCGGACGTCGCGGTGATGTCGAGGAAAGTCAGTTCGTCGGCGCCCTGGTCGTCGTAGCGGCGGGCGATTTCGACGGGGTCGCCGGCGTCGCGCAGCTCGACGAAATTGACGCCCTTGACGACACGCCCGGCGGTCACGTCCAGGCAAGGGATGATGCGTTTAGCTAGAGCCATGATGTTGCGCCAAATGCCGCGTTGGGACGGCCGGTTGCGGAAGCCTCGCGCGAGGCTTCCGGTCGGGGCCGCCCGTGAGCAGCCCCGGCGAACGGACAACCGCGGTTACGCGTTGTCGAGCTCGCCGTTCAGTTCGTCCGCGCGCTTTTGCGCGGCCGCGAAATCGAGATCGCCGGAGTAGATCGCACGGCCGCAGATCACGCCTTCGACGCCGTGCTCTTCCACTTCGCACAGGCTCTCGATATCCGTGAGGTTCGACAGGCCGCCGCTGGCGATCACCGGGATGCCGACCGCCTGCGCGAGCTTCACGGTCGCGTCGATGTTGATGCCCTGCAGCATCCCGTCGCGGCCGATGTCCGTATAGACGATCGATTCGACGCCGTAGTCCTCGAACTTCTTCGCGAGATCGATCACCTCGTGGCCGGTCAGCTTGCTCCAGCCGTCGGTCGCGACCTTGCCGTCCTTCGCGTCCAGCCCGACGATGATGCTGCCGGCGAACGCGGTGCACGCGTCCTGCAGAAAGCCCGGGTTCTTCACCGCGGCGGTGCCGATGATCACATAGGACAGGCCGGCGTCGAGATACTTCTCGATCGTCTCGAGGCTGCGGATGCCGCCGCCGAGCTGTACGGGAATTTCGTCGCCGACTTCTTCGAGGATCGCTTCGATCGCCTCGAGATTCTTCGGCTTGCCGGCGAATGCGCCGTTCAGGTCGACGAGATGGAGCCGCCGGGCGCCGAGATCGACCCACTTGCGGGCCATCGCCGCCGGGTCCTCGGAGAAAATCGTGGCCTGGTCCATATCGCCCTGTTTGAGGCGCACACACTGACCGTCTTTGAGGTCGATGGCCGGAATCAGCAACATAGCAATCGGGTGTCGTCGTGGAAAATGAAAAGAATCCGGCGCGTACCGGCCAAACCGGTGCCGCGCCGTCTCGCTAGTTTAGTACAACTCTTTCGGCGCTTAAGCGGGCAAGCCCCGCGCGACAGGCCGTTCGGCCAGTTCGACTGTGGCTCGCGCACCACGTTTTACGGTTTCCAGTGTACGAAGTTGCGATACAGACGCAACCCGACCTCCGCGCTTTTCTCGGGGTGGAATTGGGTCGCGAAGAGATTGTCCCGCGCGACCGCAGACGTAAACGGCGCGCCGTAGGCCGTTTCGCCAACCGTATGCGCCGGGTTGTCCGGCGTGACGTAATAGCTGTGTACGAAGTAGAAATACGCGTCGTCGGGCACGCCGTCCCACAGCGGGTGCGGCTGCGCCTGACGTACGCGGTTCCAGCCCATCTGCGGCACCTTGAAGCGCGAGCCGTCGTCCTGCAGGCGGCCGTCGAGCTCGAAGCGCACGACCTTGCCGGGCAACAGGCCGAGGCCCTTCGTGTCGCCTTCCGCACTCCAGTCGAACAGCATCTGCTCGCCGACGCACACGCCGAGCAGCGGCTTCGTGCGCGACGCCTCGATTACGGCCTCCTGCAGGCCCGATTCGCCGAGGCAGCGCATGCAGTCGGGCATCGCGCCCTGGCCGGGTAGCACGACGCGGTCGGCCGCGCGAATCGCGGCCGGCGTGTCGACGATCGCCACGTCGGCGGCCGGTTCGGCCTTCTTGAGCGCCTGCGCGACCGAGCGCAGGTTGCCCATCCCATAATCCACAATCGCAATCGAAGTTTTCATCTCAGTGCAGGCAGTAGCGCCCTCAGTCCATTGACGATGAATTCCACCGCCAGCGCCGACAGCATCAGACCCATCAGCCGCGTGGCGATGTTGATGCCGGTGCGGCCGATCCAGTTCGCGATCGGCTCGGCGAGCCGCATCGCGACGAAACACAGAAAAGCCAGGACCGCGCCGATCGCGACCAGCCCGGCCCGCTCATACCAGTGATGCGCGTTCGCCGCATAGATGATCACCGTGCTGATCGAGCCGGGGCCCGTGAGCAGCGGAATCGCCAGCGGCACGACCGCGATGTTGTCCTTCAGCTCGGCTTCGTGGCGCTCCTCCGGCGTCGATCGCGTGTTGCCGATCTGCGCGTTCAGCATGTTGATCGCCATCAGCAGCATGATGATCCCGCCGCCCACTTCGAGCGACCCGACCGAAATGCCGAAGAAGTTGATGATCTGCTGCCCGAGCAGCGCGGTCACCGTCATCACGCAGAACACCGACACCGATGCGATCCGGATCGTGCGCCGCCGCTCGCCGTCCGTCTGCTGCGCCGTCAGGCTCAGGAAGAACGGCACCGCGCCGACCGGGTTGATCAGCGCGAGCAGCGAAATGAACGATTTGAGCAGATCCATCGCAAGCCGGCGCCGCGCGCCGAAGCCGTGAGGTTGTCCTTAGCGTGCGTCCGTTCGGACGTTCAGAGGCTTCCTTTCGTCGACGGAATCTGCCCCGCCGCGCGCTCGTCGAGCTCCACCGCCGCGCGCAGCGCGCGGCCGAAGGCCTTGAACACCGTCTCGAGCTGATGGTGCGCGTTGATCCCGCGCAGGTTGTCGATGTGCAACGTGACGCCCGCGTGATTCACGAACCCGCGGAAGAACTCGATCGACAGGTCGACGTCGAACGTGCCGATCCGCGCGCGCGTGAACGGCACATGGAATTCGAGGCCGGGCCGGCCCGAGAAGTCGATCACGACGCGCGACAGCGCCTCGTCGAGCGGCACGTACGAATGGCCGTAGCGGCGGATGCCCTTGCGATCGCCGATCGCCTTCGCGACGGCCTGGCCAAGCGTGATGCCGACGTCCTCGACCGTGTGGTGATCGTCGATATGCGTGTCGCCATGCGCTTCGACCTCGAGATCGACCAGACCGTGTCGCGCGATCTGGTCGAGCATATGGTCGAGAAACGGCACGCCGGTGGCCAGCTTCTGCCGGCCGGTGCCGTCGAGATCGAGCTTCACACGGATCTGCGTTTCGCTGGTATTGCGAACGACTTCCGCCACACGCATGGCAATTCCTTGATTGAGTCTGATGTAAATGGGGATTGATCGTCGCGCGCCGCCGCGCACGGGGCTCAACCGGGCAGCGCGAGTTTCAGGGCGGCCAGCAAGCGGGCGTTTTCGTCGGGAGAACCGACGGTCAGCCGCACGCATTCGGCCAATAATGGATGCATTTTACTCACGTTTTTGACCAGCACCCGCTCGGTGAGCAGCGCATCGAACACGGCAGCCGCGTCCGGCACGCGCACCAGCAGGAAATTGGCGGCGCTCGGGAACACCGTCGCGCCCGGCAGCGCGGCCACCGCCTGCGCGAGGCGCGCGCGCTCCGCGCGCAATTCGGCCGCCTGCGCATCGAGCACGTCGAGGTGGTCGAGCAGGAAATCGGCGCTCGCCTGGGTCAGCACGTTGATGTTGTACGGCGGGCGCACCTTGTCGAATTCGTTCAGCCATGCGGGCGAGCCGACGAGATAGCCGAGGCGGATACCCGCGAGGCCGAGCTTCGACACCGTGCGCATCACGACGACGTTGTCGAACTCGGCGGCGCGCGGCAACCACGAACGCCCGGCGAACGGCTGGTACGCCTCGTCGATCACGATCAGGCTATGCCGCGCGGCCGCGACGATCCGCTCGACGTCGGCATCGTCGTACAGCGTGCCGGTGGGGTTGTTCGGATACGCGAGATAGACGATCGCCGGCCGGTGCTCCGCGATCGCCGCGAGCATCGCGTCGACGTCGAGCGTCAGGTCGGCCTTCAGCGGCACGCCGACGAATTCGAGCTGCGCGAGCTTCGCCGAGAGCTCGTACATCACGAAGCCCGGCACCGGCGCGAGCACCTTCGCGCCCGGCTGCGCGCAGGCGATCGCGATCATGCTGATGATTTCGTCGGAACCGTTGCCGAGCAGGATGTCGCAGCCGGCCGGCACGCGCATCGCGTGGCGCAGCTTGTCGAGCAGCGCGGCCGGGCGCGGCGCCGGGTAGCGGTTCAGCGCGACCTGCGCGAGCCGCTCGCCGAGCGCCGCGGCGAGCGGCGCCGGCAGCGGATACGGGTTCTCCATCGCGTCGAGCTTCACGAACCCGCTCGCGTCGGGAACCGGATAGCTCGTCATCGCGAGCACGTCGCGGCGGATGATGTCTTGTGGCGTCGTCATGGTTTCAAGCCGGCGTGCGTCGCGCCGGCATCAGATGGTCGGCAAGGCGGCGGCTGCCGCCCTGCACTCGTCTCCTGCCTCGATCCGGGCGCCGCCGGCGCCGGCGCCTCGGCGCCCGCCCGGCCGCGCACAATGCGCGGTCAGCCCTTCATCCGGAACTCGGCGCTCCTCGCGTGCGCCTGCAGCCCTTCGCCGTATGCGAGCTCGGACGCGATCTCGCCAAGCGTCTGCGCGCCTTCCGCGCTGACCTCGATCAGGCTCGAGCGCTTGATGAAGTCGTACACGCCGAGCGGCGACGAGAAGCGCGCGGTGCGCGACGTCGGCAGCACGTGGTTCGGGCCCGCGCAGTAGTCGCCGAGGCTCTCGCTCGTATAGCGGCCGAGGAAAATCGCGCCCGCATGACGGATCTGCTGGCCCCATTGCTGCGGCTCCAGCGCCGAGATTTCGAGGTGTTCCGGCGCGATGTCGTTCGCGATCCGGCACGCCTCGGCCATGTCGCGCACCTTGATCAGCGCGCCGCGGCCCTCGAGCGACGCACGGATCACGTCCTGGCGCGGCATCGTCGGCAGCAGCTCGTCGATCGCCTTCTCGACGCGATCGAGGAACGCACCGTCCGGGCACAGCAGGATCGACTGCGCGAGTTCGTCGTGCTCGGCCTGCGAGAACAGGTCCATCGCCACCCAATTCGGATCGGTCGTGCCGTCGCACAGCACGAGGATTTCCGACGGCCCGGCGATCATGTCGATGCCGACCGTGCCGAATACGCGGCGCTTCGCCGACGCGACGTACGCGTTGCCGGGGCCGCAGATCTTGTCGACGGCCGGCACCGTCGCCGTGCCGTACGCGAGCGCGCCGACCGCCTGCGCGCCGCCGATCGTGAACACGCGATCGACGCCGCCGAGCAGCGCCGCGGCGAGCACGAGGTCGTTCTTCACGCCGTCCGGCGTCGGCACGACCATGACGATCTCGCCCACCCCCGCGACGCGCGCGGGAATCGCGTTCATCAGCACCGACGACGGATACGCGGCCTTGCCGCCCGGCACGTACAGGCCGACGCGGTCGAGCGGCGTGACCTTCTGGCCGAGCACCGTGCCGTCGCTTTCCGTGTACTGCCAGCTATGCGTGCCGCACTCGATCTTCTGCTTCTCGTGGTACGCGCGCACCCGCGCCGCGGCCGCTTCCAGCGCCGCGCGCGCCTTCGGCGCGAGGCCGTCGAGCGCCGTCTGCAGCGCGTCCTGCGGCAGTTCGAGCGCGGCGACGCTGTCCGCGCTCAGCCGGTCGAAGCGGTTCGTGTACTCGAGCACCGCGGCGTCGCCGCGCGACTTCACGTCGGCGAGGATCTGCGCGACCGATTGCTCGATCGCTTCGTCTTCGCTCGCCTCGAACGCGAGCACGGCGCGCAGGGCGGCGCCGAAGCCTTCGTTCGTCGAATCGAGCTTGCGGATGGTGATGGACATGGGAGTTCCGTTACGGTGATGCGCTCAACCGCCATTCTGCGACGCGCGTTCGAACGCGTCGAGGATCGGCTTGAGCGCCGCGCGCTTCAGCTTGAGCGCGGCCTGGTTCACGACGAGGCGCGACGAGATCGCCATGATCTCCTCGACCTCGACCAGATTGTTCGCCTTCAGCGTGCCGCCCGAGCTGACGAGGTCGACGATCGCGTCGGCCAGCCCGACCAGCGGCGCCAGCTCCATCGAGCCGTACAGCTTGATCAGGTCGACGTGCACGCCCTTCGCGGCGAAGTGTTCGCGTGCCGTTTCGACGTATTTCGTCGCGACCCGCAGGCGCGCGCCCTGGCGCACCGCGTTCGCGTAGTCGAAACCGGCCGGCACGGCCACCGACATCCGGCAGCGCGCAATGTTCAGATCGATCGGCTGGTACAGGCCCGAACCGCCGTGCTCGACCAGCACGTCCTTGCCGGCCACGCCGAAATCGGCCGCGCCGTATTCGACGTAGGTCGGCACGTCGCTCGCGCGCACGATGATCACGCGCAGGTTCGGATCGGTCGTGGGCAGGATCAGCTTGCGCGACGTTTCCGGATCCTCGGCCACCTGCACGCCGGCGGCGGCCAGCAGCGGCAGGGTTTCCTCGAAAATCCGGCCCTTCGACAGGGCGAGGGTCAGCGGCGCGGTCATGCTTGGCTCCCGGAAAGGCGGCGTACGTTCGCGCCGACGGCGGTCAGTTTGGTTTCCATGCGGTCGTAGCCGCGGTCCAGGTGATAGATGCGGTCGACGAGCGTTTCGCCGTCGGCGCGCAGCCCGGCGATCACGAGGCTCGCCGACGCACGCAGGTCGGTCGCCATCACGTTCGCGCCCGACAGCTTCTCGACACCCGTCACGAGCGCCGTGTTGCCGTCGATCGTGATGTTCGCGCCGAGCCGGTTCAGCTCCTGCACATGCATGAAGCGGTTCTCGAAAATGGTCTCGACGACCTGCGCGGTGCCCGCCGCGACCGTATTGAGGGCCATGAACTGCGCCTGCATGTCGGTCGGAAACGCCGGGTATTCCGACGTGCGGATCGTCACCGCCGACGGGCGGCGGTCCATCGTCACGCGCAGCCAGCTGTCGCCTTCCTCGATCGACACGCCCGCTTCGCGCAGCTTGTCGATCACCGCGTCGAGGATGTGCGGGCGCACGCCCGTCAGCCTCACGTCGCCGCCGGCCGCCGCGACCGCGCACAGGAACGTGCCGGCCTCGATGCGGTCGGGGATCACCGAATGGCGCGCGCCGTGCAGCCGCTCGACGCCCTGGATCACGAGGCGGTCGGTGCCGATGCCGTCGATTTTCGCGCCCATCGCGACCAGCAAGTGTGCGAGATCGCTCACTTCCGGCTCGCGTGCGGCGTTTTCGATCACCGTCTCGCCGTCGGCGAGCGTCGCGGCCATCAGCAGGTTTTCGGTCCCCGTCACCGTGATCATGTCGGTCACGATGCGCGCGCCCTTCAGGCGCTTCGCGCGCGCTTCGATGAAGCCGTGCTCGATGCTGATCTCGGCGCCCATCGCCTGCAGGCCCTTGATGTGCTGGTCGACCGGCCGCGCGCCGATCGCGCAGCCGCCCGGCAGCGACACCTTCGCCTCGCCGAAGCGCGCGAGCAGCGGCCCGAGCACGAGGATCGATGCGCGCATCGTCTTCACGAGCTCGTACGGCGCGACGAGGTTGTCGACGCTCGACGCGTCGAGCTGCACGCGGCAGCCGTCGGTCTCGCTCTTCACGCCCATCTGGTTCAGCACCTTCAGCGTGGTGCGCACGTCCTTCAGGTTCGGCACGTTGTCGAGCTCGACCGGCTCGGCGCTGAGCAGCCCCGCGCAGAGGATCGGCAACGCGGCGTTCTTCGCGCCCGACACGACGATCTCGCCGGACAGGCGGCGGCCGCCTTCGATCACGAGCTTGTCCATCCCCTGTCCCTGCGATTCCCCGTTGGCGGCCGGGTGTGCCGTGGCGACGCTCTGGACGGCGTCGCGCTCGTTGGCGGTGACTTGCACTCAGTGATTTCCGTTTATGCGTTCTGCCATTCGGCGGGCGTCAGCGTCTTCATGCTGAGCGCGTGAATTTCCTGCTTCATGCGATCGCCGAGCGCCGCATAGACGAGCTGGTGCCGCTGGATCGGCCGCTTGCCTTCGAAGGCCGCCGACACGATCGTCGCGAAGAAATGCTGGCCGTCGCCTTCGACTTCCAGATGCGTGCAGGCGAGACCGCCGGCGATGTATTGCTTGACCTGTTCGGGAGTCGGCAACATGGTGTAAGGCTCCTGTCGGCGCGCACCGCCTTGAAGCGGCCGCGGCCTGTCGATATCAATGACGCAGTTTGTAGCCGGCCGCGAGCAGCCGCATCGCGATCAGCGCGAGCAGCACGAAGAAACCGGTGACGATCGCGAGGCTCGCGAACGGGTTGATGTCGGACGCGCCGAAGAACCCGAAACGGAAGCCGTCGATCATGTAGAAAAACGGGTTGAGACGCGACACTTCGCGCCACACGGGCGGCAGCGAGTGCGTCGAATAGAACACGCCGGACAGAAACGTCAGCGGCATGATCAGGAAGTTCTGGAACGCGGCAAGCTGGTCGAACTTCTCGGCCCAGATCCCGGCGATCAGGCCGAGCGTGCCGAGGATCGCCGAGCCGAGCAGCGCGAACGCAATGATGAACAGCGGCGCCGCGAAGTGCATCGGGATAAACCAGATCGTCACGACGAACACGCCGGCGCCGACCGCGAGCCCGCGCACGACGGACGCGAGCACGTACGCGCCGAAGATGTCGCGGTACGACAGCGGCGGCAGCAGCATGAACACGAGGTTGCCGGTGATCTTCGACTGGATCAGCGACGACGAGCTGTTCGCGAACGCGTTCTGCAGCACGCTCATCATCACGAGGCCCGGCACGAGAAAGCTCACGTATTCGACGCCGGGATAGACCTCGACGCGGCCCGACAGCGCATGGCCGAAGATCGTCAGATACAGCAGCGCCGTGACGATCGGCGCGAGCACCGTCTGGAACGACACCTTCCAGAAACGCAGCAGTTCCTTGTAGAACAGCGTTCGAAACCCGCTTCCCGGCACGGGCCGGGCCGTCCCCTCGGACGGCAGCGAACCCAGTTCGCGTGGGGAGTGTTGATTCATGCCAGACCCTCGACGACTTCTGCCCCGTTCATCACCTGGACGAACACGTCCTCGAGGTCGGCCTTGCGGACCTCGATCTCGTCGAACGTGCAGCCCGCCGTGCGGCATTGCGCGAGGATGCGTTCGACCTCGTCGTAGCTCGCGAGGCGCAGCAGGTGCTCGCCCGGCGCGCGCGCGGCCGGGTCGGTTTCCAGCCCACGCAGCTCGGCCGGCAGCGCGCCCGTCGCGAGCCGCAGGTACAGCTGCAGGCCCGCGAAGCGGCGCAGCAGCGCGTCGGTGCGCTCGAGCGCGACGACTTCGCCACGACGCAGCATCGCGATGCGGTCGCACAGCGACTCGGCTTCCTCGAGGTAATGGGTGGTCAGCACGATCGTGTGACCCTCGCGGTTCAGGCGCGAGATGAATTTCCACAGCGTCTGGCGCAACTCGACGTCGACGCCGGCGGTCGGCTCGTCGAGCACGATCACGGGCGGCCGGTGCACGAGCGCCTGCGCGACGAGCACGCGGCGCTTCATCCCGCCCGACAGCGCGCGCATGTTCGCGTCGGCTTTCTCGGTGAGATCGAGATTGGCCATCACTTCGTCGATCCAGTCGTCGTTGCGGCGCAGCCCGAAATAGCCGGACTGGATCCGCAGCGTCTCGCGGACGGTGAAGAACGGGTCGAAAACGAGTTCCTGCGGAACGACGCCGAGTGCGCGGCGCGCACTGCGGAAGTCCTGGACGACGTCGTGACCGCGCACCGAGATACTGCCTTCGTCGGCCCGGGCGAGCCCGGCGAGGATACTGATGAGCGTGGTCTTGCCTGCGCCGTTGGGGCCGAGCAGACCGAAAAACTCGCCTTCCTCGACCGACAGGCTGACGCCCTTGAGCGCCTGAAGCGACTTGTAGCGCTTCTTGACGTGACGGATTTCTATGGCTGACATGACTGTGCGCGACGCAGGGGCCGCGACGCCTATTCTGTGCTTGCTGCGAAAGAAAATGGGGGCCCGACGCCGATTGGCTGCCCCGCAAAACGCTTGATTATAGGGCAAACCGGCTGGGGGAACCGGCGCCGACGGCGCGCGGCCTGAAGCGTGCGCGCGCCGGCTGGCGCGGCAGGCTTCGGTCGGACAGGGTCAATGTCGCCCGGTGCCGTCGATGAGCGCGTCGACGCCGTAGGCGCGCGCGAGGCTGGCGAGCTTCGGAGGGAGATTGAGGATGTCGAGGGCTGCGCCGCGCGCTTGGGCGGCACGTTGCCATGCGAGCAGCACGGCGAGCGCGGACGAGTCGAACTGCGTCAGCGCCGCGCAATCGACGGCGGTCGCGCCGCCGCCGATGCGCGCAAGACCGTCCGCGAGCGCGGACTTCGCGCTCGCGACGGTCAGCGAGGAACCGGCTGCGAAGCCGCTCACGACGCTTGCTTGCCCGCGGCAAGTTCCTGGTTCCGCTGCGACAGGAACTTGATCAGGCCGTCCACGCCGCTTTGCTGGATCTTCTCGTTGAACTGTTGCTGGTACGTCTGGATCAGCCACGCGCCGAGCACGTTCAGGTCATACACCTTCCAGCCGTTCGCCGTCTTGTACAGGCGGTAGTCGATCTGGACCGGCTGGCCGTTGTTCATCGCCACCGTCTTGACCACGACGTCGGTATCGGCCGGATCGGCGCGGAACGGCGGGTACTGGATCTGCTGGTCCGGCTTCAGCTGGGCGAGCGCGCCCGAATACGTGCGGATCAGCAGCAGCTTGAACTGCTCCTGAACCTGCTGCTGCTGCTCGACCGTCGCCGTGCGCCAGTTGCGGCCCATCGCGAGCTGCGTGGTGCGGCGGAAATCGGTGTACGGCAGGATGTCCTTGTTGACGATCGTGATGATGCGGTTGGTGTCGCCCTGCTTGATCGTCTGCTGCTTGACTTCGTCGAGCACCTGCTGCGTCGCCGTCTTGATCAGCGCCTGCGGGTTCGACTGGTCGACTTGCGCGTGAGCTGCGCTGCCGAACGAGAACAGCGCCGCGAAAACGGGGATCAGGAACAGTTTTTTCATCATAGTAGCCTGCATGAATGAGTCGATGCGAAGGTTGGAGCAGGTAGCTTACGCGCAAGTTCGCATACGCTACCGACTGAATCGTTTCCGGCTGTAACGAATGTAAGCCCGTCAGTGCAGCCGGATGCTCGGGAAGCGGAACCCGCCCGGCGACGGCGGCGCCACCTGCATTGCCGGCACGTTCGTTTCGCTGGCCGGGTTGGGCGTGTCGGCCGTGCCCGACGCCGGCGCGGCAACCGCCGCGCCCGATGCGCCCGCCGCGCCCGATGCCCCCGCCGGCGCCGCGCCGCCCACCGCGGCCGCGCCCGCCGTACCGGCCGCGCCGGCGGCCGCCGGTGCCGCACCGTCTTCCGGCAGGTCGTACTTCGGCAGCGCGTCGTTGCTCGACGTCGTGGCGGCCTCGCCGCGCGCGTTGCTGATGAGCATCTGGCGACGCTGCAGGTACGCATTGCGTACGAACGAATACTTGTCGAGCGCCGCGGCATCGAGCACGTCGCCCGCGCCGAGCAGGTTCGACCGCGTGTTGACCAGGTTCACGCCGAACAGGCCCCAGCTCAGGCCGTCCGGCTTCACGTAGGTGAGCGGGTTGCCGACGTAGTCGACGCCCAGGCCGGCCGTGTCGCGCAGCGTGCTCGGGCCGAGCAGCGGCAGCACGAGGTACGGGCCCGACGGCATGCCGTAGCGGCCCATCGTGATGCCGAAGTCGGCCGTGTGCTTCGGCAGCTTCGCGATCGTCGCGACGTCGAACAGGCCGCCGACGCCGAACACCGTGTTGATCACGACGCGCATGATGTCGCCGACGCCGTCCGCGATCCGCAGCTGCACGATGTTGTTCGCCGCGATGTAGACGTCGCCGATGTTCGAGAAGAAGTTCGTCACGCTCTCGCGCACCGGCTGCGGCACCACGTACTGGTAGCCCTTAGCGACCGGCTTCAGCGCGTACGTATCGACCGTGTCGTTGAACTTGTACATCGTCCGGTTGAAGCCTTCGAGCGGATCGCCCTTGGTCGGCGTCTGCACGGTCGCGCAGCCGCTCAACGCGGCGACTGCCGCTATCGCCAGCGCGGCGTGCCTGATGCGGATCGTGTGCATGGTCATTACCCTCTTGTTTTCTCTCGTGTGGTTATTGGCCGGCTGAACCGGACACCGCCGACGACGGTATCGCCACGGGTGCCGGCGCGGCCGGAGCCGCCGGCGCGGCCGATGCACCGGCTGCCGGCTTCGCACCGCCCGCATCGGCGGCCTTGCTGTACAGGAACTGGCCGATCAGGTTCTCGAGCACGATCGCCGACTGCGTCATCGTGATCGTATCGCCCGATTTCAGCATTTCGGTGTCACCGCCCGGATCGAGGCCGATATATTGCTCGCCGAGCAGGCCCGACGTCAGGATCTTCGCCGACGAATCCTTCGGGAACGGGTATTGGCCGTCGACGTCGATCGTGACGAGCGCCTGGTAGGTGTTCGTGTCGAAGCCGATCGACTTCACGCGGCCGACCACGACGCCGGCGCTCTTCACGGCCGCGCGCGGCTTCAGCCCGCCGATATTGTCGAATTTCATCCTCACCGAGTAGGTCGGCTGAAACGACAGCGAGCTCATGTTGCCGACCTTCAGCGCCAGGAACAGCACCGCAAGGAAGCCCACCACCACGAACAGGCCGACCCAGAAGTCGAGAGCAGTCTTTTTCATCGTCATCCCAAAATTTGGCTTGGCTGAGGCCTAGCTGAACATCAGCGCGGTCAGCAGGAAATCGAGGCCGAGTACGGCGAGCGACGCGAACACGACCGTCTTGGTGGTCGCGCGCGACACGCCTTCGGGCGTGGGCTTCGCTTCATACCCCTGGTACAGCGCAATGAAGGTCACGGCGAAACCGAACACGATGCTCTTCAGCACGCCGTTGCCGACGTCGGCCCAGACCTGGACCCCGCCCTGCATCTGCGACCAGAACGCGCCCGGATCGACGCCGATCAGCACGACGCCGACAAAGTAGCCGCCGAGCACGCCGACCGCATTGAAGATCGCGGCCAGCAGCGGCATCGCGATGATGCCCGCCCACATGCGCGGCGCGATCACGTTCTTGATCGGGTCGACCGCCATCATCTCGAGCGCGGTGAGCTGCTCGCCGGCCTTCATCAGGCCGATCTCGGCCGTGAGCGACGTGCCCGCGCGGCCCGCGAACAGCAGCGCGGTGACGACGGGCCCGAGCTCGCGCACGAGCGACAGCGCGACCAGCAGGCCGAGCGCCTGCTCGGAACCATAGCGGTTCAGCGTGTAATAACCCTGCAGGCCGAGCACGAAGCCGACGAACAGCCCCGACACGGCAATGATCACGAACGAATAGTTGCCGAGGAAGTGGATCTGCTTCGTGACCAGCCGCGGCCGGCGCAGCAGCGGGAAGAATTCCAGCACGAGGCGCACGAACAGGCGCGTGCCGTAGCCCGCCCGCTCGAGGCCGCCGATGACGTAACGTCCGATCGCGCTGATCATGCGCGCCCTCCGCCGAGCCCGAAATCCGCCGCCAGCGGCGGGCTCGTGTAGTGAAATTTGAACGGGCCGTCCGGCGCGCCGTCGATGAATTGCCGCACGCTCGGATCGGTCGACGCGCGCAGCTCGTCGGGCGTGCCCTGCGCGAGCACGCCGCCGTTGGCCAGAAAATACACGTAGTCGGCGATCGCGAACGATTCCGGCACGTCGTGCGTGACGAGGATCGACGTCGCGCCGAGCGCCTGGTTCAGCGTGCGGATCAGGTTCGCGGTAATGCCGAGCGAGATCGGATCGAGACCCGCGAACGGCTCGTCGTACATGATGAGCTGCGGATCGAGCGCGATCGCGCGCGCCAGCGCGATACGGCGCGCCATCCCGCCCGACACCTCGGACGGCATCAGGTCGCGCGCGCCGCGCAGCCCGACCGCGTTCAGCTTCATCAGCACCAGGTCGCGGATCAGGTCTTCGGGCAGGTCGGTATGCTCGCGCAGCGCGAACGCGACGTTCTCGAACACCGACATGTCGGTGAACAGCGCGCCGAACTGGAACAGCATGCCCATCTTGCGGCGCAGCGCATACAGGCCGTCGCGCGTTTGCGCGCCGACATCGGCGCCGTCGAACAGCACCTGGCCGCGGCGTGCGCGCACCAGGCCGCCGATCAGGCGCAGCACGGTGGTCTTGCCGCAACCCGAGCCGCCCATGACCGCGACGACCTGCCCACGCCCGAAGCGCAGGTTCAGGTTGGACAGGACGAGGCGGTCGCCGTAGCCGAAGTCGACGTCGCGAAGTTCCAGCAGAGTCTCGGGAGGAGTGGGGCTCACGGAGCGGACAGTCCTTTTACGCAGAACGCCGAATTATAGGGCCTGCATTGGAATGATGTCGTGACGCCGTTCCGGGCCCTGCGGTCAATAATTGTCAGATTGTCCGGCAAAGCACTGCTGCAGTGCAATAAGCGCCGTCCGATAGTCGGCCGCGCCCGTGACCGCGCTGACCACGGCGACGCTGCCGACGCCCGTCGCCAGCACGGCCGGCAGCGCATCGAGCCCCACTCCGCCGATCGCGACGAGCGGCGCCCGCGGGCCCGCCAAGCGCGCGTAGCGGGCAATTCGCGCAAGGCCCTGCGGCGGCGCGGCGACCGCCTTGGTGGCGGTCGCGTACACGGGACCGAGCGCGAGGTAGCTCGGCCGCTCGTGCAATGCCCGCAATATCTCGTAATAACCGTGACTCGAAAGTCCGAGCCGCAAGCCCGCGCGCGCGATCGCGGCCAGATCGGCCGTTTCGAGGTCCTCCTGGCCGAGATGTACGCCGTACGCACCCTCTTCTACGGCGATCTGCCAGTGATCGTTGATGAACACGCGCCCATCGGGATAGCGGCGCCCCGCCGCGACCGCGCGCGCGATTTCCCGGCGCAGCGCGTCCGGCGTCGCGTCTTTCACGCGCAATTGCACGGTTCGCGCGCCGCCGTCGAGCACGCGCTCGACCCATTCGGCGCTCGGCACGACCGGATAGAGGCCGAGCTGCGCGGGGCACGGAGCGAACGCCGGCTCAGGCGCGGGCGGCAGCCCGGCGACGCGCGGGAATCGTGCGGCCTCGACCGGCCACGCGTCGGCGGCGCGCGTCTCGTCGCCGTCGCGCCACGCCAGCGCGAGCACCAGCGCGTCGACCGGCGCGAAGCCGCAATCGAGGAACGCGGCGAGCGCCGCGATCCAGTCGTCGGCGAGCGGATGCGCGGCGTCGAGCGCATAGCGCACGCCGGCCGCATGCAGCACGGCGCCCTGCTCGTCGAATTCGATCGCCACCGCACCCGGCGACGCAGGCCGCGACACGGCCGACGCGCGCGCCTGGGCGGCACGATCGCCGGCCGACACGATCAGCACGTCGCCGTCGGCCGGCACGTCGGGCGCCGCCACGCAGAGCCGCCACGGCGCCGCGCCGTCCGGCCAGTCGCCGAGCCGCGCGCGAATCCGCTCGGCCGCTTCGGCCAGTTCGTCGGCCGGCGGCCAGAACGCATCGGCGAAGCGCGCGCTCATGCGCCGCCCCCGTCCTGGTGCCAGAACGGCATGCCGACGACCGGCGTGCTCGCGTGCGCGGTTTCGCGCGCGTCCATCGGGCCGGCGAGATACGCGGCGCGGCCAGCCTCGACGCCCTGCGCAAACGCGCGCGCCATGATCTCCGGGTGCGTGGCCTGCGACACGGCCGTATTCAGCAGCACACCGTCGAAACCCCACTCCATCACCTGGCACGCGTGCGACGGCACGCCGAGCCCCGCGTCGACGATCAGCGGCACGTCCGGCAGCCGCTCGCGCAGCACGCGCAGGCCGTACGGATTCACGACGCCCTTGCCGGTGCCGATCGGCGCACCCCACGGCATCAGCGCCTCGCAGCCGACGTCGAGCAGGCGCCGGCCGATCACGAGATCCTCCGTGCAGTACGGCAGCACCTTGAAGCCGTCCTTGACCAATTGCGCGGCGGCTTCGATTAGCCCGACCGGGTCGGGTTGCAGCGTGTAGTCGTCGCCGATCAGTTCGAGCTTGATCCAGTCGGTGCCGAATACCTCCCGCGCCATGTGCGCGGTCGTCACGGCTTCGGCGACGGTCTGGCAGCCGGCCGTGTTCGGCAGCAGCGGCACCGCGTGGCGCTTGAGCAGGTCGAAGAAGCCGGCTTCGGCGGTACCGCCCGTCATCTGGCGGCGCAGCGCGACCGTCACCATTCCGGGGTGCGACGCGGCGATCGAATCGGACAGCGACTGCAGCGACGGATAGCGCGACGTGCCGAGCAGCACGCGGCTTGCGAAGGTTACGCCGTACAGCGTCAGCGCATCGGCGGAGGTGTGGGACGTCATGTCGTTTTCCTGGAAGAGCGGAGCGAAACGGCGGCGCTCAGCCGCCCGCGACGGGGTGCACGACGTCGAGCTTGTCGCCCGCCGCGAGCGCGCGCGCCGCATGCTGCGTGCGCGCGACGAAGTTGCCGTTCAGCGCCACCGCGTACGGCGGACGCGCGCCGTACGCGGCAAGCGCGTCGGCCACCGTCGCGCCGTCGGGCAGCGTCAGGGTCTGTTGATTGATCTGGATATCCATGAGGCTGAGTCGGATTCGGTCGGCGGCGCGCATCAGGCCGGCTGGCGCGCGTCGTTGCGATGGTGAAGGAGCGTCGGCCAGCGTGCGGCGGCGCGCCACCCGGCGAACGCGTCGGCATCGCGGAGCGACCCGCCGAGCGCGGCTTGCGCGAACGCGACGGCCGCCTGCGCGACTTCCGGCGCGATCATGAAGCCGTGCCGGTACAGGCCGTTGACGGCGAGCGTCGATGCGCCGTCCCAGATCACCGCCGGGCGATGATCGGGCAGCGTCGGCCGGCACTGCGCATTGAGTTCGAGGATGCGCGCCTCGCCGAACGCCGGATGCACGGAGAACGCCGCGCTCAGCAGTTCGAGCGCGGAGCGCACGCTGACGGGCGACATGTCCTCGCCCTCCACCTCGGTCGCGCCGATCACGTAGAGATCGTCCTGCTTCGGCGCGATGTACAGCGGATAGCGCGGATGCAGCAACCGCACGGGCCGCGTGAGCCCGATGCCGGGCGCATGCACGCGCGCGACTTCTCCGCGGATGCCGCGCAGCGCGGGCAACGCGGATTTCGCGCCGAGCCCGCGGCAATCGATCGTGAAATGCGCGGCAGGCAGGTTCGCGTCGTCGACCGACGCGTGCCAGTGCAGCGCGACGCCGCGTTCGGCGAGGCCCGCCGCGAGCGCGCGCAGCGCCTGGCGGTTGTCGAGCTGGCCCTCGCGCGGCAGCATCAGTCCGCGCGCGAAACGGCCCGCGAGCGCGGGTTCGGCCGCGTCGACCTGCGCGCCGGCGAGCGTCACGAAGCCGCCGTCGAACAGCCCGGCCGGCGCGTTCGCGCGTATGCGCCGCTCGAACAGCGGCGCCTCCGCGCGGTCCGCGTGATGCCAGACGACGAGCGTGCCGTGATGCTGGAAAAAGACGGGTTCGGGCAGTTCCGCGAGCCACTGCGGCCAGCGCGCGAGCGACGCGGCGCCGAGCTCGGTGATCAGCAATTCCGCGCTCGCCGCTTCCGCGAGCGGCGCGAGCATCGCGGCCGCGATCCACGCGGCCGACTGCTCGCCGTCCGGGCCGCCGCGCTCGTAGAGCGCGACGCGATGCCCGTCGCCGGCGAGCCGCCACGCGATCAGGCGGCCGACGAGGCCGCCGCCGAGCACCGCGAAATCGGGCCGTGCATCCCGGACATTCATCGCGCGCCCTCCGCGCGAAGCACGCGGGCCCGTACGACCGACGCGGACGCACACGCGCCGTCCCGTGCAGACGCACACGACGGCAGATCGGGAACAGCGCAAAAGACTGAAGATTGAGCGGTCATCATTCCTTCCGTAACGCGCAATGCGCGTACCCAAAAGGACGAAACCGGCAGCAAAGGCCGGCCGGGCGGGACTCGGGCGCTGACCATGTGGGATGGCGGCCAGCGCGGCCCGGCGGGATCAGAAACTTCCCTCGCCGGTATTACCCGGATCGGGTGCGAAGGGTCTTTCTCAGCCTCGCCGCGCTGCCCGGAACATCTGCCGGCCGCGCCACGAAGCACCCCTGTTTCGTCGTCGGCCATTAGACCATAAAAGCGGAAAGCGCCGCAAACTGTCCCCCTTGCGGCAAATTCGCCGGCCCGCCGCGCTGCTCTGGCACAATGCCCGCAGGCCGGCCGCGCGAGCGGCCGGTTGCCGCGTCACCGCCGGTTTTTAAGTGCCGTTTAAGATGCACGGGCGACCATCCGGACGCCCGCCGTCAGTCGGCGCCGCGCCCCGGCATGCCGTATCGCGGCGCGCGCCCGGTTTCGCCCGGCCCGCGCGCCGGCTCATCATCAGGAAGCACATGACCCAATCGATCGATCCCGTCCGCTCCGTCTCCGACGCGCCGCAGGACGAGCGCCCGGTATCCGCATGGAGCCTCATCAAGCCCTACTGGGTATCGTCCGAATGGAAAATCGCGTGGGGCCTGCTGGTCACGATCATCGCGATCAACCTCTGCGTGGTCTGGATCAACGTCCGGCTGAACAAGTGGAACGCGCAGTTCTACAACGCGCTGCAGTCGAAGGACGTCCACGACTTCCCGAACCTGCTGATGCAGTTCTCCGCGCTCGCCTTCGCGTTCATCATCCTCGCCGTGTACGGCCGCTATCTGCGGCAGATGCTCGGCTTCCGCTGGCGCCAGTGGCTCACCGACCGATTCCTCGGCCAGTGGCTCGGCGATCGCGCGTTCTACCGGATCGAGCGTGACCGCCTCGCGGACAACCCCGACCAGCGGATCACCGACGACCTCCAGTCGTTCGCGACCACGACGCTCGCGCTGTCGCTCGACCTGCTGTCGACGGTCGTCACGCTCGTGTCGTTCATCACGATCCTGTGGTCGCTCGCCGGCGCGCTGACGTTCACGCTCGGCGCGACGCCGATCTCGATTCCCGGCTACATGGTGTGGGCGGCCGCGCTGTACGCGGTGGTCGGCTCGCTGATCATCCAGAAGGTCGGCCATCCGCTCGTGTCGATCAACTACCAGCAGCAGCGCGTCGAGGCCGATTTCCGCTTCGGGCTGATCCGCGTGCGCGAGAACGCCGAGCAGATCGCGTTCTACGACGGCGAGAAGACCGAGACCGGCAACGCGCAGACCCTCTTCATGCGCATCCGCGACAACTGGTGGCGCGTGATGAAGTACACGAAGCGGCTCACGTTCGTGCTGAGCTTCTACGGGCAGATCGCGATCATCTTCCCGCTCGTCGTCGCCGCACCGCGCTACTTCGCGGGCGCGTTCTCGTTCGGCGTGCTGATGCAGATCTCGTCCGCGTTCGGCACCGTCAGCGACTCGTTCTCGTGGTTCATCAACAGCTACTCGACCCTCGTCGAATGGCGCGCCACCGTCAACCGTCTGCGCGAATTCAAGCGCGTGATCGGCACGTCGCACCTGAAGGAAAGCCTGTCGCCCGCGACCGAGCACGGCGGCATCAACCTGCACTACATCGACGCCGCGAAGCTGTCCACGTCGTCGCTCAAGCTCGCGCTGCCGAACGGCAACGCGCTCGCGAACATCGGTGACCTGACGATCGAGCCCGGCTCGCGCTGGCTCGTGATCGGCAAATCCGGTTCCGGCAAGAGCACGTTCATGCGCGCGCTCGCGGGCTTGTGGCCGTTCGGCGACGGCGCGATCGACGCGCCGGTCGGCGCGCGGATGATGTTCGTGCCGCAGACGAGCTATTTGCCGATCGGCACGCTGAAGGCCGCGCTCACCTACCCGGCGACGCCCGACACGTTCAGTGACGAGGCGTGCCGCGACGCGCTGCGCGCGTGCCGCCTCGAGGATTACGTCGAGCGCCTCGACGAAACCGCGCACTGGACCCGCGTGCTGTCGCCGGGCGAGCAACAGCGCCTGGCCGGCGCCCGCGTGCTGCTGCACAAGCCCGACTTCCTGTTCCTCGACGAAGCGACCAGCGCGCTCGACGCCGACAACGAAGCCCGCCTCTATCACCTGTTCGCCGAACGGCTGCCGAAGGCCGCGATCGTCAGCATCGCGCACCGCGAGTCGCTGGCCGCGTTCCACGTCGGCACGATCAACGTCGAGCGCGTGAACAGCGACGACAAGGTCGCCGCATGAACGCACGCGCCGCGCACGTCGCGCGGATCGCGCTGATCACCGGCGCAGGTTCGGGGATCGGCGCGGCGCTCGCGCGGCGGCTCGCGGCGCCCGGCGTCGCGCTGGCGCTGCATGCGCGCGGCGCCGACCCGGCAGCCCGCGCACGCCTCGCCGAAGTCGCCGACCGGTGTACGGCAGCGGGCGCGCAATGCTTGACGCTCACCGGCGATCTCGCCGAAGCGGGCGTCGCGGCCGCGCTCGTCGACGCCACCGCTACCCGCTTCGGCGGGCTCGACCAGCTCGTCGCCAACGCCGGCTTCGCCGCGCGGCAGTCCTTTTCCGACCTCTCCGCGGACACGCTCTCGGCTACCTTCGCGGCGATGCCCGGCGCGTTCTCTGCGCTCGCGGCCCGCGCGCGGCCGCTGCTCGAAGCGTCGATGGCGCCGCGCATCGTCGCGGTCAGCTCGTTCGTCGCGCATCGCTATCGGGCCGATGCGCCGTTCGCGGCGACCGCCGCCGCGAAAGCCGCGCTCGAATCGCTGGTGCGCTCGGCGGCAGCCGAATTCGCCGCGTGCGGCATCACCGTCAATGCGGTCGCGCCGGGCTTCACGCGCAAGGATCACGGGCCGAGCGCGGGCAACGCCGCCGCGTGGGCGCAGGCCGAACAGGCGACGCCGCTCGGCCGGATCGCCGAACCCGACGACGTCGCCGCGCTGATCGCGTTCCTGCTGTCGGACGCGGCGCGGCAGATCACCGGCCAGGTCATCCATGTGGACGGCGGCCTGACGCTCTGACGCGAGCGCGTGCCTGCCGTGCCGGCGCGCAGGTCGCCGCCGGCGACCGCATGGCGCTCACGCGCGATCGGCCGTCGCTCCTTGCCCGGACTCCCGCCCGCCGCGCCGCGCACGCACCCGCACGCACCTTTTTGGCGCCCTTCATCCCGCCCGTAAAATAGCCGCCATACGGCAGCGCGACACGAGCGACGACACAACGGAGGGGGCGGCAAGCATGCAGGCATTCCAGTGGTTCAACGAATTGTCGACGCGCGAGCGCCGGACGCTGTACGCCGGATTCGGCGGCTACGCGGTCGATGCGTTCGACTTCATGATCTATTCGTTCCTGATTCCGACGCTGATCGCCACGTGGGGCATGACGAAGAGCGAAGCCGGGATGATCGCGACGAGCTCGCTGATTTCGTCGGCGATCGGCGGCTGGGCCGCCGGCATCCTCGCCGACCGCTACGGCCGCGTACGCGTGCTGCAGTGGACGATCGCGACGTTCGCGCTGTTCACGTGCCTGTCCGGTTTCACGCATTCGTTCTGGCAGCTCCTTGCGACGCGCACGCTGCAGGGTTTCGGCTTCGGCGGCGAATGGTCGGTCGTGACGATCATGATGGCCGAGACGATCCGCTCGCCCGAGCATCGCGCGAAGGCCGTCGGCACCGTGCAGAGCAGCTGGTCGTTCGGCTGGGGCGCGGCCGCGATCCTTTACTGGGCGTTCTTCGCGCTGCTGCCCGAGCAGGTCGCGTGGCGCGCGTGCTTCTGGATCGGCATCGTGCCCGCGCTGTGGATCCTGTACGTCCGCCGCAACGTCAGCGATCCCGACATCTATACGGCCACGCGCCGCGCACGCGACGAAGGCCGCGTGTCGGGCCACTTCCTCGAGATCTTCTCGCCGCCGCACCTGCGCGCGACGCTGTTCGGCAGCGCGCTGTGCACCGGCATGCTCGGCGGCTACTACGCGATCACGACGTGGCTGCCCACTTACCTGAAAACCGTGCGCCACCTGTCGGTGTTCAACACGAGCGGCTATCTCGTCGTGCTGATCGTCGGTTCGTTCGTCGGCTACGTGGTCGGCGCGATCCTGTCCGACCGGCTCGGCCGCCGCGCGTCGTTCATCCTGTTCGCGATCGGCTCGTTCTCGCTCGGCATGGCGTACACGATGCTGCCGATCACCGATACCGCGATGCTGCTGCTCGGCTTCCCGCTCGGCATCGTCGTGCAGGGCATTTTCGCGGGCGTCGGCGCGTATCTGTCGGAGCTGTATCCGGGCGCGATCCGCGGCTCGGGCCAGGGCTTCTGCTACAACCTCGGCCGCGGGCTCGGCTCGTTCTTCCCGATCCTCGTCGGCTCGCTGTCGCAGTCGATGTCGCTCGTGAAGGCGATCGGCCTCGTCGCCGGCGGCGGCTATCTGCTCGTGATCGTCGCGGCGCTCGTGCTGCCGGAAACGCGCGGCAAGTCGCTCGTCGACGATCCGGCCGTCGCGTCGTGAGCCACCGTTTCGTCCCGGACACCGCATGCACGTGATCGTTCTCGGCGCCGGCGTGATCGGCGTCACCACTGCCTGGCACCTGCGCGAAGCAGGCTGCGACGTCACCGTGATCGAACGCGAGGCCGACGTCGCGCAGGCGACGAGCCTCGGCAACGCGGGCGTGATCGCGCCCGGCTACGTGACGCCGTGGGCCGCGCCCGGGATGCCCGGCAAGATCCTCAAGTACCTGTTCAAGCCTGCGTCGCCGCTGATCTTCCGGCCGACGCTCGATGCCGCGCAGTGGCGCTGGATCGCGCGCTGGCTGCGCGAATGCGAATTCGAGCGGTTTCGCGTGAACAAGCAGCGGATGCAGCGCATCGCGTATTACAGCCGTGCGTGCCTGCATGCGTTTCGCGACCGTCATCCGTTCGACTACGGCGCGAGCCGCGGCTATCTGCAATTGTTGCGCGGTGCGTTCGACGTCGAAATGGTGCAACCGGCGCTGAAGGTGCTGCGCGACGCCGGCATCGCGTTTCGCGAACTCGACGCGGCCGGCTGCACGGCGATCGAGCCGGGCCTGCGCTGGGCGCGACAGGCGCCCGTCGGCGGCATCTACCTGCCCGACGACGAAGCCGGCGACTGCGCGCGCTTCACGCGCGAATTGCGGTCGCTGTGCGAAGCGAACGGCGTGACGTTCCGCTTTCGTACCGAAATCCGCGCACTCGACGTCGCGGGCGGCAAGGTGCGCGGCGTGCGGGTAGGCGCGACCGGAACGGATGGCCGCTCGCCGCGTGATGAAGGCACGGGCACCCCGGACATCGACTTGCGGGGCGCCGGGCAGCCTGGCCGCCCGACGGCGGGCCGCGCTGCGTCGAGCGCGACCAAGCCGCGCGACGTGCTGCTCGAGGCCGACGCGGTCGTGGTCGCGCTCGGCGTCGACAGTGCCGGCCTGCTGCGGCCGCATGGCGTCGACGTGCCGCTGTATCCGGTGAAAGGCTACTCGGCGACGCTCACGGTCGTCGACGACGAAAAGGCGCCGCACGCCGCGCTGATGGACGAATCGCTGAAGACGGCGATCACGCGCTTCGGCCCGACACTACGGGTCGCGGGCACCGCGGAGCTCGGCAACCGGCACGCGGCGCTGCGGCAACAGGCGCTCGATACGCTGATGAAGGTGCTCGACGACTGGTTTCCGCACGCGGCCGAGCGCGCGTCCGCGCGCTTCTGGGTCGGCCGCCGGCCGATGACGCCCGACGGGCCGCCGCTGTTGGGAGCGAGCCGCATCGACGGACTCTGGCTGAACGTCGGTCACGGGTCGACCGGCTGGGCGATGTCGATGGGGTCGGGGAAGGTGCTGGCGGATCTCGTCACGGGGCGGGAACCGGAGATCGATCTGTCCGGGCTGACGCTCGCGCGGTACGAGCGCTAGGCCGCACGTCGCGCAACGTGGCCGGGGCGATGCAGCGGCACGCCGGCATGCGGATCGATCCGAACGCGGCCGGCCTTTTTATATCGGTTCGCCGGAGTTCGCCGGAACCGCTCAACCGGCCGCAGCGTCGTCCGCCCGCGCAATCGGCGCCGATACGATCGGCCGGTGCGACACGCCTTCGCGCGACAACCGGCTTTCGAACAGCGTGAGCGCGTCGAACCGCAACGCAACCGCACGCCCCACCGCGCCGCCATGCGCGGGCTGGCCGACCGCGTCGTGCGGCAGCCGCGCGAGCGTCACGTGCGGACGGAAGGGCCGTCGATCGGCCGGCACGCCGAGCTCGCGCAGTTGCGTCGACAGCGCGGCATTCAACGCCGCACACGCCGGCTCGACAGCCAGTTCCGCGACGATCAGCCTCGCGCGCGGCAGGCTCGGCCACCACGCGATTCGTTCGACGGGTATCGACGGCAGTGCATGCGCGGCCGCAAGCGCCGGCAGGCATGCGGCCAGCGCATCGCAGCGCGCCCGCTCGATCGCGCCGACGAACGCGAGCGTCACGTGCAATTGCGCGGGCAGCGGGCGCCGCGCACCCCGGGTGACCGGCAGCGCGTGCAGCGCGTCGCGCGATGCCGCATCGGGCATCAGCGCAACGAACGCGCGCAGCCGGTCGCCGTTCATGACTCGCGCGCCACCGCGCGCGGCACGCGCGCCGGGTCGGCCGCGGCCGGACGTTGCGGCAACGGGCCGTGCTCGCCCCACACGTCGGTCGGCAGCACGTTCGCGAGTGCCGGGATCGTATTGCGCGTAAATACCGGATCGGCGATGCCTGCCGCACGCTGGCGACGATAGTCGGCCCACGCGGCATGCGCATACTTGCCGAGCGCCAGAATCGCGATCAGGTTGATGATCGCCATCAGCCCCATGCTCGTATCGGCCATCGCCCACACGAGCGGCAGTTGCCCGACGCTGCCGAACATCACCATGCCGAGCACCGCGATGCGGAACAGCGGCAGCACGCCGCGCCGCTTCGTGATGAATTCGACGTTGCCTTCCGCGTACGCGTAGTTGCCGATCACCGACGAGTACGCAAAGAAGAAGATCGCGAACGCCATGTAGATGCCGCCCCAGTCGCCCACGTGGCTCGCGATCGAGCGCTGCGTGAGCGCCGCGCCTTCCATGCCGGCACCCAGCTCGTACTGGCCGGACAGCAGGATCACGAACGCCGTCGCGCTGCAGATCACGATCGTGTCGACGAACACGCCGAGCATCTGGATCAACCCCTGCACGACCGGATGGCGCGTGCTGGCGGTCGCCGCCGCATTCGGCGCGCTGCCCATGCCGGCCTCGTTCGAAAACAGCCCGCGCTTCACGCCCATCGCGACCGCCTGGCTGACGGCATAGCCCGTCAGCCCGCCCGCGGCCTGCTCGAGACCAAACGCGCTTTTCACGATCAGCGCGATCACCCCCGGCACCAGCGCGATGTGCGTCGCGACCGCATAGACCGCGAGCGCGAGATAGCCGATCGCCATCACCGGCACGATCACCTGCGCGACCGCCGCGATCCGGCGGATGCCGCCGAAGATGATCGGCGCGGTCAGTAGCACGAGCCCAAGACCGACGCTCGCGCGGCTCCAGCCGAACGACGTATCAAACGCGTCGGCGATCGCATTGGCCTGCACCGCATTGAACACGAAGCCGAACGCGAGGATCAGCGACAGCGAGAACAGCACGCCGAAGCCGCGCGAGCGCAGGCCGGTCTGGATGTAGTACGCGGGGCCGCCGCGATAGCTGCCGTCCGCGTGCGACACCTTGAAGATCTGCGCGAGCGTCGCCTCAACGAACGCGGACGACATCCCGACGAGCGCCGTCATCCACATCCAGAAGATCGCGCCCGGCCCGCCGACCGTCAGCGCGACCGCGACACCCGCGATGTTGCCGGTGCCCACGCGGCTCGCGAGCCCGGTGGCGAACGCCTGGAACGACGAGATGCTGCCCGGTTCACCCTTGCTGCCGACCAGCTTCATGCTGAGGAACAGCGCCTTCAACTGGATCATCCGGAACCGCAGCGTGAACCACATGCCCACGCCGAGCAGCAGCGCGATCAGCACGTAGTTCCACAACACGCCGTTGACGGCGTCGATCAGCCCTTGCACGAATGCTTGCATCCACAGTCCTTGTAAATAGGGTCGGTCATATGCGTCGACCGCGAATGCGGCCCGAGGGGCGACATGATATGACAGTTTTCAAGGATTATTACAAAACGAAAGGAATTGAGATGACGAACAATCGAGCCCGGATGTCACCAGGTTAGACGACGCTTCACGAAAAATGCGAGATGTCGATGCAAGACCCCTGCCGCTCTGGGCTATCGGCTGGGGCGCGCCTGGCGTGAAAATCCGGACGTCGAAATGTCTTTCGGACACGCAGGCCCGGCAACCGATTGGGGACATACGCGCGAGCAGGCCATCGGGCGACGCCAAGAATTCGACTGCCGCGGTTACCCCTTCGCGTTATCCATCCCGCATTGAGAGCCCCATGATTTCCAGAGTCATACGCGGATTGTTCCGGCTGGTTCTCTGGCTGGTTATCGCAACGATCTGCACCTACGCACTACTATTTTTCGTCGTCGCGACCTCCCGATATGAAAGAACGGAAGGCAGTTGCCTCGACATGGCTCTCGATACGCTACGAAAAACAGTCCAGGCCCGCCTTCTCGAAGAGCATGGAATACCGCCGGACAGCATCCGGTTCGACGGCGCGCCGCAGTATCACGCATGGAAACTGGGTGTGTGGGAATTCCCGCTGCGCGTTGACGAAGCCCGATACACCGCGATGATCGATTGCAACGAGCAGCTTGCAAGCTACGGGCGAACCATCGATCCGCTGGGCGTCCCAACCGGGCAACCCCGCAATCGCCCGCAGCCTCAGAAATAAAAAACCGGGCGCCCTTTCGGACGCCCGGCTTTCGTCGAAACTCGCTCGCGTGGCTTATCGCGGCAGTTCCGAATGCCCCATCAGATACGCATCGACCGACCGCGCGCATTGGCGGCCTTCGCGGATCGCCCACACCACGAGCGACTGCCCGCGGCGCATGTCGCCTGCCGCGAACACCTTGTCGACCGACGTGTAGTACGAACGATCGCCTTCGGTCGCCGCACGCGCGTTGCCGCGCGCATCCTTCGCGACGCCGAACGCGTCGAGCACGGGCGCGGCCGGTTGCGTGAAGCCCATCGCGAGCAGCACGAGATCGGCCTTCATTTCGAACTCGGAACCCGGCACTTCCTGCATCTTGCCGTCCTTCCACTCGACGCGCACCGCGATCAGCTTCTCGACCTTGCCGTTCTTGCCTTCGAGGCGCTTCGTCGCGACCGCCCAGTCGCGCTCGCAGCCTTCCTCGTGCGACGAAGACGTGCGCAGCTTGATCGGCCAGTACGGCCACACGAGCGGCTTGTTTTCCTCTTCCGGCGGCTGCGGCAGCAGCTCGAACTGCGTGACCTGCTTCGCGCCGTGACGGTTCGACGTGCCGACGCAGTCCGAACCCGTATCGCCGCCGCCGATCACGATCACGTGCTTGCCCTTCGCGAGCAGTTGGTCGACAAGCTTGTCGCCCGCGTTCACGCGGTTCTGCTGCGGCAGGAAGTCCATCGCGAAATGGACGCCCGCGAGCTCGCGGCCCGGCACCGGCAAATCGCGCGGCACTTCCGAACCGCCGGCGATCACGACCGCGTCGAATTCTTCCTTCAGCGTGTCCGGCGAAATGGTTTCCTTCGCGAGGCTGCCGATCGACTCGGGCAGCGGATCCTTGCCGATGAACACGCTCGTGCGGAACGTCACGCCTTCCGCTTCCATCTGGCGCATGCGGCGATCGATCAGCCACTTCTCGAGCTTGAAATCGGGGATCCCGTAACGCAGCAGGCCGCCGATGCGGTCGTTCTTCTCGAACACCGTCACGTCGTGGCCCGCGCGCGCGAGCTGCTGCGCGGCGGCGAGGCCCGCGGGGCCCGAACCGACGACCGCGACCTTCTTGCCGGTCTTGTGTTCGGCCGGCAGCGGCTTCACCCAGCCTTCCGCCCAGGCCTTGTCGATGATCGCGTGCTCGATCGACTTGATGCCGACCGGGTCGTCGTTGATCCCGAGCGTGCAGGCCGCCTCGCACGGCGCCGGGCAGATGCGGCCCGTGAACTCGGGGAAGTTGTTGGTCGAGTGCAGGACTTCGATCGCCTGCCGCCAGTCCTGGCGGTAAACGAGATCGTTGAAGTCCGGAATGATGTTGTTGACCGGGCAGCCGTTGTTGCAGAACGGGATGCCGCAATCCATGCAGCGCGCGCCCTGGACCTTCGCGTCCGCGTCGGTCAGCGCCGCGACGAATTCCTTGTAGTGCTTCACGCGCGTGAGCGGTGCTTCGTACGCCTCGTGGCGGCGTTCGAACTCCAGAAAACCGGTTGCCTTGCCCATAAGGTGCTCTTCTGTTCGGTGTATCGGGTGGGGGAGCCGCGCGCGGCAGTCAGGCGCGCGCGGCATTCGCTATGTCGTTCGTCGCTCAGGCGGCCAGCACTTCCTTCGCCGCCTTCTTCGCACCGATCTCGCCCAGCGCGCGCTTGTATTCGTGCGGGAACACCTTCACGAACTGGCGGCGCGCCGCGTCCCAGTTTTCCAGCAGCGACTTCGCGCGCGGCGAACCCGTGAACTGGAAATGACGCTCGACGAGCCCCTTGAGCAGCGCTTCGTCCGTCGTGCCTTCGTGCCAGAGCGCGCGGTCGACCGTGCGCTCCTGCTCGGCCTGCTGCAGCACCGGATCGAGCGCGACCATCGACTTGTTGCACTTCGCCGCGAACGTGCCTTCCGGATCGTAGATGTACGCGAGACCGCCCGACATGCCGGCCGCGAAGTTGCGCCCGGTCTCGCCGAGCACGACGACCGTGCCGCCCGTCATGTATTCGCAACCGTGGTCGCCCGTGCCTTCGACGACCGCCGTCGCGCCCGAGTTGCGCACGCAGAAGCGCTCGCCCGCCACGCCGCGGAAGAAGGCTTCGCCTTCGATCGCGCCGTACATCACCGTGTTGCCGCAGATGATGTTTTCCTCGGACTTGCCGCGGAAGTCGTTGGTCGGACGGATGATGATCCGGCCGCCCGACAGGCCCTTGCCGACGTAGTCGTTGCCGTCGCCGACGAGGTCGAGCGTCACGCCCTTCGCGAGGAACGCGCCGAAGCTCTGGCCGGCCGTGCCCTTCAGCTGGATGTGCACCGCGTCGTCGGCCAGGCCGTCGTGGCCGTGCTTCTTCGCGATGATGCCTGACAACATCGCGCCGACCGTCCGGTTCACGTTGCGCACCGGCTGGATGAACGACACATGCTCGCCGTTCTCGATCGCGGCCTTCGCCTTTTCGATCAGCACGTGGTCGAGCGCGCGCTCGAGGCCGTGATCCTGCACGTCGACGTGACGCGGCGCGACGTCCTCGCACTCTTCCGGCTGGTAGAACACCCGCGAGAAATCGAGGCCCTTCGCCTTCCAGTGCTCGATGCCCTTGCGCGTATCGAGCAGGTCGGCGCGGCCGATCAGGTCGTCGAACTTCGCGATGCCGAGCTGCGCCATGATCTCGCGCACTTCCTCGGCGACGAAGAAGAAGTAGTTCACGACGTGCTCGGGCTGGCCCTTGAACTTCGCGCGCAGCACCGGATCCTGCGTCGCGACGCCGACCGGGCACGTGTTCAGGTGGCACTTGCGCATCATGATGCAGCCCTCGACGACGAGCGGCGCCGTCGCGAAGCCGAATTCGTCCGCGCCGAGCAGCGCGCCGATCACGACGTCGCGGCCCGTCTTCATCTGGCCGTCGGCCTGCACGCGGATGCGGCCGCGCAGGCGGTTCAGCACCAGCGTCTGCTGCGTTTCGGCGAGGCCGAGTTCCCACGGCGTGCCGGCGTGCTTGACCGACGACAGCGGCGACGCGCCCGTGCCGCCGTCATGACCGGCGATCACGACGTGGTCGGCCTTCGCCTTCGCGACACCGGCCGCGACCGTGCCCACGCCCACTTCCGACACGAGCTTCACGGAGATGCTCGCGCTCGGGTTCACGTTCTTCAGGTCGTGGATCAGCTGCGCCAGATCCTCGATCGAGTAGATGTCGTGGTGCGGCGGCGGCGAGATCAGGCCGACGCCCGGCACCGAGTAACGCAGCTTGCCGATGTACTCGGACACCTTGTGACCCGGCAGCTGGCCGCCTTCGCCCGGCTTCGCGCCCTGCGCCATCTTGATCTGGATCTGGTCGGCCGACGCGAGGTACTCGGCGGTGACGCCGAAGCGGCCCGATGCGACCTGCTTGATCTTCGAGCGCAGCGAGTCGCCATCCTTCAGCGGAATGTCGCTGACGATCTCGTCGCCGATCACCGACTTCATCGTCTCGCCCGACTTGATCGGAATGCCGCGCAGTTCGTTGCGGTAACGCTTCTGGTCCTCGCCGCCTTCGCCGGTGTTCGACTTGCCGCCGATCCGGTTCATCGCGACCGCGAGCGTCGCGTGCGCCTCGGTACTGATCGAACCGAGCGACATCGCGCCCGTCGCGAAGCGCGTGACGATTTCCTTTGCCGGCTCGACGTCGTCGATCGGGATCGCCTTGGTCGGCTCGACCTTGAACTCGAACAGGCCGCGGAACGTCATGTGACGCTTGGTCTGGTCGTTGATCAGGTGCGCGTATTCCTTGTACGTCTGGTACGAGTTGCTGCGCGTCGCGTGCTGCAGCTTCGCGATCGAATCCGGCGTCCACATGTGGTCTTCGCCGCGCACGCGGTACGCGTACTCGCCGCCCGCGTCGAGCATGTCGCGCAGGACCGGGCTGTCGCCGAACGCGTCGCGGTGCAGGCGGATCGCCTCTTCCGCGACTTCGAACAGGCCGATGCCGCCGACCTTCGACGCCGTGCCCTTGAAGTACTTCTCGACGAGGTCGCTCGACAGGCCGAGCGCTTCGAAGATCTGCGCGCCGGTGTACGACATGTACGTCGAGATGCCCATCTTCGACATCACCTTCTGCAGGCCCTTGCCGACCGCCTTCGTGAAGTTGTAGACGGCCTTCTCCGGCGACAGGTCGCCCGGCAGGCCTTCCGCCATCTTCGCGAGCGTTTCCATCGCGAGGTACGGGTGCACGGCTTCCGCGCCATAGCCCGCGAGCAGCGCGAAGTGGTGCGTTTCACGTGCGGAGCCCGTCTCGACGACGAGGCCCGTGCTCGTGCGCAGCCCTTGCTGGACGAGGTGCGTGTGGATCGCCGACGTGGCGAGCAGCGCGGGAATGGCGACATGCTCGGCGTCGGTCTTGCGGTCCGACACGATCAGCATGTTGTAGCCCGACTTCACCGCATCGACGGCTTCCGCGCACAGCGACGCGAGGCGTGCCTCGATGCCTTCCTTGCCCCACGCCACGGGATAGCAGATGTTCAGTTCGTACGCGCTGAACTTGCCGCCCGTGTACTGGTCGATCGCGCGGATCTTCGCGATGTCCTTGAAGTCGAGCACCGGCTGCGACACTTCCAGACGCATCGGCGGGTTGATGTTGTTCGTGTCGAGCAGGTTCGGCTTCGGGCCGACGAACGACACGAGCGACATCACCATGTTCTCGCGGATCGGGTCGATCGGCGGGTTCGTGACCTGCGCGAACAGCTGCTTGAAGTAGTGATAGAGCGTCTTGTTCTTGTTCGACATCACCGCGAGCGGCGAGTCGTTGCCCATCGAGCCGACGGCCTCCTCGCCCTGCTGCGCCATCGGCGCCATCAGGAACTTCAGGTCCTCCTGCGTATAGCCGAACGCCTGCTGGCGGTCGAGCAGCGCGGCGCCCTGCGTGCGGCCGGCCGCGACGTCCTCGGCCTTCGGCTCGATCTCGTCGAGCTTGATGCGCACGGCGTCGATCCAGCTCTTGTACGGCTTCGCGTTCGCGAGGTTGTCCTTCAGCTCCTTGTCGTCGATGATGCGGCCGTGCTCCATGTCGATCAGGAACATCTTGCCCGGCTGCAGGCGCCACTTCTTGACGATCTTCGATTCGGGGATCGGCAGCGTGCCGGCTTCCGACGCCATGATGACGAGGTCGTCGTCGGTCACGATGTAGCGCGCCGGGCGCAGGCCGTTACGGTCGAGCGTCGCGCCGATCTGGCGGCCGTCGGTGAACGCGATCGCGGCCGGGCCGTCCCACGGCTCCATCATCGCGGCGTGGTATTCGTAGAACGCGCGGCGGTTCTCGTCCATCAGCGTGTGCTGTTCCCACGCTTCCGGGATCATCATCATCACCGCGTGCACGAGCGGATAGCCGGCCATCACCAGCAGTTCGAGACAGTTGTCGAACGATGCGGTATCCGACTGGCCCGGGTAGATCAGCGGCCACAGCTTGGGGAGATCGTCGGCGAGCACGTGCGACGCGATCGCGCCGGTACGCGCGTTCAGCCAGTTCACGTTGCCCTTCACGGTGTTGATCTCGCCGTTGTGCGCAATCATCCGATACGGGTGAGCCAGCTCCCACGCCGGGAACGTGTTGGTCGAGAAGCGCTGGTGCACGAGCGCGAGCGCCGACACGACGCGCGGGTCCTGCAGGTCGCGGTAGTACACGCCGACCTGGCCCGCCAGCAGCAGCCCCTTGTAGACGACCGTGCGCGCCGACATCGACGGCACGAAGTATTCCTTGCCGTGCTTGAGCTTCAGCGCCTGGATGCGGTGGCTCGCCGTCTTGCGGATCACGTACAGCTTCCGCTCGAGCGCGTCCGTCACCATGATGTCCTTGCCGCGACCGATGAAGATCTGGCGGATCAGCGGCTCGCTCGCCTTGACCGTGGGCGAGATCGGCATCGCGTGGTCGACCGGCACGTCGCGCCAGCCCAGCACGACCTGGCCTTCGGCCTTCACCGTACGCTCGAGCTCCTGCTCGCACGCGAGACGCGACGCGTTCTCCTTCGGCAGGAAGATCATCCCGACCCCGTATTCGCCGGCCGGCGGCAGGTTCACGTCCTGCTTCGCCATTTCCTCGCGATAGAACGCGTCCGGAATCTGGATCAGGATGCCCGCGCCGTCGCCCATCAGCGGATCGGCGCCGACCGCGCCCCGGTGATCGAGGTTCTCGAGGATCTTCAGACCCTGCTGAATGATCTCGTGGCTCTTCTTGCCCTTGATGTGAGCGACGAAGCCGACGCCGCAGGCGTCGTGTTCGTTTTGCGGGTCGTACAGACCTTGTGCGGCGGGCACCGCGGCGAGCGGCTGCTGGTGGTCGTTCATGGGGACACCGTCGTAAAGGGGGCCTGGAGGCCGTTGAACCGTTTTCTTGTTGCCATCGATCCCGCTCCCGACGGGAGACGGCGCGGCCGACAGTGGTTGGGCAAAGCTTCGCCCGGGCCACCGGAATTCGGAATATACGCGACGAATCAAGGGAATAGCAACAAAAACCGCTTGATCGAACCCCAATTAAACGAATGCCTTGATGTGGTGCCTATTTATTGGGGTCGTATCGTTTTGGTGCAAAAATAAGCGGCGCCCGCAGCGCCGCTTCTGGCCCGCCTTTCCGGCCCTACTGCTGGATCGGCGGCGTGTTCTCGCGCACCTTTCTGGGGCGTCCGCGCGGCAACGGCGAAACGCGCCGGTTCGCGGTGCGCGCCGCCCACTCGCGGTAATTCTCGCCGCCGAGCACCCAGCCCTTCAGCGTCGCCTGCTGCAGCTGGTCGGCCTGCCGCTCGTCGAGCGGCTGCTCGCACAGCTCCTTGTACGCGCGCTGACGGTCGAACGGCGTGTTGCCGAGCGCCCAGTAGAGCGGATGGTCGGTGATCAGGCTGTCGACGGTGAGCCCGACGTGATGCCGGTAGCTCGACCACCGATAGGCCTCGGGCGTCGCGACGAGCTGCGAGCGCACCGGGCTCATCTCGACCACGCGGCTCGCGAGCAGGAAATAGCGCTCGCCTTCGATCACCGTCGCGCGATAGCGGCCTTCCCACAGGGTGCCGCGCCGCGAATAGCGCCGGTTGAAATGCGCGACGTAGCGACGGCCCACGGCCTGCATCGCCTTCGGCAGGCTGGCCTCGTCGCTCGGCGTCACGAGCAGTTGCACCTGGCGCGGCAGCAGCACGTAGGCATGCACCGACAGGTGATGATCGCGTGCCGCGGCCTTCAGGCAATCGATGAAGAGTTCGTAGTCCTGGTCGTCGACGAACGCGGGTTGCTGATCCAGGCCGCGCAGTATCACGTGCTGCGGCTGGTCGGGAACGTAGAGTCGTGCTAACCGTGCCATGCTGAATGTCCGTTTGAACGCGTTAGGAAATACCCGGAGGTCCGAAATTGCGCACCTGCGTAGAATGCCTGTCCCTGCGGCGCGCGTAAGCGTACGGTCGTGCGAATCCTAGGGAGAAAACTCTAACTTACGAGCTTGTTTGGTTTTAAACGCAGTCGTCATAATGAGCACGCCTTTGATCGGAGGAGACACAATGAAACGAAAACTGGCCATTACGGGGGCCGCAGCGCTCGCATTCACGTTCGCGGGCGGTACGGCACATGCACAATCCGCAGGTGATTTCTACGTCAGCACCGGCTGGCTGCACCTTTCGCCGCAGGACAGCAGCGATCCGCTGTTCGTCTACCGCGTAGGCGGCACGCCCATCAATCAATCGATTCCCAACACCGGCGCCGGCATCAACGACGCCGATACGCTGGGGCTCGCAGCGGGTTACTTCGTCACCGACCATATCTCCACCGAACTCGTGATGGGGATCCCGCCGAAGTTCGACATTACCGGCAAGGGTCAGTTCGAAAAGTTCGGCGTACTCGGCCGTGCGTACCAGTGGAGCCCCGCCGTGTTGCTTCGCTACCACTTCAACGACGCCAACGCGAAGTTCCGTCCGTATGTCGGCGTCGGCGCAACGTATATCTGGTTCACCGGCGCGAAGATCACGAACGGCGCGTTCGAGAACGGCGTGCTCGGCGGCCCGACCAGCGCCACGACCAGCAATCAGTGGGCCCCGGTGCTCAATGCCGGCTTCACGTACAACTTCACGAAGCACTGGTTCGCGGGTCTGTCGCTGTCGTACATCCCCGTCAGCGTGACCGCGACCTTCACGACGGCCCGCCGCACGCCGGTCGGTACGCTGACGGAAACGTCGAAGGCCCACATCTCGCTGAACCCGATCGTCACGTACCTGAACGTCGGCTACCGCTTCTAAGCGTAGTCGAATATTTGGGGAATGGTTAATCCTGCTGCAATTTGTAGCGGATTTTTCCTGGCGTAACGTCTCCACGATGCAAAACGCCCCGGCGGGAATCCCGTCGGGGCGTCGTTTTTTCGCGTCAGGCACGCTCCGGGCGAGAGTTTTACCGGACGCCGCGGGAGCCGCGGCCGTCAGACGACGTCGATGTCGTCCAGCGCATCAGGCGCGATCAGGTCGATGCGGTCCGTGCAGACGGCATCGACGCCCCAGCGCGCGAGTTCGCGCGCCCGTTCGAGGTCGTTCACCGTGTAAACCAGGATGCGCAGCCCGGCGGCCTTGATCGCGCGCACGAGCGGTTCGTCGAGCCGGCTGTGGTCTGCATGCAACGATACGCAGTCGAGCGCGTCGACAACCTGCGCATGCCAGTCGGCCGGCACGACTTCGTAGAGCATCCCGCGCGGCAGCGCCGGCACGCTCGCGCGCGCCTGCTGCAGTGCGTCGAACGAGAACGACGACAGCAGCGGCGCCACGGCGGCATCGCGCCAGTACGCGGCTGCGTCGGCCGCCACGCGCTGCCCGGTTTCGCGCTCGCGCCCCGGGCACGGCTTGATCTCGACGTTCGCGGCCAGCCCGTGCGCGATGCAGCGCGCCGCCGCAGCCTCGAGCGTGGGCATCCGTTCGCCCGCGAAGCGCGCATCGCGCCACGCGCCCGCGTCGAGCGCGGCCAGCGCCGCATAACGCATGCCCGCCGCGGCTCCGTGGCCGTTCGACGTCCGGTCGACCGTGTCGTCGTGCAGCAGGAACGTCACGTCGTCGGCCGACAGCTTCGCGTCGAACTCGACCATCCGGTGACCGCGCCGCGCGCCCTCGTCGAGCGCGGCAAGCGTGTTCTCCGGCGCGAGCGTGCCGCCGCCGCGATGGGCGACGACGCGCGGATAGGGCCAGTCGGTGCGGATCGTCATCGTCGGTCTCCCGGCAGTCGGACGGTTTCAGCCGGCGCGCTTGCCGGTTTCGGGATCGAAGAAATGCAGCCGGTGCGCGGGCAGCGCCGCCGCCAGCGCCGTGCCGCGCGCGGGGCGGTCCGCGTGCGGCAGGCGCACCGCAACGTCGTGATTGCCCCAGCGGCCGTGCGCGAGATTGTCCGCGCCGAGCAGCTCGCACGAATCCACCGGTAGCATCGCCTGCGCGACGCCCGGCTGCGGCGTCATGTGTTCAGGGCGTACGCCGAGCACCCAGTCGCGCCCGGCGGCGATTTCGCGGCCGATGCCCGGCGCGCCGGCGACCGGCAGCGCGGGGCCGCCGCCGGCGACCGTGAAGGTCGCGCCGTCTTCCGACAGCCGGCCGTGCATCAGGTTCATCGCCGGCGAGCCGATGAAGCCCGCGACGAACACCGTGGCGGGCTTCTCGTACACGTCGACCGGCGCGCCGATCTGCTCCGCGTAACCGCGGTTCATCACGATCACGCGCTGCGCGAGCGTCATCGCCTCGATCTGGTCGTGCGTCACGTACACGCTCGTCGTCGCGAGCCGCGCGTGCAGCCGCTGGATCTCGAGCCGCATCTGCACGCGCAGCTTCGCGTCGAGGTTCGACAACGGCTCGTCGAACAGGAACACCGCCGGCTCGCGCACGATCGCGCGCCCCATCGCGACGCGCTGCCGCTGGCCGCCCGACAATTCGCGCGGCCGCCGCGCGAGCAGCGGCTCGAGCTCGAGGATCTTCGCAGCCGCGGCCACCCGCGAATCGATCGTCGCGCGCTCGATGCCGCGAATCTTCAGCCCGTAGCCCATGTTCTGCGCGACCGTCATGTGCGGGTACAGCGCATAGTTCTGGAACACCATCGCGATGTCGCGATCCTTCGGCTCCAGCGTGTTGACGACCCGATCGCCGATCGCGATCTCGCCGTCCGTCACGGACTCGAGCCCCGCGATCATCCGCAGCAACGTCGACTTGCCGCAGCCCGACGGGCCGACCAGCACGATGAATTCGCCGTCGGCGATCTCCACGTCGATGCCATGCAGCACGTGCTGCTTGCCGTCGTAGGATTTCCTGACGCCCTTCAAGCTCAGCGCAGCCATACCTGGTCCTTCTCCCGGTTACCGTCGGTCGTTCATTTCTCGGAATCGACGAGGCCGCGCACGAACCAGCGCTGCATCGCCAGCACGACGACGAGCGGCGGGATCATCGCCAGCAGCGTCGCCGCCATCACGTATTGCCATTCGGTCGCGGCGTCGCCGCTCGCGATCATCGTCTTGATGCCGACCACCGCCGTCGACAGCGACGCTTCCGTTGTGATCAGGATCGGCCACAGATACTGGTTCCAGCCGTAGATGAACGTGATCACGAACAGCGCGGCGATGCTCGTCTTCGACAGCGGCAGCACGACGTCCCAGAAGAAGCGCAGCGGCCCTGCGCCGTCGATGCGCGCCGCATCCATCAGCTCGTCGGGCAGCGTCATGAAGAACTGACGGAACAGAAACGTCGCGGTCGCCGATGCGATCAGCGGCATCGTGAGCCCCGCATAGGTATTCGTCAGATGCAGCGTCGACACGACCTGCACGGTCGGGAAGATCCGCACTTCCACCGGCAGCATCAGCGTGACGAAGATCAGCCAGAACGCCGTGTTGCGAAACGGGAAGCGGAAATAGACGATCGCGTACGCGGACAGGATCGACACCGCGATCTTGCCGACCGCGATCCCGAGCGCCATCGCGAAGCTGTTCACGAGCAGGCGGCCGAACGGCGCCGTCGTGCCGCCGCTGCCGTGCCCCCAGATGTACGCGACGTTCTCGAACAGGTGCGTGCTCGGCACGAGCGACAGCGGCACCGTGAACACTTCCTGCGCGTTCATCGTCGCCGCGCAGAACGCGACGTAGACGGGAAACACGATCAGCACGACGCCGGCGATCAGCACCGCGTGGCAGAACAGGTCGAAGCCCTTGCGATTTTCGATCATGCGTATTGCACCCTGCGTTCGACGAAGCGGAACTGGATCACCGTGAGCCCCACGACGATGATCATCAGCACGACCGACTGCGCGCCCGAGCTGCCGATGTCGAGCCCCTGGAAGCCTTCCGCGAAGATCTTGTAGATCAGCGTCTTGGTGCTCTGCGCCGGGCCGCCGCCGGTGGCCGCGTCGATCACCGGGAAGGTATCGAAGAACGCATAGACGAGGTTCACGACCAGCAGGAAGAAACTCGTCGGCGACAGCAGCGGCAGCACGATGTTGAAGAAGCGCCGCACCGGCCCCGCGCCGTCGATCGCCGCCGCCTCGATCAGCGAGCGCGGGATCGCCTGCAGCCCCGCGTAGAAGAACAGGAAGTTGTAGCTCACCTGCTTCCATACCGACGCCAGCACGACGAGAAACATCGCCTGGCCGCCGTTCAGCGCGTGGTTCCACACGATGCCGCCCTTCGCGAGCGCATACGTGATCAGGCCGATGCTCGGATTGAACAGAAATGCCCACAGCACGGCCGCGATCGTCGGCGCGACCGCGTACGGCCAGATCAGCAGCGTGCGGTACACGCGCGCGCCGCGGATCACGCGGTCGGCGCAGGCGGCGAGCAGCAGCGACACGACGAGCCCGCTCACCGTGACGAGCGAACTGAACACGAGCGTCGTGCGGAACGAATCGAGATACAGCGGATCGGCGAACAGGTGCGTGAAGTTCGCGAAGCCGACGAATTCGCTCGACGTGCCGAACGCGTCCTGCATCTGCGTGGACTGCCACAGCGCGACGCCGGCCGGCCACAGGAAGAACACGGCGGTGATCGCGAGCTGCGGCGCGATCAGCAGGTACGGCACCGGGCTCGTACCGAAACGGGAACGGGATTGCATCGCGGGTGTCCGGTCAGGCGAAACGGAAGGGAAGCCGCGCCGCCGGACGGCACGCGCTGACGCGCGGCGCCGCCGGCGGCACGAACGCGATGCGTGCTCAGCCGCCCGACTTCTCGAAGCGGCGCAGCAGTTCGTCGCCGCGCGAGGCGGCCGAATCGAGCGCGTCCTTCGGCGACTTCTTCTGCGCCCAGACCTGTTCGAACTCCTCGTCGACGACCGTGCGGATCTGCGGCATGTTGCCCAGCCGCAGCCCCTTCGTGTACGGCAGCGGCGGCTTGTTCAGCATCTGCTTGATCGCGGTTTCGGCGCTCGGGTTCTTCGCGTAGAAGCCCTGCTGGCGCGTCAGGTCGTACGCGGCGGTCGTGACCGGCAGGTAACCGGTGTCCTGATGCCACTTCGCGGCGACGGCAGGCGTTGCCAGGTACGCGAGGAATTTCGCGACGCCCTTGTAGGTCGCCGGATCCTTGCCGGCCAGCACCCACAGGCTCGCGCCGCCGATGATCGCGTTCTGCGGCGCGCCCTTCACGTTCGCGTCGTACGGCATCATCCCCGTGCCGTAGCTGAACTTCGCGAATTTCTGCACGTTCGCGAGCGCCCCCGACGATGTCGTCAGGATCCCGCAGTCGCCGCTGTAGAACTTCGCCGACGCTTCATCCTTGCGGCCCGCGTACGTGAACGTGCCGTCCTTCGCCATCTCCTGCAGGAACGCGACATGCGCGATCTGCTGCGGCTTGTTGAACTCCAGCACGGCGTCCGTACCGTCGAAGCCGTTGTTGCGGCTCGCGAACGGCAGCCCATGCCACGCGCTGTAGTTTTCCAGCTGGATCCAGCCCTGCCAGCCGGTCGTGAAGCCACAGGCCATCCCCGACTTGCGCAGCTTCTCGGCATCCGCCTTCACGTCGGCCCACGTCTTCGGCGGCTGGTTCGGGTCGAGGCCCGCCTTCTTGAACGCGTCCTTGTTGTAGTACAGCACCGGCGTCGAGCTGTTGAACGGCATCGAGACCAGGTGGCCCGTCTTCGCGTCGCTGTAGTAGCTCGCGATGGTCGGCACGAACGCCTTTTCGTCGAGCGTCACGCCGGCCTGCTTGAACACGTCGTGGACCGGCACGACCGCCTTCTTCGCCTGCATCATCGTCGCCGTGCCGACTTCATACACCTGCAGGATCGCCGGCGCGTTGCCGCTGCGATAGGCCGCGATGCCGGCCGCGAGCGCCTGGTCGTAGGTGCCCTTGAAGACCGGCACGATCTTGTAGTCGCTTTGCGACGCGTTGAACTGATCGGCGATCGCATTGACCCGCTCGCCGAGCGCGGCCTCCATCGCATGCCAGAACTGGATTTCCGTCGCGGCGAGCGCGACGTGCTGCACCCCGAACATCAGCGCGCCACCGAGCGCGATCGACCGGACCAGTGTCCCCGCAGGCTTCTTCTTCATCGACCTCTCCTATGAAAACGTTACCAACAGCGTGTGCAACATCCCCGTCGCCATTGAACCGGCGAAGTCTAGTGATCGTTTGTGACAGTCAGTTGTCGTTGATGACGAACAGGCGCTGGTATTCCTTCAGCGCGAAGCGGTCGGTCATGCCGGCGATGTAGTGCGCGACGAGACGCGGTTGCTGCGCCGTGTCGTCGGACTGGTACGGCGGCGGCAGCAGGCGCGGATCCTCGATGAACGCGTCGAACAACCCCGTGACGACGCGTTGCGCCTTGCTCGCCATGCGCATCACCTTGTAGTGGCGATACAGGTTCTTGAAGAGGAAGCGCTTGAGGGCCGCTGCCTGCGCAGCAACCTCGGGGCTGTGCGACACGAGCGGCGGTGCGTCGCGCACGTCGTCGAGCGAGGCGGGCGCGGCGCGCACGAGATTGCGCGTCGTCTCGTCGATCAGGTCGACGATCAGCGTGTTGATGATCCGGCGCACCGTCTCGTGCACGAGACGGCGGCCTTCGAGGTGCGGAAATTCGGCGAGCGCCGCTTCGTAGTGACGCTGCCACAGCTCGACTTCCGCGAGCTGTTCGATCGTGATCAGGCCGGAGCGCAGGCCGTCGTCGACGTCGTGGTTGTTGTAGGCGATCTCGTCCGCGATGTTCGCGAGCTGCGCTTCGAGCGACGGCTGGCGGCCCTGCAGGAAGCGCTCGCCGAGCGCGCCGAGCTTGCGCGCATTCTCGCGCGAGCAGTGCTTCAGAATGCCTTCGCGCGTCTCGAAGCACAGGTTCAATCCGTTGAACGCGCCGTAGTGCTCCTCGAGCTCGTCGACCACGGCGAGGCTCTGCAGGTTGTGCTCGAAGCCGCCGTGCTCGCGCATGCACGCATTCAGCGCGTCCTGCCCGGCATGGCCGAACGGCGTATGGCCGAGATCGTGCGCGAGCGAGATCGCTTCGACGAGATCCTCGTTCAGGCGCAGGTTGCGCGCGACCGAGCGTGCGATCTGCGCGACTTCGAGGCTGTGCGTGAGGCGTGTGCGGAACAGGTCGCCTTCGTGATTGACGAAGACCTGCGTCTTGTATTCGAGCCGGCGAAACGCGGTCGAATGGACGATGCGGTCGCGATCGCGCTGGAATTCGGTGCGCGCCGCCGGCGGGGTTTCCGGATGGCGGCGGCCGCGCGAGCGCGACGCGTGCGCGGCATACGGAGCGAGATGGGCTTCCAGCGCCGCCAGCGTCGGCGGCTCGGCCACCGGCGCGGTGGATGCGCGGCCGGCTTCGGGCAGTGTGCTGCTGGATGTCTCGCTCACGTCTCCTCCATGTCAGGGGCGCCGGGGCATCCGGGTCGCCGTTAGCGGGTCGTCTGCGCCAGTGTAGCGAATACCGCTTCGTCCGGCGCCTGCGTGATCAGCGTATCGCCGAATCGCTTCAGCAGGATGAACTTGATCGCGCCGGCCTCGGCCTTCTTGTCGACGCGCATCAGATCCATGTAGCGCGCGTCGCCGAGCGCGGGCCCGCGGGTCGGCAGATGCGCGGCCGCGATCACCGCATCGAGGCGCTGCCGCGACGCTTCGTCGAAGAGACCGAGCCGCACCGACAGGTCGCCGGCCATCACCATCCCGCAGCCGACCGCCTCGCCGTGCAGCCATTCGCCGTAGCCGAGCCCGGCCTCGATCGCATGGCCGAACGTGTGGCCGAAATTCAGGATCGCGCGCAGGCCGCCTTCGCGCTCGTCGGCCGCGACGACACTCGCCTTGATCTCGCACGAACGCTTCACCGCATGCGCGAGCGCAGCCGGCTCGCGACGGTTCAGCGCATCGACGTTCGCCTCGATCCAGTCGAAGAATTCGGCATCGGCGATCGCGCCCGTCTTGATGACTTCGGCGACGCCCGCCGCCAGTTCGCGATCGGGCAGCGTCGTCAGCGCGCCGATGTCCGCGATCACGGCCTGCGGCTGGTAGAACGCGCCGATCATGTTCTTGCCGAGCGGGTGATTGATGCCCGTCTTGCCGCCGACCGACGAATCGACCTGCGACAGCAATGTGGTCGGTACCTGGATGAACGGCACGCCGCGCATGTAGCACGCGGCGGCAAAGCCCGTCATGTCGCCGACCACGCCGCCGCCGAGCGCGACGAGCGTCGTCTTGCGATCCGCGTGATCCGTGAGCAGACCGTCGAAGATCAGGTTCAGCGTTTCCCAGTTCTTGTACGCCTCGCCGTCCGGCAGCACCACCGTCGACACGCGCTTGCCAAGCGGTGCGAGCGCCGCGCGCAGCGCGTCGCCGTAGAGCGGATCGACCGTCGTGTTGGTGACGATCGTGACGGACGAACCCTTGATGTGGGGAGCGAACAGCTCGGTGCGGCCAATCAGGCCGGCGCCAATATGAATCGGATAGGCGCGGTCGCCCAGATCGACGTTGACGGTAATCATGCTTGTAGCGGCTTGGCGATGACGCCGGCCAGTTCGAGTTGCATCAGCACCATGTTGACGAGACCGTTGACTGATGGACGGCCGGTCTCGATGACGAAATCCGCGCATTCGCGGTACAACGGGTCGCGCACTTCGTACAGCGCTTCGAGACGCCCCTTCGGATCTTCCGTCTGCAACAGCGGGCGGTTCTTGTCCTTGCGCGTGCGCAGCCACAGATCGTGCGGATTGGCGCGCAGATAGACGACGATGCCGTTGGTTTTCAGGCTGTCGCGATTTTCCGGGCGCAGCACCGCGCCGCCACCCGTTGCGAGTACGATGTTCTCGCGCTGCGCGAGATCGGCGATTACCTGCGTTTCGCGATCGCGAAACCCGGCCTCGCCCTCCAGCTCGAAGATCACCGGAATGCGCGCGCCCGTACGGGCCTCGATTTCGTGATCGGAGTCGAAGAACGTCCTGTCGAGACGACGCGCGACCGCACGGCCCACGGTGGTCTTACCCGCTCCCATAAGGCCGACGAAAAATACGTTTGCATGTGGGTCCCGCGCTTGCAACGGCTTCCTCTGCTTCAATCTTGCTGGTGTGTGGCGCAGCTTACTGGCAAAGCGGCTGCCTTGTCGAGCCTGCGCCGGCGGCTTCCGGCCCCGTTTTCTCGGCGCCTACGTCGCTCGTGTCGGGTGCACTGCAACGCGCATCGACGACGGTCGGCGTGATGAAGACGACCAGTTCGTTGCGCTGGTCGCGCTGCGCGCGGTGCCGGAAAAGCGCGCCCAGAAACGGTATTTTGCCCAAGAGCGGCACGCCCGTCACATCGTTCCGGTTCAGTTGTTCATAGATGCCGCCGATCGCGACCGTCCCGCCATTCTCGACCTCGACGCGCGTCTGCACATGCTTCGTATGGATGGCGGGGCCGGCCGCGGTCGGCTCGCCGACGCTGTCCTTGGTTACGTCCAGATCGAGCACCACGCGCCCGTCCGGCGTGATCTGCGGCTCGACCTCCAGCTTGAGCGTCGCGCGACGGAACTGCACACCGCTCATGCCATTGCCGACCTTCGCCTGGTACGGCAGCTCGGAACCCTGTTCGACGATGGCCTTGACCCGGTCGGCCGTCACCACCCGCGGACGCGAAACGATCTGGCCCCGACCCTGCGCCTCGAGCGCACTCAGCTCGATATCGAGTACGCGGCTGAGCGGCGCGGCGAACAGCGTGAAGCCGGCGGTCGCCGCGTCGAAACCGCCGAGCGGCCGCCCGGCGAGATCCAGCGCGTTGCGCGCGTCCGCCGTGAATGAAGCGCCCTCGGCCGACGACGGCCGCCCCTGCGCACGCAGCGCGACGCGTGCGCCAAGGTTGCGCGAGAAACCCTGCTCCCCCTCGACGATGCGGGCCTCGATGCGGACCTGCCGCGACGGCCGGTCGATCGCGTCGATCAGGCCCGCGATTTGGCTGATGCGCGGCTCGAGATCGGTCACGAACAGCAGGTTCGTGCGCGGATCGGCCGCCGCGGCGCCGCGCTTCGACAGCAGGCGCTGGCCGGTCGCGCCGGCCAGCAGCCGTTGCACGTCCTGCGCGCGCGGATAGTGCAGCGCGAACGTACGGCTCGCGAGCGGCTCCAGATCGGCGGCCCGCGCATGCATTTCGAAGCGCTCGCGTTCGCGTGCAGCCAATTCGGCTGCCGGTGTCACCCAGATCACGTTGCCGCGGCGGGACATCGCGAGCCCGTGCGTGTCGAGCAGCGTGTCGAACGCTTCGCGCCAGCGGACATTGTTCAGACGTAACGTCACCGTGCCGCGTACCTGCTCGCCGACGACGATATTGAGCCCCGTGAACCGCGCGATCGCATCGAACGCCGCCGCGAGCCCGGTGCCGTGCAGATTCAACGAGATCCGCCGCGCGTCGTCTGCATCGCCGGGTTGCCGCGCCGCGGCATCGCTCATCCGGACTGGCGGCGCCAGCGGGATCGGCGGCCCCTCCAGCGTGAGGGCCGGCGCGGCGGTTTCCGTCTGCAGCGCCGCACGCGCCGGCTGATCGAACGGCGATGGGCCGGTGTCCTCCGCTACGGCGCTGTCCACGCCGTCAGCCACGCGCAGCGGCTGCGGCAAACCCGGCGCCGACACATCCGTCGACCCGGCTGGCCAGACCGCCGGCAGCGGCGGCAACGACGCGTTTGCGTCAGCCGCCGTCACGCCGGCCCAGATGATAAACACCCAATAGCCGTGTTTCGTCATGGCCGGCCTCCGTCGTCCAGGACGAGCCGCTGCGAGCCGTCCACCGTCGCGAGCGTCACGGCGGCGCGATCGACGCGCACCACGCGCGCGGCCCCCAGCACCTCGCCAGGTGCAACGGCCGTGAACGCGCCGTCGCCGTCGTCGAACAACGCGAGACCGGTACGCGCATCGCGAATCGTGCCGGCAAGGCGGGCCGCGCGCCCCGCTGCTTCGGTCGGGCCAGCCTCGCCGAACGGATCGGCGTCGGACGCAGCGGCACGAACCGGCGTGTTGGCCGACGCGGCCCCCGCGGCCGTTGTCGCCGGCAGCGCCGGAAACACGTCGACGGACATATCCACCCGCGCCGCCGACATGCCACGCTCGATACGCAGCGCCGACGGTACGGCCAACACCGGGAAGCGCGCCAGCCCGCCGACCATCTGCTCCAGCGCGCGCAAACCGCCATCCGCGACGAGGTGCACGGTGCGCCGGTCATCCGGTACCGCGCCATCGGCGCGCTGCGGCTCGATCGACACGCCGTGCAGCCCGCTCGACGCAGCGAGATCGGCCAGTTCCAGCATCAGCGCTGCCCATTCCGGCGCATGCGGCAAGCGCTCGTCGCGCGCCGACGCACGATGTCCGTCGCGCCGTTGTCCGGCGGAGGCAAGCACGCGTTGCGCGTCGCCCGCACGCGCCTGCGCCGCGGCGAGCAACGCGCGGCTGTGTGCCAGCCCGCTCCAGTCGGCTGCATTCGCCAGATGAATGCCGCCTGCCAGCACGGCAACGAATGCCAGCACGCAACCCGCAGCATGCATGGCCGCCGGCGACACGCGCGGCATGCGGTCCAGCCCCGCGCCTGCGCGCAGTGCCGGCCAATGCACGAGCGCCGTCATGCACCACCTCCCGACACCGTCCGCGACGACATCGCGTCGTGCCAGCGCAACTGCACCGAGAACCGGAACGGCATCCCGGCCGCGGAAGCCGGCGCATCCGAGGCAGGCTTCAACGTCTCGATATCGATCCGCCAGTCGCGCTGCTCGCGCGCCATCGCGGCGAGCCACCGCGCAGCCGCCCGGTAACTCGCGGCGCGCGCATCGAGCGCGGCGCCGGTCGTCGTCATGCGCAACGCGTCGAGCCGGATATGATCGGCGCGCACTTGCTTCAGGGTCGCCAGCAACCCTGCCACGCGCCGGTAAGGCGCGGCCAGCGCAGCCGCCTGTGCGTCGCGCCGCACGATCGCGGCGGCGGCATTGGCGGCGCGCGTCGCAGCAGCCACCTGTGGCTGCAACTGCCGCAGCCGTGCCTCCACGCCGGCGCGCTCTGCGTCCACCCGCCATCGCGACAACACGGCAGCGCCCGTCCACAGGCCGGCGCCGAGCACGCCGAGCAGAATCGCCACACCGCACTGCGCGACCCGGCGACGCCGCAACGCCTGCGCCAATCGCTCGCGATACGGCAGCAGGTTGAAGTCGCCGAATACCGCCCGTACCGCCTCCTCGGCCGCCTCCGCCGCGCCCCCGTTTGCCGCCACGTGACCGGTGATCATTCCCACACCCCGCGCAACGCCAGCCCGAATGCGACCGCAAACGCCGGGCCGCCCGGCATGCCGGCGCGCGCGCACGGCTGGCCGTCCCAGCCCGTGCAGTCGAACGGGACCACCGCCGTGCCGAGCACATCGCCAATCTCGGCGATGGACGTATCGAAGCGCGCGATACATCGCTCGTCCCCGGCGACGAGTACGCAACGCACGGCCCCGAGCACGCGCCGGCGCAATGCATCGGGCAGTGCCTCCGGCAACGTGCCGGACAGTGTGAGCACCGGGACGATCGACGGGCCGTCGATTCGCCAGCCGTGCACGCCCGCGTCGCAGAACCAGAGCACGGCGTAGGCGCCCTGCGCGTCGAGTTCGAACTGCGCGGCATAGCGCAGCGCGCGCAGCACGGCGGCCGACTCGCCGTCGATCACCGTCAGGTCGATACCGGCCTGGGCGGCCACGTCGATCCGCCGCTCGAGCAGCGCCAGCGGCGCCACCGCCACCGCGATCTCGCCGGACCGCGCGCCGCCGTAGTGCCGCCAGTCGAACGCGAGACTGTCCGGCGCCAGCCCCGAGATGCGTTCGGCCGCCTGCCGCGCGGCGTCCGGAATGTCGCCGCGCCCGGCCAGATCGAGCGTCGCGGTACGCATCTCGTCGTCGTGCAGCGCCATCACGCCGCGCGCGTCGCACCGCACATCGGACGCCGACAGCCGCGACACGGCTGCCGCCAGCGACCGCGCGACCGCCGCCCACCTCGCGTCTTCCGGCCCGCCCGCCAAGCCGACCGGTTCCCGCTCGAGCCCCTCGACGCGCACGTCCGCGTCCCTGCCGCGCCGGCTCAGCACGGCCACCCTCACTTCGTGCGCACCGACGTCGATTCCCGTCGACCGGTGCCTGCCCTGTGCAAACCGCGCCACCCATCGTCCTGCCATCCCAGCCTCCCGAGATCGTCGCGGCCCACGCCGCGTTTCCGAGACCTGATTCTGCAAAGCGACGCATGCGGCCGACAGTCGGCCAAACGGCCAGCATCCGCTCGCGACGGCCGTGCACGGACTATGCTGACGGCACGCCGACCCGCGGCTTTCCGACGGGCGGCCCCTGCGTCAGGACCGGTCTTACCGGGCAGCTATAATCGCGGGACTGTTTTCCGGTATGCCTATGCAATCCACGACTCCTACGTCCCCGCCTCCCGCCCCGGAGCCGAAGAAGCGGCCCTGGTGGCAAAAAGTCCTGCTCGGCTTCGCCGCGATGTGCGTGGCCGTCGTCGTGGCCGGCGGCCTCGTGCTCGGCTACGCGCTCGTCGTGGCGTGGCCGAACATGCCGTCGCTCGACGCACTGACCGACTATCGGCCGAAGGTGCCGCTGCGCATCTATACGTCCGATCACGTGCTGATCGGCGAATTCGGCGAGGAGCGCCGCGACGTCGTCCATTTCAAGGACGTACCCGACTCGCTGAAGAAGGCGATCCTCGCGATCGAGGACGCGCGCTTCTACGATCACGGCGGCGTCGACCTCACCGGCATCATCCGCGCGGGCTTCGTCGCGCTGACGAACGGCCACGCGTCGCAGGGCGCGAGCACGATCACGATGCAGGTCGCGCGCAACTTCTTCCTGTCAAGCGAGAAGACCTACACGCGCAAGATCTACGAGATGCTGCTCGCGTACCGGATCGAGCGCGCGCTGACGAAGGATCAGATTCTCGAGGTCTACATGAATCAGATCTATCTCGGCCAGCGCGCGTACGGCTTCGCGAGCGCGGCGCGGGTCTATTTCGGCAAGGACCTGAAGGACATCACGCTCGCGGAAGCCGCGATGCTCGCGGGGCTGCCGAAGGCGCCGTCCGCGTACAACCCGGTCGTGAACCCGAAGCGCGCGAAGGTGCGCCAGGAATACATCCTGCAGCGGATGCTCGAGCTGAACTTCATCACGCGCGAACAGTACGACGAAGCCGCCGCGCAGCCGCTCGTCGTCAAGGGTCCGGGCCGCGATTTCAGCGTGCACGCCGAGTACGTCGCCGAAATGGTCAGACAGATGATGTACGCGCAGTATCGCGAGGAAACCTACACGCGCGGCTTCAACGTCGTCACGACGATCGATTCCGCGGACCAGCAGGTCGCGTACACCGCGCTGCGCAAGGGCATCATGGATTACGAGCGCCGCCACGGCTATCGCGGGCCGGAAGGCTTCATCGAACTGCCGGCCGGCGCCGACGATCGCGAACAGGCGATCGACGACGCACTGCTCGAGCATCCCGACAACGGCGAGCTGATCGCCGCGGTCGTGACGGCCGCGAGCCCACGCCAGATCACGGTTGCGTTCATCGACGGCAGCAATGCGACGATCGAAGGCGACAACCTGCGCTTCGCGTCGGGTGCGCTGTCCGCCAACGCGCAGCCGAACCGCCGCATCCGCCCCGGCGCGATCGTGCGCGTCGTGAAAAACGACGCCGGCAAATGGTCGATCACGCAGTTGCCGCAGGTCGAAGGCGCGTTCCTGTCGATCGTCCCGCAGGATGGAGCGATCCGCTCGCTCGTCGGCGGCTTCGACTACAACAAGAACAAGTTCAACCACGTCACGCAGGCGTGGCGGCAGCCGGGTTCGTCGTTCAAGCCGTTCATCTACTCGGCGTCGCTCGACAAGGGCCTCGGGCCGGCTACCGTGATCAACGACGGCCCGCTGTATTTCAGCGCCGCGGAAACCGGCGGCCAGCCGTGGGAGCCGAAGAACTACGGCGGCGGCTTCGAGGGCCCGATGTCGATGCGCACCGCGCTGCAGCGCTCGCGCAACCTCGTGTCGATCCGGATCCTGAACCACATCGGTACGAAATACGCGCAGCAATACATCACGCGCTTCGGCTTCGATGCCGACCGCCATCCGGCCTACCTGCCGATGGCACTCGGCGCCGGCCAGGTCACGCCGCTGCAGATGGCGGGCGCGTATTCGGTCTTCGCGAACGGCGGCTATCGCGTCAACCCGTACCTGATCGCCGAAGTCACCGATCCGAACGGCGCGATCGTCGCGCGCGCGCAGCCGCTCGTCGCCGAGCAGAACGCGCCGCGCGCGATCGACGCGCGCAACGCCTACGTGATGAACAGCCTGCTGCAAAGCGTTGCACAGCGCGGCACGGGCGCGCGAACCAACGTGCTGAAGCGCACCGATCTCGCGGGCAAGACCGGCACGACGAATGATTCGCACGACGCGTGGTTCGCCGGCTACCAGCACACCCTCGCCGCGATCGCGTGGATCGGCTACGACAATCCGCGCAGCCTCGGCGATCGCGAAACCGGCGGCGGCCTGTCGCTGCCGGTCTGGATCGACTACATGGGCGCCGCGCTGAAGGGCGTGCCGGAGTTCAAGCCGACGGCGCCCGACGGCGTCGAATCGCTCGGCGGCGAACTGTACTTCACCGAGTTCACGCCCGGCCACGGCTTCGTGTCGACGGTCGGCGTGCCGCAGGCGCCGGCCGCGCAGAACGTCGACGAGGCCGTGCCGCACGTCGACGAGCAGGAAAAGCAGGACATCATGAACCTGTTCCGCGGTCACTGACCCGCGGCCCGCCCATGAAAAAAGCGCCCCGCGGGGCGCTTTTTTCATGGGCACGGCGTTCGGGGCGCAGCCCCGGCCGTCACGCGCTGAACGTGATCGGCAGACCGGCCTGCTGGGTCGCATACTCGGTGAGCGCCGAGAAGAACTCGGTGCCCGTGCGCGTATCGCGCCATGCGCCGTCGATGAAACGGTAGTGGAATCCGCCGGCCTTCGCGGCGATCCACACTTCCTTCATCGGCGGCTGCAGGTTGACGATGATTTTCGAGCCGTTCTCGAACGTCAGCGTCAGCACGCTGCCGTTGCGCTCCAGATCGATGTCGTGATCGCCGTCGTTCGCAGCGTCCACGGTACGCTCGACGGCCGCCAGCACGGCCTCTGCACGGGCCAGGTATTCAGTATCGGACATGCTAAACTCTATCGGTTAAATTGTTCAGGAACGATCATGCGAGTCGTTTTCCGGATGAGCGCGATTGTAGCGGCTTTGGCGATTCTTGCCGGCTGCGGTCAAAGCGGCGCGCTCTATCTGCCCACCGTGCCTCCGATGCCCAAGCCGATCCAGCAGCAGGACACGCCGCCGTCGGACGTGAAACCGACCGACGAAAACGCGTCGTCCGACGAGTCGCCCGACACGTCCGGCTCGCCGCTCACGCTGTCGCCCGAGCTGTCGAGCAGTGCATCGACCATGCCCGCCCCGGCGTCGGGCCCGGCCGCCACGAAGTAACGACGCGATGCCGCCCGCGCGGCGCTCGATACAAGGCGATGACTTCCCGGTCATCGCCTTTTGTTTTTCGGGGCCGCCCCGTCACGCGCGCAAGCGCCGCCACCCCCACGCAACCAGCCGCCAACCGAGCAGCGCGGCGACGATCGCCGCGTAGAGCTTCGGCTGCGCGAGATCGTGCTTGCCGGCCCGCATCCACCAGAAGTGCAGCACGCCGAACAGCGCGATCGCGTAGATCGCGCTGTGCAGCGTCGCCCAGTGGCGACCGAGCCTGCGCACCATCGCGCGCGGCGACGTCGCGGCAAGCGGAATCAGCAGCACGAACGCCGCGAAGCCGACCGTGATGAACGGGCGCTTGCCGACGTCCTTCAGGATCGCGACGACGTCGAACCATTTGTCGAACCACAGGTAGGTCGTGAAATGCAGCGTCGCGTAAAAGAACGCGAATAACCCGATCATCCGGCGAAAGCGCAGCAGCGGCGCGAAACCCGTCATGCGCCTCACCGGCGTGACGGCAAGCGTGATGCACAGCAGGACGAGCGTCCACAGGCCCGTCGAGCGCGTGATGAATTCGATCGGGTTCGCGCCGAGCCGGTCGGTGAGCCCGAACAGCACGATGCGCGCGAACGGATAGAGGCCCGCCGCGAACACCAGCACCTTGGCCGGTGCGAGCCAGCGCGGCGCGGCGGGACGAATCGCACCGGCCCGCGCCGCGCGCGCGGCCGGCCCGGCGCCCGCGGCGCGCGCGGGCGTGAGCGTCGAAGGAGGCATGTCGTTTCTCACGGTCACGCTCAGAAATTCTTCTTCAGGTCCATGCCCTGATACATCGATGCGACCAGATCGCCGTAGCCGTTGAACATCAGCGTCTTGCGCTTCGGCGTGAAGAAACCGTCCTCGCCGATGCGCCGCTCGGTCGCCTGGCTCCAGCGCGGATGATCGACGTTCGGGTTCACGTTCGAATAAAAGCCGTATTCGTTCGCGGCGTAGGTGTTCCAGCTCGTCTTCGGCTGCTTATCGACGAAGCGGATCTTCACGAGCGACTTCGCGCTCTTGAAGCCATACTTCCACGGCACGACGATCCGCACCGGTGCTCCATTCTGGTTCGGCAGCACCTGCCCGTAGACGCCCATCGTCAGCAGCGTCAGCGGATTCATCGCTTCGTCCATGCGCAGCCCTTCCGAATACGGCCAGTCGAGCACGGGCGTCGACAGGCCCGGCATCTGCGACGGGTCGGCCAGCGTGACGAACTGCACGTATTTCGCGTTGCCGGTCGGCTGCACGCGCTTGATCAGCTCGGACAACGGCACGCCGACCCACGGAATCACCATCGACCAGCCCTCGACGCAGCGCAGCCGGTATACGCGCTCCTCGAGCGGCGCGAGCTTCAGCAGCTCGTCGAGATCGAACACCTTCGGGTGCTGCACCTCGCCTTCGACACTCATGCGCCACGGGCGCGGCCGCAGCGTGCCGGCGTTCTGCGCCGGGTCGCTCTTGTCGGTGCCGAATTCGTAGAAGTTGTTGTAGGACGTGATGTCCTTGAACGGCGTCACCTTGTCGATGGCGACGAATCTCGAGTTGGTTTTTGCCGCCAGCTTCGCCGCCCGCGGGTCGGGTGACGCATATGCGGCGAGCGCCGCGCCGCTGGTGCCGAACAGGCCGCCCGCGGCCGCGAGGCCGGCCGCCTGCAACATGCGCCGCCGGTTCTCGAATACCGCGCGCGGCGTGATCTCGCTCGGCGCGATATCCGCGCCGGTCAGTACGTTACGCAAAGGGCGTTTGATCCACATCGTGCAGCTCCTCCCGCATGCGCGGCGCGCACGCTTCATGAGCGTTCGACCCGGCCCGTCACGCGCCGTTCGACGCCCGGTTCGCCCGCCCGTTACAAAAGAAAACCGCCGGGCACGCAGTGCACCGGCGGTCATATGGTCGGACGAACGGCGGAAATCTTACAGCTTGCCGTAGCTGTGCAGCCCGGACAGGAACATGTTGACGCCGAGGAACGCGAACGTCGTGACGAGCAGGCCGGTGAGTGCCCACCAGGCAGCCACCGCGCCGCGCAGGCCCTTCATCAGCCGCATGTGCAGCCACGCCGCGTAGTTCAGCCAGACGATCAGGGCCCAGGTTTCCTTCGGGTCCCAGCTCCAGTAGCCGCCCCACGCTTCGGCCGCCCACAGCGCGCCGAGGATCGTCGCGATCGTGAAGAACGCGAAACCGACCGCGATCGACTTGTACATCACGTCGTCGAGTACTTCCAGCGTCGGCAGGCGATCGGCGAGGATCCCGCGCTCCTTCGTCAGGTACGCGACCGACACCATCGCCGACAGCGCGAAGCTGCCGTAGCCGATGAAGTTCGCCGGCACGTGGATCTTCATCCACCAGCTTTGCAGTGCCGGCACGAGCGGCTGGATCTGCTGCGCATCGCGCGCGACCGAGTACCACATCAGGAAGCCGACCGCCGCACTGATGACCAGCAGCACGAACGCGCCGAGCGAACGCGTGCCGTAGTGGCCTTCGTAATACAGATAAAGCAGCGCGGTGATCAGGCTGAACAGCACGAACACTTCATAGAGGTTCGACACGGGGATATGCCCGACGTCCGCCCCGATCAGGTAGGACTCGTACCAGCGCACCATCAACCCCGTGAAGCCCATCAGCACGGCGACCCACGTGAGCTTCTGGCCGATCGCGGCGCCCGTTTCCGAGCGCGCGAGCAGGCCGATCCAGTAGAAGATCGTCGCGAGCACGAACAGCGCGCTCATCCACAGGATCGCCGACTGGCTCGACAGGAAATACTTGAGGAAGAACGCCGAATCGGCGCGGGCGAGATCGCCCTGGTAGATCTGGATCGACAGCAGCGACAGCACGGCGATCGACGCCATCATCAGCCGCGCGGGCTTCCAGCGCCAGCCGAGCGCGACGAGCGCCGGCACGGCGCCGACCATCACCGCCTTGTCGTAGTAATCCATGTGCGCGTTGTAGTGCACGAGCGCGTAGCCCGCGCCTGCCACCAGCGCCAGTGCGAACAGCCAGTCGAACAGCGACAGGCGCGCGAGGAACGGACGCTCGTCGAACAGCGGCGACGATGCCGGCGCCGGGGCCGACGCCGTACGGGAGGAGGAAACTTGCGTGAGATCCATGATGTTACCGGGTGGAATTCTCGGAATCGGAACCGCCGCCGGCAGGCGGGCGGGCCGTCGAAGCCGCACCGGCGGGCGCGGCGTCGCGAGGTGCGGCGCGCAAGGCGGCGCCGGCCGCGTCGCGCGTCTGCATGAATTCTTTCTCGAAATCGAAGGTCTTGCGGGCCGTGGACATTGCCATCACCACATCGACGCCCGAACCGGCGTCCTTCAGCCAGAACCAGAGTCGCCGCTCGCGCACGTAGAACATCGAGAAGATGCCGGCGACCAGCAACAGGCTGCCAAGATACACCAGATTCTTGCCGGGTGCGCGCGTCAACTGAAATACCGAAGCTTGCACCTGCTTGAACGAGTCAAGCTGCAAATAGACCGGCGATCCATACAAAAAGCTGTCGGATAGCGCATTGATCGCGTTCTGCACGAAGCGGATCGTGTCGGTGCCCTGCTGCGCGGCCGGCTCGCCGGCTTGCTCGCGAGCGATCTGCCAGACCTCCCACATCGAGCCCTCGAGCATCCGCAGCAGCAGGCTCGCGGCCTTCTCCTGCTCGCCCTTCGGCACCGAGCGGTCGATGAAGGTCGCCACCGCCTGGAAGCCGCCGACCGGCTGACCGTCCGCTCCGCGGCCGATGCTGTCGTCGCTCGCCGAAAAAAGGGTCAGCACCTTCGACGCGCTGTCCTGCAGGCGGCCGCGCAGCGACGCGTCGCCCGGCAGCGAGCGCTGCGCGAAGCGCGCGGCGGCTTCGGTGCGCACGGCCGGATCCTCGAGCGCGGCGCGCAGGCGCATCCATTCGCCGATCGAATCCTGGCTGTCGGCCGGGATCCGCATGTAGCGGAACGGATCGTTCGGGCTCGCGCGCACGCCGGCGAGGAACACGCGCTCGCCGTTCATGTCGACGGGCAGCATGTAGTTGTTGAATTCGCGCGCCTGGCCGTCCTTGCCGCGGATCTTGTACTGTACCGACGGGCCGATGTTGTGGAGCTGCGTCGGCTTCGACGTCTTCGCGCCCGAGCCGAGCCGCTCGTCGAATACTTCCTTCAGCGAGTTCGTCGTCGCGACGCCGCGCACATCCGGCTTGCCGGTCGCGTCGGCCATGTTCTCGACGTTGATCGCGCGGAAATCGGAGAACTCGATCGTATCGCCGTCGGCGCCCGGGACCTGCAGCGGCGCCGAGCTGCCGATCGTGCCCTTCACGGGTACGGTCGCCGCGTGGCTGCCCGTCATCGGATAGGCCGTCATCTGCATCTGCGAGCCACCGTCCTGGAAGCTCGACTGGTAGATCGACACGCCCTTGTACGTGAACGGCTTGTTGACCTCGACCCGCGCCGGAATCTTCCGGCCGGTCTCGCGATCGATCACGACGATGTCGCTCGCGAACAGCTTCGGCATGCCCGTCGTGTAGTAATCGACGATGAACTTGTCGAGCTGGATCGAGAACGGCAGATCCTGAATCAGCGAGCCGCTCGGCTGGTTCAGGATCGCGGTCGACACGAACTGGCCCTCCGGCACCCACGCATAGCCGCGGAACGTCGGGTTCGACGCGGACAGGCGATGATCGGGCGAGATCTCGCTGATCGTCGCGCTCGTGTTGACCGGGCTCTTGCCGAACATCCACATCTGGAATTTGATCGGCAGGTTGCTGTCGAGCAGGCCGCCGATACAGATCACGACGATGGCCAGGTGCGCGGAAATGTAGCCCCACCGGGTCATCGCGCCGCGCTTCGCGGAGATCAGCGTCGCGCCGCCGGTTTCACGCACGACGTGCTTGTAGCCGGCCTTCGTGACGAACGTGGCGAGCGTCGCAGCGACGGTCGCGCGCGTGCCGGACGCCGTGTACTCGGCCTTGTGGTGGAACGCGCGCAGGCTGCCTTCGCGGACCTTGTCCTTCCAGCTCTTCGCATCGGCGAGCATCTTCGGCGCGTTGCGGATCACGCACAGCGAGATCGACGTGACGAGGAAGATCAGGATCAGCATGAACCACCACGCGCTGTACACGTTGTACAGGCCGAGCGAGCGGAAGATGTCCGCCCAGAACGGCCCGAACTGGTTCACGTAGTTCGGATACGGATCGTCCTGGGTCAGGACCGTGCCGATGATGCTCGCAATCGACAGCACCACCAGCAGCGCGATCGCGAAGCGCATCGAGCTCAGCAGCTCGACCGCGCGTTTCGACGCACCCTGACTCGACTTCGACTGCAACCCCGACGTGGTAACGCTCATTCAAACTCCGACTAAGGGGAAACAGCCCCCACGCTCACTATGTTCGCTTCGGGGGCGCAGCCCCCATCGCCCGCAAGCCTCTCCATCCCGGCTCGGCCCGGCGAGTGCCGACAAAAAAGAAGGGCGAGGCAACCGCGACGACGCGGCGCCCCACCCTTTTCTTGTTCTGACGCCGGCCGCCCTTCGGGCGCCCGGTCATTCCATTCGCGGCTGACCGCTCAACGCAGGCCCGCGATGTAATCCGCGACGGCCTTGATCTCGGTATCCGACAACCGCGACGCGATCTGATGCATCGCCTCGTTGTTGTTGCGCGCACCGGCACCTTGCTGGAACGCGGTCAACTGCGCGACCGTGTAATCGGCCCATTGCCCCGACAGACGCGGGTACTGGACCGGGATCCCCTGCCCCGTCGGCCCGTGGCAGCTCGCGCAGGCGGGGACGCCCTTCTCCGCGATGCCGCCGCGATAGATCTTCTGGCCGATCGGCACGGTCGCCGCGGCGCGTGCGGTACCGAGCTTCGTCGTCTGCGACCCGTAGTACGCGGCGACGTTGCGCATGTCGTCCGCGCTCAACGCGCTCGCGAATCCGACCATCACCGCGTTGTTACGCACCGGCCCCTTCGCGCCCGGCTGCGTCTTGAAGTCGTTCAACTGCTTGACCAGATATTCGGGATGCTGGCCGGCAAGCTTCGGGAAACTGCCCGACGCGCTATTGCCGTCGGCGCCGTGACACGACGCGCAGACCTGCCCGGCAATCGCCTTGCCGCGGTCGAGATCCGGCTTGGCCGCATCTGCCGCGTTTGCCTCCGCTACGAAACCTACGAACCCTGCTGCAACCTGAAGCACCATCAGAGACTTGCACAGTCGATTCATTCGCACACCCTGTTTCGTCTTGTGGGAATTTGAGGTTCTGCAAAAAACGACGGCGTTCAGTCTACCGCAGAAGCCACATAAAAGCGCGAGGCAGGCGCCCGGTGGCCTTCGGTAAAACCGCCGTATTGTACAATATCGTGTTGAAAGCTCCCGCGCCTATCGGGGCTACCCCGCCTCCACCAAGCGGCTCGCGCCGCCCGTCCTTCCGGTTCCCATGGCCTTTCTGCTCCATCAAGCCCGCTTCTACACGACCGTCAACCATCTGCGCGACCTGCCGCCGACGGTCCAGCCGGAAATCGCGTTCGCGGGCCGCTCGAATGCCGGCAAGTCGACGGCGATCAACGTGCTGTGCAATCAGAAGCGGCTGGCCTTCGCGTCGAAGACGCCCGGCCGCACGCAGCATATCAACTACTTCTCCGTCGGCCCGGCCGCCGAGCCCGTCGCGAACCTCGTCGACCTGCCCGGCTACGGCTATGCGGAAGTGCCCGGCGCCGCGAAGGCACACTGGGAAATGCTGCTGTCGTCCTATCTCGCGACGCGCTCGCAGCTCTGCGGCCTGATCCTGATGATGGATTCGCGCCGTCCGCTGACCGATCTCGATCGACGCATGATCGAGTGGTTCGCGCCGACCGGCAAGCCGATCCACACGCTGCTGACCAAGTGCGACAAATTGACGCGCCAGGAAAGCATCAACGCGTTGCGCAATACGCAGAAGGGGCTCGACGCGTATCGCGATCAGGGCGTGAAGGGCAAGCTGACGGTCCAGCTGTTCTCGGCGCTGAAGCGCACGGGGCTCGACGAGGCCCACGAACTGATCGAGAGCTGGCTGCGGCCGTCCGTCGCCGACGAAAAAAGCGAGCCTGTAGCACAATGAGCGGGCAACGCGCGGCTGGGATCGGCTGTGCGCACCTGACGGCACCTGCGGATTCGGCCGGCTCATAAAAAAACCCGCCGTCGAACGGCGGGTCAAACAGCCTAATCGAAAAACGACAGGCACCCGCTCAGGGAGGAGAAGCGGGGAGTTGCACGCAACGCGTGCCGCTCGATCGCTATCATATACCAACGATCTCGAAAATGACCTAAGGGTTCCGTAAGGTCCTTCTTGCCCTGATTTCTGCCAAATCGCCATGAGCTTCCATCCGCTTCATCGTCCGCGCCGGATGCGCCGCGACGACTTCTCCCGCCGCCTGATGCGCGAAAACCGCCTGACCACCGACGATCTGATCTACCCGGTGTTCGTCGTCGAAGGCGCCAACGAACGCCAGCCGGTCCCGTCGATGCCCGGCGTCGAGCGCGTGTCGGTCGATCTGCTGATGCACGTCGCCGAGCAGTGCGTCGAACTCGGCGTGCCCGTGCTGTCGCTGTTCCCGGCCATCGAGCCGTCGCTGAAAACGCCCGACGGCCGCGAAGCGGCCAATCCGGAAGGCCTGATCCCGCGCGCGGTGCGCGAGCTGAAGAAGCGCTTCCCCGAACTGGGCGTGCTGACCGACGTCGCGCTCGATCCGTACACGAGCCACGGCCAGGACGGCGTGCTCGACGAAAACGCCTACGTGATCAACGACGACACGATCGAGATCCTGGTCGAGCAGGCGCGTGCGCAGGCGGAAGCCGGCGTCGACATCGTCGCGCCGTCGGACATGATGGACGGCCGCATCGGCGCGATCCGCGAGATGCTGGAGAGCGACGGCCATATCCATACGCGGATCATGGCCTATTCGGCGAAGTTCGCATCGGCGTTCTACGGCCCGTTCCGCGATGCGGTCGGTTCGGCATCCAACCTGGGCAAGGGCAACAAGATGACCTACCAGATGGATCCGGCGAACAGCGACGAAGCGCTGCGCGAAGTGCGCCTCGACATCGACGAAGGCGCCGACATGGTGATGGTCAAGCCCGGCATGCCGTATCTCGACATCGTGCGCCGCGTGAAGGACGAGTTCCGCTTCCCGACCTACGTGTACCAGGTGAGCGGCGAGTACGCGATGCTGAAGGCGGCCGCAATGAACGGCTGGCTCGACCACGACAAGGTCGTGCTCGAATCGCTGCTCGCGTTCAAGCGTGCGGGCGCTGACGGCGTGCTCACCTACTTCGCGCTCGATGCCGCGCGTCTGCTGAAAGCGCAACGCTGATCGCGCGCCGGCAGGCGCCAGCAAAAACGGCGGGACACCTCGGTGTTCCGCCGTTTTTTGTTTACCGTCGATCGGGACTATCAACCGGCCCCGAGGCTTACATTCGCCGGCTCGCCCTGGCCGGCCACCGTCATACCGTCGGAACGGCCGCCCGATCGAGGCTGCGCAGGAACGTGTCGGCCGCCTGATAGCCGACCACGCGGCCGATCTCGTTGCCGTGGCGATCGAAGAAAATGATGCCCGGCGGCCCGAACAGATTGAAGCGCTTGAGCAGTGCCTGATCGTCCGGATTGTTCGCGGTGACGTCCGCGCGCACGAGGTGAAGCTGCGCGAGCCGCGCCTGCACGCGCGCGTCGGTGAACGTCAGATGCTCCATCTCCTTGCAGCTCACGCACCAGTCGGCGTAGAAGTCGAGCATCACGGGCCGGCCCGACGTCTTCAGCAACGTGTCGAGTTCGCCGCTGGAGCGCACCGGGGCGAACGCGGGGCCGTCCTGCGCGGCAGCCGCACTGGCCGTCGCCGCACCGCCGGACGCCACCGTACGCGCCGCCAGCACGGCCAGCGGCTTGACGGGGTCGGTCGAGCCCGCAGCCAGGCCAACGAGCAGCGTCGCGGCCCAGATCGCGAGCGCGGCGCCCACGCCGCGGCTCAGGCGGCGCCAGATCGACGCAGCGCCGGCATTCGGCGTGAACAGGCCGAGCGCCGCGGCCGCGATCAGCAGCCACAACGCCGCGAGCACCATCTTCAGCCCGCCCGCCAGCACCGGCCACACGATCCACAGCGCAGCCGCGAGCAGTACGATGCCGAAGAACACCTTGACGCCGTCCATCCATGCGCCTGCGCGCGGCAGCACCGTCCCGGCCCCGACGCCGACGACCAGCAACGGCACGCCGAGCCCCAGCCCCATCGCGAACAGCGCCGCCCCGCCGAGCAACGCATTGCCGGTGTGCGCGATGAAAGCGAGCACCGCGAACAGCGGCGCCGTCATGCACGCGCCGACGACCAGCGCCGACAACGCGCCCATCGCCGCGACCGCGACGAAGTGGCCGCCCTGGCGCGCGCTCGATGCCTCGGCCGCGCCGTTCTGCCAGCGCTCCGGCAGCGCGATGTCCTTGCCCGAGATCAGCGCCACCGCGAACGCGGTCAGCAGCACGCCGAACGCGCCGAGTACCCACGGGTTCTGCAACCATGCGCCGAGGCTCTGGCCGACCAGCGCGGCGGCGATGCCGAGTACCGTGTAGACCAGCGCCATGCCGACCACGTAGGTCAGCGACAGCGCGAAGCCGCGTGCATGCGTCGCGCGCGTGCCCTGGCCGATGATGATGGCGGACACGATCGGAATCATCGGGTACGAACACGGCAGGAGGCTCAGCACGACACCCGCGACGAAATAGAGCGCGATGATCGTGAAGAAGCCGTGGCCTTCGAGCAGCGACTGCGCGAAATCCGCGCTCGTGACCTTGTCGAACCAGCTGCCCGCGGCAGCCGTATCGCCGGACGACGATGCGGCGCCGAGCGCGGCGCCGTCGACCTTCATGACGTGCTCGGCCGGCGGATAACAGATCCCTTCGTCCGCACACCCTTGCGACGTCACCGCGAGCTCGAACGGCCCGGCCGCCTGCTTCACCGGCACGTGAACGACGACTTCATCGCGATACGTCTCGACGTTCTTCTGGAACGTCTGGTCGAACTTCACGTGGCCGGCCGGGTATTGCGGCTCGCCGAGCGTCGCCTGGCCGCTCTTCACCGAGAACGCGAACCGCTCGCGGTACATGTAATAGCCGTTGGCGATCTTGAAACGGACGTCCACTTGTCCCGGCGATTCGCTCGCGCTGAACTTGAACGCAACCGACGGATCGAGGAAATCGTCGGCTGCGCGCGCGGCGGACAAGCCACCCAGCACGAGCATGAACGACAACAGGACCATTAGAAACCGCAGCGCGCGCACGCGCACCGAAAGCGCCATACCGTTAAACATGAAATAGACGTTGAGTTTCGCTGGTCACCCATTGGCCGTACGCGGCCGATGCCGTCGTCTGCCACGAGACGATTTCGGGTGTCTCGTAAGGATGATGCGCGAGAATAAATCGCTCCAGTTCGAGCGCCCTTACGGGGCTCGTCTTGAACAGCAACTGGATCTCGTCGGCCGTTTCGACCTTGCCCTGCCAGTGATAGCGCGACTTGATCGTGCCGAGCTCCGACACGCACGCGGCAAGCCGCGCGTCGAGCGCGCCGTCGGCGACCGCCGCGGCCGTCGCCGCATCGGGTACCGTCGTCAGCATCAGCACCACTATCATCCGTGCCCCCTCACTGGTCTGCAGGCTCCTGCCGGCGTCGGTTACCCGCTCGGGGACCGCACCGGTTGCCCCGTATCGTAGCGCAGCCCGCGCAACGCTGCCGGCACCGGCCTGCGACAATCGATCGCAGCCGGCATCTCAAAAACAAAAAGGGCCAAGCAATTGCTCGGCCCCTTTCAGATGCTGCTGCGTACCGGAAGCTTACTCAGCTTCTTGCACGTTTTCCGTTTCGTCGACTTCCGGACGGTCGAGCAGTTCGACCAGTGCCATCGGTGCGTTGTCGCCCACGCGGAAGCCGAACTTCAGCACGCGCAGGTAGCCGCCCGGACGGTTCGCGAAACGCGGACCGAGCACGTCGAACAGCTTCGCCACCGAGTCACGATCGCGCAGGCGGTTGAACGCCAGGCGACGGTTTGCCAGCGACGGCTTCTTGCCGAGCGTGATCAGCGGCTCGACGACTTTACGGAGTTCCTTCGCCTTCGGCAGCGTCGTCTTGATGACTTCGTGCTCGATCAGCGAGTTGGACATGTTACGGAGCATAGCCAGACGGTGGCTGCTCGTGCGGTTCAGTTTCCGCAGACCATGACGATGGCGCATTTCAGTTTCCTTGATTCAAAGTTTTGGTCCAGCTCTTCTATCGCACCTCGGAGGGTGCACGGGCCGGTAACGAAAAAAAGCAAGATGCGGATTTTAAAGGAAAATCCGCATCTTTGCCAACTACAGCTATAGCCGGGCTACGACCGGGCTTACTTGTCGAGACCAGCCGGCGGCCAGTTCTCGAGCTTCATGCCCAGCGTGAGACCGCGCGAAGCGAGCACTTCCTTGATCTCGTTGAGCGACTTGCGACCGAGGTTCGGCGTCTTCAGCAGCTCGTTTTCCGTGCGCTGGATCAGATCGCCGATGTAGTAGATGTTCTCGGCCTTCAGGCAGTTCGCCGAACGAACCGTCAGCTCGAGATCGTCCACCGGACGCAGCAGGATCGGATCGATCTGCGGTGCACGCGACGGCGCTTCGGCTGCCGTTTCCGTCCCTTCCAGCGCCGCGAACACGGACAACTGGTCGACCAGGATGCGGGCCGACTGGCGGATCGCTTCTTCCGGCGTGATCACGCCGCTCGTCTCGATGTTCATCACGAGCTTGTCGAGGTCGGTACGCTGCTCGACACGTGCGCTTTCAACAGCGTAGCTCACGCGGCGAACCGGCGAGAACGATGCGTCGAGGACGATGCGGCCGATGATCTTGGCCGTGTCTTCGCCGTAGCGACGGACGTTGCCGGGCACGTAGCCGCGACCCTTTTCGATCTTGATCTGAACGTCGAGCTTGCCGCCCTTCGACAGGTGCGCAATCACGTGATTCGGGTTGATGACTTCGCAATCGTGAGCCAGCTCGATATCGCCGGCCGTCACGACACCTTCACCTTCCTTGCGCAGCGTCACCGTCACTTCGTCACGGTTGTGCAGCTTGAACACCACGCCCTTCAGGTTCAGCAGCAGGTTGACGACGTCTTCCTGCACGCCATCCAGCGTCGAGTACTCGTGCACCACGCCTGCGATCGTGACTTCGGTCGGCGCGTAGCCCACCATCGACGACAGCAGCACGCGGCGAAGCGCATTGCCCAAGGTGTGGCCGTAACCGCGTTCGAACGGTTCCATGACCACCCTCGCGTGGTTCTCGCCAAGCGATTCCACGGCGATGATCTTGGGTTTCAGCAAACTGGTTTGCATGGGCTTTCCTTTTCAATACCCTCGGCTCGTTACACCGATAAGGCTGACCGGTAACAACCAGAAAATAAACAGCCGAGGCCCCTCCTTGCGCGACGCAATCGGGGTACCTCGGCCGTCAATCGGATTAACGCGAATACAATTCGACGATCAGGCTTTCGTTGATGTCGCCTGCGATTTCAGCGCGTTCCGGCATCTGCTTGAACGTGCCTTCGAACTTCTTCGCATCGACTGCAACCCAGCTCGGCATGCCGCCTTGCTCGGCCAGCGACAGCGCTTCGACGATACGCGCCTGCTTCTTCGCCTTTTCGCGAATCGCGACGACGTCACCCGCCTTCACTTGCTGCGACGGGACGTTTGCGACGACGCCGTTCACGGTGATCGACTTGTGGCTCACCAGCTGACGCGCTTCAGCGCGGGTCGAGCCGAAGCCCATGCGATACACGACGTTGTCGAGGCGCGACTCGAGCAGTTGCAGCAGGTTTTCACCCGTGTTGCCCTTGCGGCGATCGGCTTCAGCGAAGTAGCGACGGAACTGACGCTCCAGCACGCCGTAGATACGCTTGACCTTCTGCTTTTCGCGCAGCTGCGTACCGTAGTCGGACGTACGTGCGCCCGAGGTACGGCCGTGCTGACCCGGCTTGCTGTCGAGCTTGCACTTGTCGGCGAGCGAGCGGCGTGCGCTCTTCAGGAACAGGTCGGTGCCTTCACGGCGGGACAGCTTGGCTTTGGGGCCGATATAACGTGCCACTTTGCATTCCTTTATCAATCAGTCACGCGGATCGAAATCCGCGCTAGTCCGCTCCCTTTGGGGCGAACGGTGGGCTTAGTCAATCAAAAAAGCAACGCCCGTCGACGCTGAGCGGCGACAGGCAATGCGCTAGCACGAACGTGCCAGCACATCCTTAGATACGACGACGCTTCGGCGGGCGGCAGCCGTTGTGCGGAATCGGGGTGACGTCCGAAATCGCGGTGATCTTGATGCCGAGGCCGTGCAGTGCGCGCACTGCCGACTCACGACCCGGGCCCGGGCCCTTGATCCGCACTTCCAGATTCTTCACGCCGTATTCCATCGCGACGCGGCCAGCCGACTCGGCTGCGACCTGAGCAGCGAACGGCGTCGATTTGCGCGAGCCCTTGAAGCCCTGACCGCCCGACGTCGCCCATGCCAGTGCGTTGCCTTGGCGATCGGTGATCGTGATGATCGTGTTGTTGAACGACGCGTGAACGTGAACCACGCCTTCAGCGACGTTCTTCTTAACCTTCTTGCGAACGCGTTGCGCCGCGGTGTTCGAAGCCTTAGCCATTACGTTTTCCTGTAACTGTCAGTTCCGCTTACTTCTTCAGCGCTTGCGCTGCACGACGCGGACCCTTGCGGGTACGTGCGTTCGTACGCGTACGCTGACCGCGCATCGGCAGGCCCTTGCGATGACGGACGCCACGGTAGCAACCGAGGTCCATCAGGCGCTTGATGTTCATCGTCACTTCACGGCGCAGATCGCCTTCGACGACAAACTTGCCTACTTCTTCACGCAGCTTTTCCAGGTCTGCGTCGGTCAGATCCTTGACCTTCTTCGAAAAATCGACGCCAGCTGCCACGCAGATGCTGCGCGAACGGGTGCGGCCGACACCAAAGATAGCCGTCAGGCCGATCTCGGTGTGCTGGTGATTCGGGATGTTAACCCCTGCGATACGAGCCATTGTTTTTCCTCAAACAAAAAGCGCAAACAAACGCGCGGTCAGCCTTGGCGCTGCTTGTGGCGCGGATCCGAGCTGCAGATCACGCGAACGACGCCTTTGCGCTTGATGATCTTGCAATTGCGGCAAATGCGCTTAACCGATGCCATCACTTTCATGATAATACCCTTTTTTCAAATCACTTCGCCCGGAACACGATCCGTGCACGAGACAGATCGTAAGGCGTCAATTCAACCGTCACCTTGTCGCCAGGCAGAATGCGGATGTAGTGCATCCGCATCTTCCCGGAAATATGCCCCAATACGACATGGCCGTTTTCCAGCTTCACACGGAAGGTCGCATTCGGGAGGTTTTCAATCACCTCACCCTGCATCTGGATTACATCGTCTTTGGCCATAGTCCTTTCAACGCATCGGGATGTTGCCGCCCTTGAAGTTGGCCTTCTTGAGCAGCGACTCATACTGTTGCGACATAACGTACGACTGCACCTGCGCCATAAAGTCCATCGTGACGACGACAATGATCAGCAGCGACGTTCCACCAAAATAAAACGGCACGTTCCAGCGCAGCACCAGGAATTCCGGCAGCAGACACACGAAGACGATGTAGATCGCACCGGCCAGCGTCAGACGCGTGAGGATGCGGTCGATATATCGCGCGGTCTGATCGCCCGGACGGATGCCCGGAACAAACGCGCCGCTCTTCTTCAGGTTGTCCGCGGTCTCCCTGCTGTTAAACACCAGTGCGGTGTAGAAGAAGCAGAAAAACACGATTGCCAGCGTGTACAGCAGCACGTAAACCGGCTGGCCCGGCTTCAGCGCTTCCGCAACGTTATGCAACGTATTGGAAATCCAGCTTCCCGTCGGCTGACCGGTACTGAACCAGCCGAGAATCGTTGCCGGGAACAGAATGATCGACGATGCAAAGATCGGCGGAATCACGCCCGACATGTTCAGCTTCAGCGGCAGATGCGACGACTGCCCACCGTAGATCTTGTTGCCGACCTGACGCTTCGCGTAGTTCACGAGGATCTTGCGCTGACCGCGTTCGATGAACACGACCAGGTAAGTCACCGCGGCGATCAGAACGACGATGATGATCGCCGAAATGATGCTCATCGAACCCGTACGCACCAGCTCGAACAACCCACCCACGGCATTCGGGAACCCTGCTGCGATCCCGCCGAAGATGATGATCGAGATACCGTTGCCCAGACCACGCTCGGTAATCTGCTCGCCGAGCCACATCAGGAACATCGTGCCCGTAACCAGCGTCACGACCGTCGTCAGACGGAACAGCATGCCGGGATCGATGACGAGGCCCGGCTGGTTTTCCAGCGCGGCCGCGATACCGAATGCCTGGAAGGTCGCGAGCACCACGGTGAAATACCGCGTGTACTGCGTGATCTTCCGTTGCCCTGCCTGCCCTTCCTTCTTCAGCGCCTCGAGCTGCGGCGAAACGATCGCCAGCAACTGCATGATGATCGACGCCGAGATGTACGGCATGATCCCCAGCGCAAAGATCGTGAAGCGGGATAGCGCGCCACCCGAGAACATGTTGAACATGCCCAGGATGCCGCCCGCCTGGCTCTGGAACAGCTTAGCCAGTTGATCCGGATCGATGCCCGGCACGGGAATGTGCGCGCCGATGCGATAGACGATCAGCGCCAGGAGCAGGAACATCGCTCGCCGGCGCAGATCGCCGAATTTCGCCGTGCTTCGACCGGGTTTTGCAAGACTCGGGCTGTTAGCCAAGTACCTTCTCCGATGAATGCAAGTGACGACGCGCTACGCGTGTCACTCGGCGAACGAACCGCCAGCCGCTTCGATCGCAGCGCGCGCACCCTTGGTGGCACCGAGACCCTTCACGACGATCTTGCGCTTCAGTTCGCCCGTCGCGATGATCTTTGCGCTCTTCGTCAGCTCGCCGACCAGGCCGGCTTGCTTCAGTGCGAGCAGATCGATCTCGTCGACCGGCAGCTTCTCGAGGTCGCTCAGGCGCACTTCACCGACGAATTCCTTCGTCAGCGACGTGAAGCCGCGCTTCGGCAGACGACGTTGCAGCGGCATCTGACCGCCTTCGAAACCGACTTTGTGGAAGCCGCCCGAACGCGATTTCTGACCCTTGTGACCACGGCCAGCCGTCTTGCCGAGGCCCGAACCGATGCCACGACCGACGCGACGCTTGGCGTGCTTGGCGCCAGCGGCCGGCTTCAGGTTATTCAATTCCATATCAACTCCTTGATCCGTAGGGCCGCTTACGCGATGACCTTAACGAGGTACGAGACCTTGTTGATCATGCCGCGGACCGCCGGCGTGTCCTGCAGCTCGCTAACCGAGTTGAGTCGGCGCAGGCCCAGGCCACGCACGGTCGCGCGGTGCGATTCGCGGGTCCCGATCAGGCTCTTGACGAGCTGAACCTTGACAGTTTTTTCAGACATGGTGACCACCCGGGCTTAGCCCAAAATATCTTCGACGGACTTGCCGCGCTTCGCCGCGATGTCTGCCGGGGTCGACTGCTTGCGCAGACCGTCCAGCGTGGCGCGAACGAGGTTGTACGGGTTCGTCGAACCGTGGCTCTTCGCCACGACGTTCTGAACGCCCATCACGTCGAACACTGCGCGCATCGGGCCGCCGGCGATCACACCCGTACCTGCCTTCGCCGGAGCGAGGAGGACAGCGGATGCGCCATGCTTGCCGTGCACTTCGTGTTGCAGCGTGCCGTTCTTGAGCGGCACCTTGAACATGTTGCGGCGAGCTTGTTCCATTGCCTTCTGGACAGCGACCGGCACTTCCTTCGCCTTGCCCTTGCCCATACCGATGCGGCCATCACCATCGCCAACCACGGTCAGTGCGGCGAAGCCGAGAATACGGCCACCCTTCACGACCTTGGTCACGCGATTGACCGAAATCATCTTTTCGCGAAGGCCGTCGTCGCGCTCGTCAGCCTGAACTTTCGCTTGCATCTTTGCCATGACGAATTCCTTCCTTAGAACTTGAGCCCAGCTTCGCGAGCTGCCTCAGCCAGCGCCTTGACGCGGCCGTGGTAGCGGAAGCCCGAGCGGTCGAAGGCGACGGATTCGATGCCGGCAGCCTTTGCCTTCTCGGCAATACGCTTGCCGATCAGCGTCGCGGCATTCACGTTGCCGCCCTTGCCCGACTTGTCGGCCAGTTCGGCGCGCACTTCCGCCTCGAGCGTCGACGCACTGGCGAGCACCTTGGTGCCGCAGGGCGAGAACACTTGAGCGTAGATGTGCGTGTTCGTGCGATGCACGGCGAGACGCGCGACCTGCAGCTCAGCGATCTTGATACGCGTCTGGCGAGCGCGGCGCAGGCGAGATTGAGTCTTATCCATGATTGCGCACCCTTACTTCTTCTTCGTTTCTTTGAGGATCACAACCTCGTCGGCATAACGCACGCCCTTGCCCTTGTAGGGCTCCGGCGGACGGTAACCGCGAACTTCCGCAGCTACTTGACCGACTTGTTGCTTGTTGATCCCCTTGATCACGATTTCGGTTTGCGTCGGGGTTTCAGCCTTGACGCCTTCCGGCATCTGGTGCACCACCGGGTGCGAGAAACCCAGCGACAGGTTCAGCTTGTCGCCTTGCGCTTGCGCACGGTAACCGACGCCAACCAGCGTCAGCTTGCGCTCGAAACCCTTGGTCACGCCGTGCACGGCATTCGCGATGATCGCGCGCATCGTGCCCGACAGTGCATTTGCTTCGCGGCTTTCGTCGACCGGCGCCAGATTCAGCGTGCCGTCGTTGTTCGCCACGTTCACGAGCGGATTGATCGCTTGCGTGATGGTGCCCAGCGGGCCCTTGACGGTGATAGCACCGTCGGCCAGCTTGACTTCCGCGCCTTGCAGCGCGATCGGGCTTTTACCTACTCGAGACATGTTTCTCTCTCCTCGGCTTTAAGCGACGTAGCAGATGACTTCGCCGCCGACGCCGGTAGCGCGCGCCTTGCGGTCGGTCATCACGCCCTTCGGCGTCGACACGATTGCCACACCGAGGCCGTTCATGACCTGCGGAATGTCGTTACGGCCGCGGTACACGCGCAGACCAGGCTTCGACACGCGCTCGAGGCGTTCGATGACCGGGCGACCTGCGTAGTACTTCAGCGCGATATTCAGTTCGGACTTCGCACCTTCCGCCTTCACGGCGAAATCGTCGATATAGCCTTCGTCCTTCAGGACTTGCGCGATTGCAACCTTGACCTTCGACGAGGGCATCGCGACCGATACCTTCTCGACCATCTGCGCGTTGCGGATGCGAGTCAGCATATCGGCGATAGGATCACTCATGCTCATTTACGTTTCTCCTATTACCAGCTCGCCTTGGTCAGGCCAGGAATCTCGCCACGGAATGCGATTTCACGAATCTTGTTACGCGCGAGGCCGAATTTACGGAACGTGCCACGCGGACGGCCCGTGATCGCGCAGCGGTTACGCTGGCGGGTCGGGTTTGCGTTGCGGGGCAGTTGCTGCAGCTCCAGGCGTGCTTCGTAGCGCTCTTCTTCCGACTTGCTTTGGTCTTCGACGATCGCCTTCAGCGCTTCGCGCTTTGCTGCGAACTTCGCGACCAGGCGGGCGCGCTTCTTTTCACGTTCGATCAGTGCCAGTTTAGCCACGGTAACCTCAGTTTCTGAACGGGAACTTGAAGCTGGCGAGCAGAGCCTTTGCTTCGTCGTCGGTCTTCGCAGTCGTCGTGATGCTGATGTTCAGCCCACGCAGTGCGTCGATCTTGTCGTAGTCGATTTCGGGGAAAATGATCTGCTCTTTCACACCGATGTTGTAGTTGCCACGGCCATCGAAAGCACGACCCGACACACCGCGGAAGTCACGCACGCGGGGCAGGGCGACCGTCACGAAACGGTCGAGGAATTCGTACATCGCGCGGCCACGCAGCGTCACCATCGCGCCGATGGGGTAACCCTGGCGGATCTTGAAGCCTGCGATTGCCTTGCGGGCCTTCGTGACGACCGGCTTCTGGCCGGCGATCTTCGTGAGGTCGCCAACGGCGTTCTCGATGATCTTCTTGTCAGCGATCGCTTCGCCAAGACCCATATTCAGCGTGATCTTGGTGATGCGCGGCACTTCCATGACCGACTTGTAACCGAACTTCTCGATCAGGCCGGGCACAACCTTTTCTTTGTAAAACTCTTGAAAACGAGCCATTTTTTACTCCGCTGCGTCAGGCGCTCAGTACGGCACCGGTCGTCTTCAGGAAGCGAACCTTCTTGCCTTCCTCGACCTTGATGCCAACACGCGACGCCTTGCCATTCGCGTCGACCAGTGCGACGTTCGAAATATGCAGGGGCATCGTCTTCGCTTCCACGCCGCCCGTCGTACCCTTCATCGGGTTCGGCTTCACATGCTTCTTGACGAGGTTGATACCCTCGACCGTCACATGTTCAGCACCGACAGCCAGCACGACGCCGCGCTTGCCCTTGTCCTTACCAGTGACGACGATGACTTCGTCACCTTTGCGAATCTTGTTCATCGCGACTCCTTACAGCACTTCCGGCGCCAGCGAAACGATCTTCATGAATCGTTCGCTACGCAGCTCACGCGTCACCGGCCCGAAGATACGGGTGCCGATCGGCTCGAGCTTGTTATTCAAAAGCACAGCGGCGTTGCCGTCGAACTTGATCAGCGAGCCGTCTTGACGGCGCACGCCCTTGGCGGTGCGGACCACCACGGCGTTGTAAATTTCGCCTTTCTTCACGCGCCCGCGCGGCGTTGCCTCTTTGACGCTCACCTTGATGATGTCGCCAATGCCGGCATAACGACGCTTCGAGCCGCCGAGCACCTTGATGCACAGGACTTCACGTGCACCCGTGTTGTCGGCTACTTCGAGCCGAGATTCGGTCTGGATCATGGTTTGTCTTTCCCAACTTAATCCGGATGCACCACCATGATGCATTCGGTCAGTCTTGGTCCCGTCAGCCAATCGGCTGCTTGGGTTGGAACAGCAGCGACGGCAAACGAAACCCGCCATCGCAATTCGGTGAATCTTTCGGACAGGCTGGCGCCAGTCCGCTTCCCCCACCAACTTCGCCCGCGACGGGGCTCCCATAAAGAGGGAAGACCAGGATTATAACAAATAATCCTGGTCCCGCAAGCAAAAACTTTGCGATTTCAAGCACTTCGTGAAGAAGTGCCTGTTACTGCCTACTACGCTGCCCGCTTAGATGACGCGAGCGGCTTCGACGAGGCGCGACACCGTCCAGGCCTTCGTCTTCGAAACAGGACGCGTTTCCTGGATTTCGACGAGATCGCCTTCGTTGTAGGTGTTCGCTTCATCGTGCGCGTGGTACTTCTTCGAACGCACGACATACTTGCCGTAGATCGGATGCTTGACGCGGTGCTCGATCAGCACGGTGACGGTCTTGTCCATCTTGTTGCTGACGACCCGACCGACCAGCGTCCGCTTCAGCGAGGTTTTCACGCTATCGTTCATTTCTGGTTCGCCTTCTGAGTCATGACGGTCCGCACACGTGCGATGTCGCGACGAACCTTCTTCAGCTGGCTCGTGTTCGTGAGCTGCTGGGTCGCGAGTTGCATGCGCAGGCCGAATTGCGCCTTCAGCAGGTCCGCCAGCTCCTTGTTGAGCGCGGCCTGGTCTTTCTGGAGAAGTTCGGAAGCCTTCATGTTTTCTCCTTAGGCGCCGAGCTGGCGCACGATGAATGCCGTCTTGAGCGGCAGCTTGGCTGCAGCCAGACGGAACGCTTCGCGTGCCAGTTCTTCGGTTACGCCGTCCATTTCATAGAGCATCTTGCCCGGCTGAATCTCGGCGACGTAGTACTCCGGGTTACCCTTACCGTTACCCATACGCACTTCGGCCGGCTTCTGCGAAATCGGCTTGTCCGGGAAGATCCGGATCCAGATGCGGCCGCCACGCTTGATGTGACGCGTCATTGCACGACGCGCCGCTTCAATCTGACGTGCGGTCAAACGACCGCGACCGATCGCCTTCAGGCCGAATTCACCGAACGACACTGCGTTGCCGCGCGTCGCCTTGCCGGTGTTACGACCCTTCTGCTCTTTACGATACTTTCTGCGTTTCGGTTGCAGCATCGTTATTCTCCAGTCTTGCCGTCTTCGGGCTTGCCGGCGCCGCGGCGCGGTGCGCCACGACGAGCACCCGGAGCGCCGCCTTCGCCGTCACGGCGCGGACGACGGTCGCCCGGACGCGCATTGCGACGCGGACGCTTGTCTTCGGCTACTTCTTCCACCACCGGTGCGTCGTTGCGGCCGAGCGTATCGCCCTTGTAGACCCACACCTTGACGCCGATGATCCCGTAAGTCGTCTTCGCTTCCGAAGTCGCGTAGTCGATATCAGCACGCAGCGTGTGAAGCGGCACGCGACCTTCGCGATACCACTCCGTACGAGCGATTTCGATACCGTTCAGACGGCCTGCGCTCATGATCTTGATGCCTTGGGCACCCAGACGCATCGCGTTCTGCATCGCACGCTTCATCGCGCGACGGAACATGATCCGGCGCTCGAGCTGTTGCGTGATCGAGTCAGCGATCAGCTGAGCATCGGTTTCCGGCTTGCGGATTTCCTCGATGTTGACGTGAACCGGCACGCCCATGCGGCGTTGCAGTTCCGTCTTCAGCTGTTCGATATCCTCGCCCTTCTTGCCGATGACCACGCCCGGACGCGAGCTGTAAATCGTGATGCGCGCGTTCTTGGCCGGACGCTCGATGACGACCCGACCGACCGAAGCGTTCTTCAGCTTCTTCTTCAGGTATTCACGAACACCGATGTCTTCCTGCAGCATCGCCGCGAAATTGTTGTTGTTCGCGTACCAACGCGAAGCCCAATTGCGGCTGACAGCCAGGCGGAAGCCAGTCGGATGAATTTTCTGTCCCATCGTATGGCTCCTTAATTCCCGACCGTCACAGTGATGTGACAGGATTGCTTCTCGATGCGGTTACCGCGGCCCTTGGCGCGCGCGGTGAAACGCTTGAGCGATGCAGCCTTGTCGACGTAGATGCTCGTGATCTTGAGCTCGTCGATATCAGCGCCTTCGTTGTGCTCCGCATTCGCGATTGCCGACAGCACAACCTTCTTCACGATGCCAGCCGCCTTCTTCGGCGAGAACGTCAGAACGTTCAGCGCCTTGTCGACCGGCAAACCGCGGATCTGGTCAGCCACAAGGCGCGTTTTCTGCGCCGAGATGCGGGCACCGCGATGAATTGCTTTCACTTCCATCTTGATTGCCCCTTATTTCTTGGCCTTCTTGTCGGCTGCGTGACCCTTGAACGTACGGGTCAGTGCGAACTCGCCAAGCTTGTGGCCGACCATGTTTTCCGAGATGTACACCGGAACGTGTTGACGGCCGTTGTGAACAGCGATCGTCAGGCCGATGAAATCCGGCAGAATCGTCGAGCGACGCGACCAGGTCTTGATCGGCTTTTTGTCGCGCGAAGCTGCAGCCGCCTCAACTTTCTTCAGCAAATGGGCGTCGCAGAACGGACCTTTTTTAACAGAACGTGCCATTGCCTACTCCTTAACGCTTGTGACGGCGCTGGACGATCATCGTCGTCGTGCGCTTGTTGCTGCGGGTGCGGTAACCCTTAGCCGGCGTACCCCACGGGCTCACCGGGTCGCGACCTGCAGCCGTCTTGCCCTCACCACCACCGTGCGGGTGATCGACCGGGTTCATCGCAACGCCACGCACCGTCGGGCGGATACCGCGCCAGCGGTTCGCGCCAGCCTTGCCGATCTGGCGCAGGCTATGCTCTTCGTTGCCGACTTCACCGATCGTTGCACGGCACTCGATGTGCACGCGGCGGATTTCGCCCGAACGCAGACGAACCTGCGCGTAGACGCCTTCACGCGCCAGCAGCATGGCCGACGTGCCAGCCGAACGCGCCATTTGCGCGCCCTTGCCCGGCAGCATCTCGATGCAGTGGATCGTCGTACCGACCGGAATGTTGCGGATCGGCAGCGTGTTGCCTGCACGGATCGGCGCTTCCGAACCCGACATCAGCTGTTGGCCGACGGTCAGGCCCTTCGGGGCGATGATGTAGCGACGTTCGCCGTCTGCGTAGAGCACCAGCGCGATGTTCGCGCTGCGGTTCGGGTCGTACTCGAGACGCTCGACCTTTGCCGGGATGCCATCCTTCGTGCGACGGAAATCGACGATACGATAGTGCTGCTTGTGACCACCACCCTTGTGACGCGTGGTGATACGACCGTTGTTGTTACGGCCGGCGGTCGAGCTCTGCGAGTCGAGCAGTGCCGCGAACGGCTTGCCCTGGTGCAGGTTCTTGTTGACAACCTTGACCATCGCGCGGCGACCCGGCGATGTCGGCTTAACTTTAACGATTGCCATGATTACTTGGCCTCCGCTTCAAAGTTGATTTCCTGGCCGGGCTTCAGGCAAACGTACGCCTTCTTCACGTCCTTGCGGCGGCCCATCGAACGGCCGAAGCGCTTTTGCTTGCCCTTCTGAACCAGCACGTTGACCGAATCAACTTCAACCTTGAACAGCAGCTCGACAGCCGCCTTCACTTCCTGCTTCGTGGCATCCGGTGCGACTTCGAACACGACTTGCTCGTTCTTGTCGGCAACCAGCGTCGCCTTTTCCGAGATCACCGGTGCGAGCAGGACCTGCATCAAACGATGATCGTTCTTGCGAATCTCGCTCATGACAGCAACTCCTCGATCTGGGCGACCGCAGCCTTCGTGACCAGCACTTTCTTGAAGTAGATCAGCGACAGCGGGTCAGCGTAGCGCGGCTCGACAATTGCCACGTGCGGCAGGTTGCGCGATGCCAGGTACAGGTTTTCGTCAACCGTGTCGGTGATGATCAGCACGGAGTCGAGACCCATGGTCTTGAATTTGTCGGCCAGCAGCTTGGTCTTCGGCGCTTCGAGGATGATGTCCTCGACGACCGACAGACGGCCTTCACGGGCCAGCTGCGAGAAGATCGAGCAGAGACCTGCGCGATGCATCTTCTTGTTGACCTTGTGCGAGAAGTTTTCTTCCGGCGAATTCGGGAAGATACGACCACCGCCACGCCACAACGGGCTCGACGACATACCGGCACGAGCGCGGCCCGTACCCTTCTGGCGCCACGGCTTCTTGGTCGTGTGCTTGACTTGCTCACGATCCTTCTGTGCGCGGTTACCCTGGCGAGCATTCGCCTGGTAAGCGACGACGACCTGGTGGATCAGCGCTTCGTTGTAGTCACGACCGAACACGACGTCCGATGCGTTGACCACTGCACCTTCCTGACCATTTTCGTTCAGGAGCTTGAGTTCCATTATTTCGCCCCCTTGGTCTTGACGGCCGGCGTCACGAAGACCTTGCCGCCCTTCGCGCCCGGAATCGCACCCTTCACGAGCAGCAGCTTGCGCTCTGCGTCGATACGAGCGATTTCGAGGTTCTGCACCGTCACCGTCACGTCACCCATGTGACCCGTCATGCGTTTACCCGGGAAAACACGACCCGGATCCTGCGCCATACCGATCGAGCCCGGCACGTTGTGCGAGCGCGAGTTACCGTGCGTGGCACGGCCGGAGGAGAAGTTGTAACGCTTGATCGTACCGGCGTAGCCCTTACCGATCGACACGCCTTGCACGTCGACCTTCTGGCCCACTTCGAAAAGATCTGCACCGACCACGGCGCCATTCGACAGCTCGGCTGCCTTGGCCGCGTCAATGCGGAATTCCTTGAGGATTTCACCGGCTTCGACACCGGCTTTGGCGAGATGACCTGCCAGCGGCTTCGTCACGCGCGATGCGCGGCGGGAGCCGAATGCAACCTGCACGGCCGTGTAGCCGTCGGTTTCAACAGTCTTGATCTGCGTCACGCGGTTGTCCGACACGTCCAGCACGGTGACGGGAATCGAATCCCCTTCAGCCGTGAAGATACGGGTCATGCCAACCTTGCGACCTACGAGTCCAAGGCTCATCATTTTCTCCATTCCCGACTGCGATTGGTCGGGGCTGATTTACAAAATGCCGGGCACGCAAGGCCCAACTTTTTTACGCGAATACGCGAAAAGCCAAGCAGTATAGCCCGACTTCTCGATTTCCGCAAGCAATACAAAGACTTAGCACCACCCAGCAAGCAGGACGGCGCCGGAAGCCTTACTGCAGCTTGATTTCCACGTCGACGCCAGCCGGCAGATCGAGCTTCATCAGCGCGTCAACGGTCTTGTCCGTCGGGTCGACGATGTCCATCAGGCGCTGGTGGGTGCGGATTTCGAGCTGATCGCGCGACGTCTTGTTGACGTGCGGCGAACGCAGGATGTCAAAACGCTGAATGCGCGTCGGCAGCGGCACCGGGCCACGAACGATTGCGCCAGTCCGCTTCGCGGTATCGACGATTTCGGCAGCCGATTGATCGATCAGACGATAGTCGAATGCCTTCAGGCGAATGCGGATTTTCTGTTGCTGCATGACAATTCCTTGAAAGAGCGAGGCGATGTTGCATCGCCGGACACTAAAAGAACGTGAAACATGACGCCAGCGGGGAGCGAAGCATCAGGTTCCGGACGGTACTTCCACTGCTAAGCCCGCGATTCTACACGAAATTTCGAAGCCGTGTTGCGTGTTTGTCGACGCGCGCAACGCGCCGCCGGAAAAACAAAACCGGGCGCCAGCGCAAGCTGGACACCCGGTTTCGACGGTACAACCGCGTACCGCGGGAATCGCGGACCCCGTCGGGATCCGCGGATCGTCGATATTACTCGATGATCTTGGCGACGACGCCGGCGCCGACGGTACGGCCGCCTTCGCGAATCGCGAAGCGCAGACCTTCTTCCATCGCGATCGGAGCGATCAGCTTCACCGTGATCGACACGTTGTCGCCCGGCATCACCATTTCCTTGTCCTTCGGCAGCTCGATCGAGCCCGTCACGTCCGTCGTACGGAAGTAGAACTGCGGACGGTAGTTGTTGAAGAACGGCGTGTGACGGCCGCCTTCGTCCTTGCTCAGCACGTACACTTCAGCCGTGAAGTGCGTGTGCGGCGTGATCGAACCCGGCTTCGCCAGAACCTGGCCGCGCTCCACGTCTTCACGCTTCGTGCCGCGCAGCAGGATACCGACGTTGTCGCCTGCCTGCCCTTGGTCCAGCAGCTTGCGGAACATTTCAACGCCCGTGCAGGTCGTCTTCACCGTCGGCTTGATACCGACGATTTCGATTTCCTCGCCGACCTTCACGATGCCGCGCTCGACACGACCCGTCACCACCGTACCACGGCCCGAGATCGAGAACACGTCTTCCACCGGCATCAGGAACGCGCCGTCAACTGCACGCTCCGGCGTCGGGATGTACGTGTCCAGCGCGTCGGCCAGGCTCATGATCGCCACTTCGCCCAGCTCGCCCGTGTCGCCTTCCAGCGCCAGCTTCGCCGAACCCTTCACGATCGGCGTGTCGTCGCCCGGGAAGTCGTACTTCGACAGGAGCTCGCGAACTTCCATCTCGACCAGCTCGAGCAGTTCCGCGTCGTCCACCATGTCGCACTTGTTCAGGAACACGATGATGTACGGAACGCCAACCTGACGGGCCAGCAGGATGTGCTCGCGCGTTTGCGGCATCGGGCCGTCTGCTGCCGAGCAAACCAGGATCGCGCCGTCCATCTGCGCTGCGCCCGTGATCATGTTCTTCACATAGTCAGCGTGGCCCGGGCAGTCGACGTGAGCGTAGTGGCGGTTAGCCGTTTCGTACTCGACGTGTGCCGTGTTGATCGTGATGCCGCGCGCCTTTTCTTCCGGTGCCGCGTCGATCTGGTCGTATGCCTTCGCTTCGCCGCCGAACTTCTTCGTCAGAACCGTCGTGATCGCTGCCGTCAGCGTCGTCTTGCCGTGGTCAACGTGACCAATCGTACCAACGTTCACGTGCGGCTTGGTCCGCTCAAATTTACCCTTGGCCATTTTCGACTCCCAAAAGGAATTTCACAGGTTGCGCCGCGCGCAAACAAGACACTGACTTTTAACTGCTGGTGCCCATGGGCAGGATCGAACTGCCGACCTCTCCCTTACCAAGGGAGTGCTCTACCACTGAGCCACATGGGCGCTACGCTTCAACTTAGCGATCTGGAGCGGGTGAAGGGAATCGAACCCTCGTCGTAAGCTTGGAAGGCTTCTGCTCTACCATTGAGCTACACCCGCACGGGCCACTAACGATTCCTTGCCGCTCACTGCGCTGATATCTTGGTGGAGGAGGTTGGATTCGAACCAACGTAGGCGTAAGCCAACAGATTTACAGTCTGCCCCCTTTAGCCACTCGGGCACCCCTCCGTAGAGAACTGACGATTATGGGGGTGCATCGCACTCCTGTCAAGCACATCCGGAAGATTATTTTCATTCTCTTCCCGACTTCCGCTTCCCGCCGATCCCCGCCCTCGCCCGGCTAAGGCAAGCGCGAGATGTTGCCGATCGGCGCCACATCTTCGTCAGACTCCGCCTTCAACGCCGATCTGCATCTGCGCTGAAAACGAAAGACCGCCATCATACGACCTCTTTCGCACAATGCCAAGCGGATAGGCACAAATTTTCCGCAACTTTCGTGCCGGGCCGGTTTGGCGAGCTGGCTGGCGGTTGCTCGCAGGAGGTTCGGTGGTGCTTCCGGCGCGAAACGAAGGCCCTACAGAGGCGCTGCAGGCGGTACCGCAGCTCGATCCGGGCGCCGCGTGCGGGCAAGGCTTTCGCCCTCCCTGGCAATTGCGGTGGGCGGAGCTCCATCAACGAATTTGATCACTGCTGCGTTCAACGGCTTCCCCGGTAGGCACGATAAGCAGTTGGGATCCGGGGGTACGCCAAGGATTCGCTGCGATAAGCCGACCAGAATACCGACATTGGGCAGCTTGCACGACGGAACGAAGCGGCGCCGAGCCGCAGAAGACTCGAAGCGGCGGCAGCAAGGTTATGGAGAGCCTGGCCTGGCTGCACGTCGCCGCCAAGTAACGACTCCAAACACATCGAGGCATGCGGAAGCGCCGGATTCATCCTGCGGGACGTCGGCAGGCCATCGCGACGATTCTTCGGTTGGACCGCTTGCCAGCCTACGTGCGCCCGCCCCACGCATCCAGGCAACGAGCGTTGGCTTCAACAGTTGATATGCCACAAGCGCTGAGCATGCCTCTTACGATCCGCGGTGACGCGTCAGCCAAGGCTTGCTGTCGGACCTTCCAATCGACGTCGAACGGCGCGCTACCGGAGCGGTGGCATGTGCAGCCTCAACCCCGAAGAACGTCGTTACGGAGCAAGCGGGCGCATGGAGGTTTGTAGCGGGGCAAGGAGGGCGACTCGAGACGGCGCTCCCTTCGTCCAGCTGATACGAATGTCCGCCGGATTCGCCCTTCGCTCGGGTCGCTTCTTGCCGCGACTCAAGCGTGGGCGTGTTGCTAGACTCTTTCAAGGCAAGTACGGCGAGTTGGATCGAAAACGGCGCTTGATAGCAATATCGCGCCTCTCTAGCGCAGTTCGGTCGCGCGAATTCATGCGACGAGGAACCAGAAGCGGCGACATCCTTTCCGCCCTTGCCAACAACGCGGGGAAGACAGCAGATCGAGCGCAAGGCCCATTCCGCTGCCACACGACATATATCGATCTTCGCAGAAAATAGGCTCAATACACCGGTGATCAGCACATGTTGATCGATTATCGGCTGACGAGGGCTAGCCGCGCCTGCCCGCGGTCGGCGTCGAGCAAGGCTGGACGGATGGTTGTCCTAGGGAAGTCGCCAAGGCGATTTCCCATGGCGGATCTGATGGCCCTACGGGAGCGAACAAGAGACAGGAGGAGGGCGACTTCAGCAACACCGGCTACGGGCATGCGGACATGCGGACACCCCGATAAGCGGGGTGCATGTTGCGCCAATCTCGTGGACGCGTTCTGGCTCGAGTCAACGTCTTCGACACCCGGCTCGTGCCAAACAGCGCTTCGCCGGGCCAAGTGCATTTCCGCCGCGCCAATGCAAAAACCCCCGCCTTTTTGGGCGGGGGTTTCTGGCTTAGGGAGCCTGACGATTACCTACTTTCACACGGGAATCCGCACTATCATCGGCGTAGAGTCGTTTCACGGTCCTGTTCGGGATGGGAAGGGGTGGGACCGACTCGCTATGGTCATCAGGCAAAGAGGGTTGTTCTGCTGGCGCGGCCAACAGAACCAATCTGGGAAGAAGCAGTAATTTTGAGTTGTGAGCTGTATCTCACACGTACGCGGTACTTCAACCGTCGTACGTCGAGTGCCTTGCACTCGACGCTCGATGTCCGTAAGCGCTAAAGCGCTAACGGGCATCGAGACAGACTTGTTATAGGATCAAGCCTTACGGGCAATTAGTATCAGTTAGCTGAACGCATTACTGCGCTTACACACCTGACCTATCAACGTCCTGGTCTCGAACGACCCTTCAAGGGGATCTAGTCCCCAGGGATATCTCATCTTAAGGCGAGTTTCCCGCTTAGATGCTTTCAGCGGTTATCTCTTCCGAACATAGCTACCCGGCGATGCCACTGGCGTGACAACCGGTACACCAGAGGTTCGTCCACTCCGGTCCTCTCGTACTAGGAGCAGCCCCCTTCAAATATCCAACGCCCACGGCAGATAGGGACCAAACTGTCTCACGACGTTTTAAACCCAGCTCACGTACCTCTTTAAATGGCGAACAGCCATACCCTTGGGACCGGCTACAGCCCCAGGATGAGATGAGCCGACATCGAGGTGCCAAACACCGCCGTCGATATGAACTCTTGGGCGGTATCAGCCTGTTATCCCCAGAGTACCTTTTATCCGTTGAGCGATGGCCCTTCCATACAGAACCACCGGATCACTATGACCTGCTTTCGCACCTGCTCGACTTGTCGGTCTCGCAGTTAAGCACGCTTATGCCATTGCACTATCAGCACGATTTCCGACCGTACCTAGCGTACCTTCGTACTCCTCCGTTACGCTTTGGGAGGAGACCGCCCCAGTCAAACTGCCTACCATGCACTGTCCCCGACCCGGATCACGGGCCAAGGTTAGAACCTCAAACAAACCAGGGTGGTATTTCAAGGACGGCTCCACCGAAACTAGCGTTCCGGTTTCATAGCCTCCCACCTATCCTACACAGATCGGTTCAAAGTCCAATGCAAAGCTACAGTAAAGGTTCATGGGGTCTTTCCGTCTAGCCGCGGGTAGATTGCATCATCACAAACACTTCAACTTCGCTGAGTCTCGGGAGGAGACAGTGTGGCCATCGTTACGCCATTCGTGCAGGTCGGAACTTACCCGACAAGGAATTTCGCTACCTTAGGACCGTTATAGTTACGGCCGCCGTTTACCGGGACTTCAATCAAGAGCTTGCACCCCATCATTTAATCTTCCGGCACCGGGCAGGCGTCACACCCTATACGTCCACTTTCGTGTTTGCAGAGTGCTGTGTTTTTATTAAACAGTCGCAGCCACCAGTTTATTGCAACCCCTTCACCCTCTGCCCGCAGGGGCATCAAGCTACAAGGGCGTACCTTATCCCGAAGTTACGGTACCAATTTGCCGAGTTCCTTCTCCCGAGTTCTCTCAAGCGCCTTAGAATACTCATCTCGCCCACCTGTGTCGGTTTGCGGTACGGTCATCGTTAGACTGAAGCTTAGAGGCTTTTCTTGGAACCACTTCCAATTGCTTCGCTCCCGAAGGAGCTCGCGCCACACCCTTGAATTACGCGCCCGGATTTGCCTAAGCGCCTTCTCCAATGCAGCGACCGGGACTTCCAACACCCGGACAACCTTCCGCGATCCGTCCCCCCATCGCATCTAACAATGGTGCAGGAATATTGACCTGCTTCCCATCAGCTACGCATTTCTGCCTCGCCTTAGGGGCCGACTCACCCTACGCCGATGAACGTTGCGTAGGAAACCTTGGGCTTACGGCGAGGGGGCCTTTCACCCCCTTTATCGCTACTCATGTCAGCATTCGCACTTCCGATACCTCCAGCACCCTTTACAAGGCACCTTCGCAGGCTTACGGAACGCTCTCCTACCATGCGTGCAAAGCACGCATCCGCAGCTTCGGTATATAGCTTAGCCCCGTTACATCTTCCGCGCAGGACGACTCGATCAGTGAGCTATTACGCTTTCTTTAAAGGGTGGCTGCTTCTAAGCCAACCTCCTGACTGTTTTAGCCTTCCCACTTCGTTTCCCACTTAGCTATATTTGGGGACCTTAGCTGGCGGTCTGGGTTGTTTCCCTCTTGACACCGGACGTTAGCACCCGATGTCTGTCTCCCGTGATTGCACTCTTCGGTATTCGGAGTTTGCTATGGCGGGGTAATCTGCAATAGACCCCCCAACCATGACAGTGCTCTACCCCCGAAGGTGAGACACGAGGCACTACCTAAATAGTTTTCGGAGAGAACCAGCTATTTCCAGGTTTGTTTAGCCTTTCACCCCTATCCACAGCTCATCCCCTAACTTTTCAACGTTAGTGGGTTCGGACCTCCAGTACGTGTTACCGCACCTTCATCCTGGCCATGGATAGATCACCTGGTTTCGGGTCTACGCCCAGCAACTGAACGCCCTATTCGGACTCGCTTTCGCTACGCCTGCCCTATACGGTTAAGCTTGCTACTGAACGTAAGTCGCTGACCCATTATACAAAAGGTACGCCGTCACCCCTTACGAGGCTCCGACTGTTTGTATGCATGCGGTTTCAGGATCTATTTCACTCCCCTCCCGGGGTTCTTTTCACCTTTCCCTCACGGTACTGGTTCACTATCGGTCGATCACGAGTATTTAGCCTTGGAGGATGGTCCCCCCATCTTCAGACAGGATTTCACGTGTCCCGCCCTACTTGTCGCACACCTAGTTCTTTCATACTGTTTTCGCCTACAGGGCTATCACCTGCTATGGCCGCACTTTCCAGAGCGTTCGGCTAACAATACAAATAAAGAGTGCAAGGCTCATCCCATTTCGCTCGCCACTACTTTGGGAATCTCGGTTGATTTCTTTTCCTGCGGTTACTTAGATGTTTCAGTTCACCGCGTTCGCTTCACTGGACCTATGTATTCAGTCCAGGATGACCCAAAAGGGCCGGGTTTCCCCATTCGGACATCTACGGATCAAAGCTCGTTTGCCAGCTCCCCGTAGCTTTTCGCAGGCTACCGCGTCCTTCATCGCCTGTGATCGCCAAGGCATCCACCACATGCACTTGTTCGCTTGACCCTATAACGAGTCTGTCTCATCTTTCGACGCTACAGTCGCTACAGGTTGAGTTCTCGCGTTGTGCCGTATTCCAATTGAGTCAAACTTAGAGTTCGAATCATCTTGAGATACATCGATACAATCACAACCCGGATAACTTCCACGTCCATCTCAAGACGCTTCCGCTATCCAAATTACTTACTTCTTCCAGATTGTTAAAGAACGACAGCCGATATCGTTTGATATCCTCTGACTGGCTCAATCGCCAATGCAAAATTCTCGGTTCAGTCTCTGAACCAAGCCCTTAGCGTTGGTGATTGGTGGAGGCAGACGGGATCGAACCGACGACCCCCTGCTTGCAAAGCAGGTGCTCTCCCAGCTGAGCTATGCCCCCATTGAGTACAGATGCCTCAGGTGTGTTACCGCCAGACAATGGTGGGTCTGGTTGGATTCGAACCAACGACCCCCGCCTTATCAAGACGGTGCTCTAACCGACTGAGCTACAGACCCCTGAGTCTGTCTTTAATTTACAGCCGATAAGCGTGAGCGCTCAACTTNCGCGAGATAGCTCTGGAAAGGAGGTGATCCAGCCGCACCTTCCGATACGGCTACCTTGTTACGACTTCACCCCAGTCATGAATCCTACCGTGGTGACCGTCCTCCTTGCGGTTAGACTAGCCACTTCTGGTAAAACCCACTCCCATGGTGTGACGGGCGGTGTGTACAAGACCCGGGAACGTATTCACCGCGGCATGCTGATCCGCGATTACTAGCGATTCCAGCTTCATGCACTCGAGTTGCAGAGTGCAATCCGGACTACGATCGGTTTTCTGGGATTAGCTCCCCCTCGCGGGTTGGCAACCCTCTGTTCCGACCATTGTATGACGTGTGAAGCCCTACCCATAAGGGCCATGAGGACTTGACGTCATCCCCACCTTCCTCCGGTTTGTCACCGGCAGTCTCCTTAGAGTGCTCTTGCGTAGCAACTAAGGACAAGGGTTGCGCTCGTTGCGGGACTTAACCCAACATCTCACGACACGAGCTGACGACAGCCATGCAGCACCTGTGCGCCGGTTCTCTTTCGAGCACTCCCGCCTCTCAGCAGGATTCCGACCATGTCAAGGGTAGGTAAGGTTTTTCGCGTTGCATCGAATTAATCCACATCATCCACCGCTTGTGCGGGTCCCCGTCAATTCCTTTGAGTTTTAATCTTGCGACCGTACTCCCCAGGCGGTCAACTTCACGCGTTAGCTACGTTACTAAGGAAATGAATCCCCAACAACTAGTTGACATCGTTTAGGGCGTGGACTACCAGGGTATCTAATCCTGTTTGCTCCCCACGCTTTCGTGCATGAGCGTCAGTATTGGCCCAGGGGGCTGCCTTCGCCATCGGTATTCCTCCACATCTCTACGCATTTCACTGCTACACGTGGAATTCTACCCCCCTCTGCCATACTCTAGCCTGCCAGTCACCAATGCAGTTCCCAGGTTGAGCCCGGGGATTTCACATCGGTCTTAGCAAACCGCCTGCGCACGCTTTACGCCCAGTAATTCCGATTAACGCTCGCACCCTACGTATTACCGCGGCTGCTGGCACGTAGTTAGCCGGTGCTTATTCTTCCGGTACCGTCATCCCCCGGCTATATTAGAACCA
>NZ_CADFDY010000004.1:0-320672 GCF_902833095.1 Burkholderia sp. BCC1208 | reverse complement strand
GGATTTCTTTCCGGACAAAAGTGCTTTACAACCCGAAGGCCTTCTTCACACACGCGGCATTGCTGGATCAGGCTTTCGCCCATTGTCCAAAATTCCCCACTGCTGCCTCCCGTAGGAGTCTGGGCCGTGTCTCAGTCCCAGTGTGGCTGGTCGTCCTCTCAGACCAGCTACTGATCGTCGCCTTGGTAGGCCTTTACCCCACCAACTAGCTAATCAGCCATCGGCCAACCCTATAGCGCGAGGCCCGAAGGTCCCCCGCTTTCATCCGTAGATCGTATGCGGTATTAATCCGGCTTTCGCCGGGCTATCCCCCACTACAGGACATGTTCCGATGTATTACTCACCCGTTCGCCACTCGCCACCAGGTGCAAGCACCCGTGCTGCCGTTCGACTTGCATGTGTAAGGCATGCCGCCAGCGTTCAATCTGAGCCAGGATCAAACTCTTCAGTTCAAACCTGTTACTGTTTTCGGTTCCGTAGAACCGGTCGCTCACTCAAAGCTGACAGGAATATGAATCACTTCATAAACCTGACTTACTTTAGTGTGAGACTCTTGATACTTTCGCTTTCTGATCCGAGGATCAGCTCGCTTCCATCAAGCGCCCACACTTATCGGCTGTTAATTTTTAAAGAGCATTTCTGCGAGGAACCTGAAGTTTCCCGGCAGCGCTGCGTTTTCAGCAGCAGAGAAGAGAGATTATGAACCGTGTTTCGCAGCTCGTCAACAACTTTTTAACTGCTTCGTTGCGACTGCGGGGTCCATCTTCCTGCACCGCCAAGGCTCGTTACCACCGAACCTCACCAGCACCACTTCCCTTCCTCCCGCGCCGCGTTTCCGTTAGCGCGAAAGAGGCGTGATTCTATGCATCCACCGGCAATCGCGCAAGGGGTTTCGCAAAAAATATAAGGCGCCGCACGCTATCGCGTGCGGCGCCTTATATAGAAGCAGCCGAACAGTCAGGAGGCCGCGCGCACCTGGCGCGCGACGATCTCCATATAGTGATCGAGATCCGGCGTGATCTTGCCTTCCTCCTTCGCCGTGTCGTCCCAGCGGCGCAGGCGCAGCGCGTCCTCCGCGAACGGGCGCTGCAGGAACGCAGCCGTCTCCTCCTCACTGAAGATACCGCCCTGCAACGCCAGACTGCGCACCGAATCCGGCGACAGGCTCTCGAAGTAGCCGGCGTCCGTGCGACACAGGCAGCGCTTCGCGTCGACGTGCAGCCGGATCGGCTCCAGCACCGCGTCGTCGAACAACGGCCGCAGGAACGGCAGCACGTAATACTGATGCAGATCGTCGATCCCGCGCGCGCTCGGCGTCTCGCCCTGGCGATTCAGCAAATGGCCGAGGTCGTGCAGGAACGCCGCGGCGACCAGCGCTTCGTCCGCCCCGGACGCCTCCGCCAGCATTCCACTCTGCAACGCATGCTCCAGCTGCGTGACCGGTTCGCCGGCATAGGCCACATGGCCATGCTCGCGATACAACCCGTGGATCTCTTCCACCGTCAGCGCCATTCGTTTACTCCCAAGGCAACGAAAACGTCTTCAGGTTCGTGAAACTCTTCATCGCCTCCTGGACGCCTTCCTTGTAACCGAGCCCCGAATCCTTGATCCCGCCGAACGGCGACAGTTCGATCCGGTATCCCGGTACTTCCCACACGTTCACCGTGCCGACGTTCAGTTCGTTGACGAACCGCACGACGGCCGCCGTGCTGTCCGTACAGACACCCGACGACAGCCCGAACGCCGTCCCGTTGCTGATCCGGATCGCGTCGTCGATCGTGTCGAACGCGATGACGGGCGAGACGGGGCCGAAGGTCTCCTCGCGCACGATCGTCATCGACGGATCGACGTTGTCGAGCACGGTCGGCGCGTACAGGGCGCCGCGCCGCACATTGCCGGTCAGCAGGCGCGCGCCCTGCGCGACCGCCTCGTTCACGCGTGTCTCGAACAGCCGCGCCGCCGCTGCGTCGATCACCGTGCCCATTTCGTTCGCGGAATCGAACGGATCGCCGTATTTCCATGCGCGCGTCTTCTCGACGAGCAGTTCGGTGAACGCCGGCGCGATCGAGCGCTGCACCAGCATGCGCTTGACGGCCGTGCAGCGCTGGCCCGAATTCCGGTACGAGCCGAGCACCGCGAGCGACGCCGCGCGCTCGAGATCGGCATCGGCGAGGACGATCAGCGGATCGTTGCCGCCCAGTTCCAGCACGATGCGCCGGTAACCGGCCCGCGCGGCAATCGCCTTGCCGATCGCGACACCGCCCGTGAACGTGATCAGCGACGCATGCGGATGCGTGACGAGTTCGTCCGCGATCTCGGCCGGGTCGCCGGTCAGCACCTGCAGCATCGGCTCGGGCAATCCTGCTTCGTACAGCAAGTCCGCCAGATAGAACGCCGACAGCGGCACCTTCTCCGACGGCTTCACGATCACGCGGTTGTTGGTCGCGATCGCCGGCGCGATCTTGTGCGCCACCTGGTTCATCGGATGATTGAACGGCGTGATCGCGACGATCACGCCGTCGAGCGGCTGCCGCTGCGAGAACACGCGCCGTGCCTTGCCGTGGGGTGTCAGGTCGCACGAGAAACTCTGCGCGTCGTCGCGCAGCGCCTCGACCGCCGCGAACTTCAGCACGTCGGCGACACGGCCGATCTCGTAGCGCGAATCCTGTTTCGATAGCCCCGATTCGAGCGTGATCAGGTCGGACGCTTGCTCGGTGCGTTCACGCAGCAACGCGGCCGCACGTTCGAGAATCTGCGAACGCTCGTAGCGCGTGAGCGTCGGCCGGTAGGCCATCGCATAATCGAACGCCGCGCGCACGTCGTCGACGCTGGCGAGCGGGGCGGTGCCGACGCGTGTGCCCGTGTACGGATCCGCGACGTCGAGCGTGCGCTCGCGCATCGCACGCGTGCCGCGCCAGCGCATTGCTTCTGCGCGAAACGCCGGATGATCTTGCCGCGGATGAGCCATCATGTCGCGATCCGGTTCAACACGAAATCGAACACGTCGAAGTTGCGCGGACGACGGGCGGGATCGTCCCGCTCGATACGGCGATTGAACAGCAGCGGCACTTCCTGCTCGGACACGCCGCCATGCGAACGCAGCGGCACCGTGAGGCCCGACAGGTCGTGTTCGCGCTCGCGCGTGCCGAGCGTCATGTCGCGGCGGCCGATCACGACGAGATCGCCGATCCGGTCGGCCGGCAGTTCGAAGCGCGCGGCAGCTTCCGCGTTGTCGAGCACGAGCTCGACGCCGTCGAGGCCACCGATGCGCCACATCGCCTCGGCCCGGTCGACACCCGGCGCCAGGTAGATCGTCGCAAACGAACCGAGCGCACCGTGGTGCACGACGTACGGATCGGTAATCGGCAGGATCACGCGCGCAGCCTGCGCGCCGTACCAGCCGTCGAAGGCATCCTGCAGATAAATCACGTTCGGCCGGCCCGTCGCCGGATCGTGCTTCGCGTTCATCCCGTGGTCGGCCGTGAGGCCGATCGCCCAGCCGAGCGCGTCGAGCTGCGCGAGGTAGCCGTCCATCATCGCGTAAAACGCATTCGCGCCGGGACTGCCCGGCTCGCACTTGTGCTGCACGTAGTCGGTGGTCGACAGGTACATCAGGTCGACCTGCCGCGTCTGCGCGAGCCGTACGCCGGCCGCGAACACGAATTCGGACAACGCCGCGCTGTACACATCCGGCGACGGCAGGCCGACCCAGTCGAGCACGTCGACGATGCCGTTTTCCGCGAGATTGGCCTGTGCGGCCTTCTCGGCCGAAAAGCAGATACCGTTCAGCCGCCAGCCGAGCAGCCTGCGCAGCTTGTCCTTCGCGGTCACGACGGCCACCCGCGCGCCGGCGTCGGACGCCGCCGCGAGCAGCGTGCCGGCACGCAGATAGGCCGGGTCGTTCATCATGACTTCGGCACCGCGCCCGCCGTCGGCGGCGGGATCCCAGAAATAATTGCCGCAGATACCGTGGACCGACGGCGGCACGCCGCAGACGATCGACAGGTTGTTCGGGTTGGTGAAGGTCGGCACGACGCAATCGGCCCGCCAGGCCGTGCCTTCCGCGATCATCCGGCCGATGAACGGCGCGACGCCCGCTTCCACCGCGCGTTCGAGATAGTCGTACTCGCAGCCGTCGACACAGATGACGACGGTCGGCTCGACCGGCAGCCGGTAGTGCCGGCCATTGACGTCGATCGAACGTCCGGCGAGACCGGTCGACGCGCCGGCGGGCGACGCATCACCGGGATGGCGCAACGCGAACGCGGCGTTCATGATGCCGCCCGCTTGCCGCGCGGCACGCGCGCGGCGATCAGCAGCAGCGCCGCGAGCGACGCGCCGAGCATCAGCAGCGACAGCGCCGACGCCGGCAGGTAATAGCCGCGCTCCACCTGACCGATCACGACGATCGGCACGGTGGCGAAGCCGGGCGGATAAACCGTGAGCGTCGCGCCGAGCTCGCCGAGCGACAGCGCAAAGCCGAGCGCGAGGCTCGCGCGCAGCGCCGGCACGAGTTGCGGCAGCAGCACGCGGCGCAGCACCATCGCGGGCGGCGCACCGAGGCTCGCGGCGGCTTCGCGCAGCACGGTCAGCTCCGGACGCAGCGCGGCGGCCGCGCAGCGATAGCAGAACGGCAGGATCAGCGCGAGTTGCACCAGCACGACGATCGCCGCCGAGCTCGACAGGTCGAGCGGCTTCTGGTGATACGCGATCAGCACCGCGAGCCCGAGCACGACGCTCGGTACGCCGTTCGGCACCATCACGAGCGCGTCGACGACCGCGCCGAGGCCGCGCCGGTCGCGCCCTTCGAGCGCGAGCGCCAGCCACAGCCCAAGGATCGTGCCGAGCGCCGATACGCCGAAGCCGATTTCGAGGCTCGTCAGCAGCGCGTCGTATTCCTGCGAGCCGAGCCGCTCGAACCAGCGCAGGCTGTAGCCGGCCGGCAGGATCGTGCCCGACCACTGCGTCGCCACGCTCGACAGCGCGACGACGATCACCGGCAGCACGAACAGCCAGAAGCACGCGAATGCGGCCAGCGCGAGCGCGGCGCGCGACGCATGCTTGAGCAGCGCGTCGGTCCAGCCGATCTGGTGGCGCGGCACGGCCTGCCCGATACGGAATTCAGCGGACATCGTTCCCTCCCGTCGCACGCCGGTTCACCCGGCGATAAACCGCATACAGCGCCAGCGACAGCGACAACATCACGACCGCGCCGGCCGACGCGGTCGGCAGGTCGAGATCGACGGTCGCGCTGCTGTAGATCGCGACCGGCAGCGTCACGAGCCGCGCACTGCCGAGCACGAGCAGAATCCCGAACTCGTTCAGCGTCAGCAGGAAACACAGCACGGTGCCGGCGGCGATGCCCGGCCACGCGATCGGCAGCACGACGCGGCGCGCGAGCATCCAGCCGGGCGCGCCGAGGCTGCGCGCGGCTTCGATCAGCCGCAGGTCGAGCGTCGCGAACGACGCGAGCGTCGGCCGCACGACGAACGGCGTGTAGAACACGGTCTGAGCAAGGATCACGCCGCCGATGCCGAACAGGAAATCGAGCGGCGGATTCTCGAGATGGAACAGGTGCTGCAGCGCGATGCTGATCGAGCCTTGCGAGCCGTACAGGAAGATCAGCGTGAACGCGACGAGGAACGACGGAAACGCGACGTACAGCTCCAGGAAGCGCGTGACGAGCGACGCGCCCGGGAACGGCCTGAAGAACAGCAGCGCCGCCAGCAGCACGCCGAGCACCGACGCGGTGCCGGCGCTCGCGAACAGGACGCCGAGCGTCGTCAGCAGCACGTTGCGCGTGTCGGGATTGCCGAAGAAGGTCCGGTACGCGGCGAAACTCAACCCGTGATCGCCCGAGACGCTCAGCAGCACGAGCCGCACCAGCGGATAGACGACGAGCGGGCCGAGCACGACGATCGCGAGCACGGCCAGGTGCAGGTCGCCCATGCGCCTGCGGCGCCGCGCGGCGGCGGCATGCGCGGCGGCCGACGCGAGCACGTGCGGCGGCAGGCCGGCTTCAGGGCTCGATAAGGACGACATCGTCTGCCTCGCAATGCAGGGACACGCGCGCGCCGCGCTCGGGAGCCGCGCCGCGGCCGCGTTGCATCGTGACGCGCACGGGTTCGTCGGGCGCCGCGTCGATCACGACCGCGATCGACAAGTCCGCACCCTGCCATTCGACCGACGACACGGTGCCGTGCAGGCCGCCCGCCGCGGGCGGCATCACGGTCAGCCGCTCGGGGCGCACGCAGGCGACCTTGCCGCGCACCTCGTGGCGCGGATCGCCGAGCGGGAAGATCACGTGCGGCGGCAGCAGGTTCGCCGGGCCGAGATAACGCGCGACGTAACCGTCGCACGGCGCGTCGTACAACTGCTGGGGCGTACCGAGCTGCGCGATGTGGCCGTCGCGCATCAGCAGCGCGCGGTCGGACAGCACGAGCGCGTCGTCGCGGTCGTGCGTCACGCAGACGACGGTCAGGTTCGGCAGGCGCTCGTGCAGCGCCTTCAGTTCGCTGCGCACCGACGCGCGCAGGTTGGCGTCGAGCGCCGACAGCGGCTCGTCGAGCAGCAGCACGTCGGGCTCGATCACGAGCGCGCGGGCCAGCGCGACGCGCTGCTGCATCCCGCCCGACAGTTGCGCGGGCAGATGGTGGCCGGCATCGCCGAGCTGCACGAGCTTGAGCGCATCGGCGACGCGGCGCGTCACTTCCGACGACGCCATGCCGCGTGCGCGCAGCCCGAATGCGACGTTCTCGAACACCGACAGGTGCGGGAACAGCGCGTAATTCTGGAACAGCAGACCGAGGTTGCGCTTGTGCGGCGGCGCATAGGTCAGGTCACGCCCGGCAACGGTCAGCGTGCCGGTCAGGCCGTCGGCCTTCACGAACCCGGCGATAAAGCGCAGCAACGTGGTCTTGCCGCAGCCGCTCTTGCCGAGCACGGTCAGAAATTCACCGGCGCCGATCGACAGCGACAGATCGTCGAGCACCGTGCGTGCGCCGTAGCGCACGCTCAGGTGTTCGATCTGCACGCCGCCCGGCGCGCCGGACCGCAGCGTCGCGTGCGGTTCGGCGGCGCCGAATGCGCCGGGATGGGTCAGGGTGGTTTCCACCGGGTTCATCCTCTTGCTCGCTGATACAGGCGGCGTGCGCCGCTCACTTCGGCTTGACGACGTCGAGCTGCTTGCCCGAGCTGCCGATCACGTCCTTCTTCCAGCGCTCGATCCACACCGGCTTCTTCGCCATCACCTGGGTCCAGTCGACCGGAATCAGCTTCACGCCCGCGATCGCCTTCTTGACCGCTTCGCCGTTCTTGCCGGACAGCGGCACGTCGGTGCGGCCCGGAATGCCGTACATATCCGGCACCTTCGACTGCACTTCCGTCGACATCAGGTAGTCGATCAGCTTCCTGCCGGCGTCCTGGTTCGGGCCGCTCTTGATCAGGCCGATGCCGTACGGGAGCTGGAACGTGGTCGGCTGGTCGCCGTCCTTCGCGGACAGGAAGATCGGCTTGACGGACAGCGCGCCGTGTTCGGCGTCGTCGAGGTCCATCTGCAGGTCGCCGTTCGCGACGCTGATCTCGTTACGCGAGAGCAGCACGTTCAGGTAGCCCGTGCCCTTCGTGTGGAACTTCACGCTCTGCGACAGCTTCGCGAGGTAGTCGAACGCCTTGTCCTCGCCCATCAGCGACGTCGTCAGGATCAGCACGGCCATCCCGTCGCCGGCCGTGGCCGGGTTCGAATACGCGACCTTGCCGGCGTAGGCCGGCGCGAGCAGGTCGGCAAACGTCTTCGGCTGGTTCTTCACGACGTCCGGGTTGATCGCGAACGAGAAGTAGTTGTTCACGAACGTCGCCCACGTGCCGTCCTCGGCCTTCGCGATGGCCGGCACGTTCTTGTAGTTCACGCTCTGGTACGGCTGCAGCAGGCCCATCTGGCCGGCTTGCTGGATGAACGGCGGCAGCGTGACGATCACGTCGGCCTTCGGGGAATTCTTCTCGATGTTCGCGCGGTTCACCACCTCGCCGCTGCCCGCCGTCACGATGTTGACCTTCACGCCTTCCTTCTTCTCGAAGGCCGGCAGCACATCGCGATAGAGGTTCTCGAGGCCGTCCGCCGTGTACAGCACGACCGCGTTTGCCGCATGCGCCGGCATCGCGGCGCCTTGCAGCAGACCGGCGGCGCAGGCGGCCAGCGCGAGCTTGCGGAACGCGCCGGCGGCGGCGCGCGAGGGTTTCTGCAGTGTCATCTCACTTCTCCGTAGGCGGAACACCAAACGGCCGGGGCACGATCCGGCTCTCCTGTTATCTCTGGGCAGACCGCCTGGCGGCCCGCCTCGCTACCGCGCTCAGGCTGGGTGTCGCGCGGCAACCGAAGGATCACAGCGTTCGATGACAAAGCCGTGACGAATGCCACAATTTCCAAAAAATGACACATTTTGCCACTATCATGCAAGTCATTCAGAAATGCCGATCGGCGTTTCGTTCGCCCTTTGCCGGAGAAAAAAACCATGCCCGACCCGATCCTGCTCACGCCCGGCCCGCTCACCACGTCCGCCACAACACGCCACGCAATGCAACATGACTGGGGGTCGTGGGATGCCGCTTTCAATCAACTGACGGCCAGCGTCTGTGCCGATCTCGTCGCCATCGCGGGCGGCGGCGACGCGTACGTGTGCGTGCCGATGCAGGGCAGCGGCACGTTCTCGGTCGAAGCCGCGCTCGGCACGCTGGTGCCGCGCGACGGCGTCGTGCTGGTCCCCGACAACGGCGCGTATTGCGCGCGCATCCTGAAGATTCTCGGCCGGCTCGGCATCGACGCGATCGCGTTGCCGTTCGGCGAAGACGCGGCCGTCGACGCGGCGGCCGTCGAAGCCGCATTCGCACGCGAGCCGCGCATCACGCACGTCGCGCTCGTGCACCTGGAAACGAGCGCCGGGATCCTGAATCCGCTCGATGCGATCGCGGCCGCGTGCCGGCGGCACGGCAAGCGGCTGATCGTCGACGCGATGAGTTCGTTCGGTGCGCTGCCGATCGCGCTGGCGGACAGCGGCATCGACGCGCTGATCTCGGCCAGCGGCAAATGCCTCGAAGGCGTGCCGGGAATGGGGTTCGCGATCGTGCGGCGCGACGCGCTCGACGCGAGCGAAGGCAACTCGCCGTCGCTCGCGCTCGATCTCCACGATCAGTACGCGTATCTGCGCAAGACGGGGCAATGGCGCTTCACGCCGCCGACGCACGTGATTGCCGCGCTGCGCGCCGCGCTCGACCAGTACCTCGCCGAAGGCGGCCAGCCGATGCGCGGCGCACGCTATGCGGACAACTGCCGGACGCTGATCGAATCGATGCGCGCGCTCGGCTTCGTGCCGTTCCTCGACGCCGGCGTGCAGGCGCCGGTGATCGTCACGTTCCACGCGCCCGACCATCCGGCCTACGATTTCCGCCGCTTCTACGACGCAGTGCGCGACGCGGGCTTCATCCTGTATCCGGGCAAGCTCACGCGTCTCGAAACGTTCCGCGTCGGCTGCATCGGCGCGATCGACGCGACCGATATCCGGCGTGCGGTCGCCGCCATCGCGGGGGCGGCCGAATCGCTCGGCATCGCGATGCAGCACGCATGAAGTTGCGTACGTGCCGGCCGCCCGCCGGCACGCCCAAATAAAAAAGCCCGACGGCCGATCGGCCGCCGGGCGAATGCACCGAGTGTGCGGGGAGCCGGTATTTACAACTCGATCCGCTTGATGTCGCCGACGACGAAGATGTACGACAGCGCGCCGATCAGCGCGATCACGCCGATGAATACGAGCGCACCGACGAACGAGCCGGTCGACGCGACGATGAAGCCGACGACGAGCGGCGTGATGATGCCGGCGAGGTTCGCCGCGAAGTTGAAGATGCCGCCCGTCACGCCGAGCAGGCCGTCCGGCGCGATGTCCGACACGAGCGTCCAGCCGAGTGCGGCCATCCCCTGCGCGAAGAACGCGACCGACATGATCGCGATCACGGCTTCGTTGCTCTGCACGTAGTTCGCGAGAATGATCGTCGACGCGAGCAGCAGGCCCGCGATGATCGGCAGCTTGCGCGCGAGGTTCGCGGACTTGCCGCGGCGCAGCAGCCAGTCGGAGAAGATTCCGCCGAACATCACGCCGATCGACGCGGCGATGAACGGCATCACCGCGAAGAAGCCGATCTTCAGCCAGCCCATGTGGCGCTCGGTTGCCAGATAGGTCGGGAACCAGGTCAGGAAGAACACGAGCGTCGAGTTGCCGGCGAACTGGCCGAGGCAGATGCCCGCGAGCTGGCGCTTCTTCAGCAGTTTGCCGGCCATCGCCCAGCTGAACTTCGGCTGCGCGGCCTTGCCGCTCTTGTCGTCGGTCTTGCGCACGCCGTGCACGAGGCCGCCGCCCGCCTCGATGTAGGCCAGTTCCGCCGCGTTCGCACCCGGATGGTTGCGCGGCTCGTGGTAGAGCTTCCACCAGACGAGGCCGAACACGATGCCGACCGCGCCCACGACCCAGAACAGCGAGCGCCAGCCGAAAGCGCCCATCAGCGCGAACAGCACGGGGCTGAAGAACGCGAGGCCGATGTATTCGCCGACGGTATAGGTGCCCGTCGCCATCGCGCGTTCGTTCTGCGGGAACCACGTCGCGACGACGCGGCTGTTGGTCGGGAAGCACGGCGCCTCGGTGATGCCGAGGCCGAGGCGGCACGCGAGCAGCGTCGCGACGCCCGGCACGAAGCCTTGCAGGAGCGTGCACAGCGACCACAGCGTCATCGACCAGTAGTAGGTGATCTTGCTGCCGAAGCGGTCGAGGAACAGGCCGCCTGGAACCTGCATCGCCACGTACGTCCACGAGAACGCGGAGAACATGATGCCCATCACGGCCGCGTTGATGCCGAGCTCCTTGGTGAGCTGCGGCGCAGCCACGCCCAGCACGGTGCGGTCGAGATAGTTGATCATCGTGCCGATCGCGAGCAGCGCGAGGATCTTGTAGCGCGCCGACGTGCGCCGGACCGTGCCGGCCGCCTGCGCCGGCGCGGCGCTCGTCTGGGTAGTGTGCTGCATGGTCGTCTCCTTGGTCTCTTTCTGTATCTGTAAGGGGTCAGCGCGCGACGAGCGACTGAAAGTGCTCGAACATCCGCTCGGCGTCGGGCGTGCGCCCGGTGAAGATCTCGAACGCGTCGACGGCCTGGTACACGGCCATCCCCCCGCCCGGCAGCGTCGCGCAGCCGGCCGCGCGTGCGGCGTGGATCAGCTCGGTTTCGAGCGGGAAATACACGATGTCGGCCACCCACATGCTCGCGTGGAGCAGTTCGGCCGGCAGCGGCAGGCCCGGATGCTTGACCATGCCGGTCGGCGTTGCGTGGATCAGGCCGGTCGCGGCGCGCATCGCGGCCGCGAGATCGCTACCCGGCGCGACCCGGGCCGCGGGAAAGCGCTGCTGCAATTCGCCCGCCAGCGCGGTGGCCCGCGTGCCGTCGACGTCGAAAATCGTCAGTGCGGCCGCACCCATCTGCAGCGCCGCGTGCGCGACAGCCGCGCCCGCGCCGCCCGCGCCGAGCTGGACGACGCGTTCGAGCGACGCACCGGGCAGCCCGCGGCGGAACGATTTCGCGAAGCCCGACCAGTCGGTGTTGTGGCCGATCCGCTTGCCGTCCTTGAACAGCACGGTGTTCACCGCGCCGAGCGCACGCGCGTCGTCCGACAGCGCGTCGAGGTGCTCGATCACGCGCTGCTTGCACGGGTGCGTGATGTTCAGCCCGTTGTAGCCCATCCGCTGCGCGGCCTCGAGCAGTTGCGGCAGCGCGTCGACGCTCAAGCCGAGCGCATCGAGATCGATGCGCCGGTACACGTAGCCAAAGCCCTGGCGGAATCCCTCTTCCTCGTGCATCGCGGGCGACAGCGAACCGCCGATGCCCTGGCCGATCAGGCCGATCAGAAACGACGGGCGGCTCATCGGGCGGCTCCCTGTGCGAACAGCGTCGCCAGGCGCTGCAGCGCGAACACGTAACCTTCGGTGCCGCAGCCGCAGATCACGGCTTCGGCGATCGCCGACACATACGAATGGTGGCGAAACGCCTCGCGGCGATGGACGTTCGAGATATGCACTTCAATCACCGGCTTCGCGATCGCGGAAAGCGCGTCGGCCAGCGCCACCGACGTGTGCGTATAGGCGGCCGGGTTGATCACGATGCCGTGCGTGTCGTGACGCGCGGCATGCAGCCAGTCGATCAGTTGATGCTCGGCGTTCGACTGGCGGAACTCGATTTCCAGCCCGAGCCCTTCCGCCGCCGTGCGGCAGCGCTGCTCGAGATCGGCGAGCGTTTCCGCGCCGTAGATGTGGGGCTCGCGCGTGCCCAACAGATTCAGGTTCGGGCCGTTCAGCACCAGCACCTTGTGCTTGCTCATGTGATTTCTGCTCCAGAAACGGGGGCGAATCGTTGGCCGACTCCGTCCCCTGACGTCAAGATTCGGCGCTAGTGTGCACTTGCGCAAGCGCAATGTCTTTTCGGGTTTTCGCTAATTTGTACCATCTAGTTAGTTTGTACAATACGCATCACTAGCCCAGTAAATTCGGGATATGGCGCCCGCACCGAACTCAACGACTGGTTCATTCAGGGTCGGTTCGACGGCGTCATGCCCCGCTCATCCGCAGGAATCGCCCATGCAGCGCTCGATCGCCACCGTGTCCCTGTCCGGCACGCTCGCCGAGAAGCTCGCCGCCATCCAGGCCGCGGGCTTCGACGGCGTCGAAATCTTCGAAAACGACCTCGTCTACTTCGACGGGTCGCCGGCCGACGTCCGGCGCATGGCCGCCGATCTCGGCCTCGACATCGTGCTGTTCCAGCCGTTTCGCGACTTCGAGGGCGTGAGCGCGGCCCAGCTCGCGCGCAATCTCGACCGGATCAAGCGCAAGTTCGACGTGATGCATGCGCTCGGCACCGACCGCATCCTCGTCTGCAGCAATGTGTCGGCCGATACGATCGCCGACGACGGGCTGCTCGTCGATCAGCTCGGCGCGCTCGCCGAGGCCGCGCGGCAGGCCGGCGTGGTGGCCGCGTACGAAGCGCTCGCGTGGGGCCGCGTCGTGAAGCGGTACGGCCACGCGTGGCAGCTCGTGAATGCGGTGAACAGCCCGCATCTCGGCCTTGCGCTCGACAGCTTCCACACGCTGTCGCTCGACGATTCGCCGGACGCGATCGCCGACATCCCCGGCGACCGGATCGCCTTCGTGCAGATCGCCGACGCGCCGAAGCTCGTGATGGACGTGCTCGAATGGAGCCGCCATTACCGTTCGTTCCCGGGCCAGGGCGACTTCGACCTGTCGCGCTTCACCGCGCGCGTGATCGAGTCGGGCTATACGGGGCCGCTGTCGCTCGAGATCTTCAACGACGGCTTCCGCGCGGCGCCGACCGCGCTCACGGCCGCGGACGGCCATCGCTCGCTGCTCTATCTGGAAGACCTGACGCGCGCGCGGCTCGCCCAGGAGGGTCGCGCGCCGGCCGCCGGCCAGCCGCTGTTCGCACCGCCCGCGCCGCCCGCGCACGTCGGGTTCCAGTTCATCGAATTCGCGGTCGACGCGCAGGCGGCGGCGACCGTCGGCGAATGGCTCGGCCGGATGCGCTTCCGGCTCGCCGGCCGGCATCGCTCGAAGGACGTGACGCTGTTCCAGCACGGGGCCGCATCGATCGTGCTGAACGCCGAGCGCGACTCGTTCGCCGATGCATTCTTCCAGCAGCACGGGCTGTCGCTGTGCGCGTCCGCGTTCCGCGTAGACGATGCCAAGGTGGCGTTCGAACGCGCGGCCGGCTTCGGCTACGCGCCGTTCTCCGGCCGGGTCGGGCCGAACGAGCGCGTGCTGCCGAGCGTGAAGGCGCCGGACGGCAGCCTCGAATATTTCGTCGACGAAGCGCCGGATGCGCCGACGCTGTATGAATCGGACTTCGTGCTGACCGACATCGACGGCCCGAGCGAAGTCGGCCCGCTGACGGGTATCGATCACGTGTGCCTCGCGCTGCCGGCCGACGCGCTCGACACGTGGATCCTGTTCTTCAAGACGGCGTTCGGCTTCGAGGCCGAGCGCAGCTGGCTCGTGCCCGACCCGTACGGGCTGATGCGCAGCCGCGCGGTGCGCAGCGCCGACGGCTCGGTGCGGATCGCGCTGAACGCGTCGGTCGACCGTCACACGGCCGTCGCCGAATCGCTCGACCGCTACCACGGCACCGGGCTGAACCACGTCGCGTTCCGCACGGACGACATCGTGAAGACGGTCGCCGCGTTCGCGGCCGACGGCGTGCCGTTCCTGCGCATTCCGGCCAACTACTACGACGATCTCGCCGCGCGTTACGCGCTGGCGGACGAACTGGTCGACACGCTGAGCGCGCACCACCTGCTCTACGACCGGGACGAGCACGGCGGCGAATTCCTGCATGCGTATACGGAACTGGTCGACAACCGCTTCTCGCTCGAGATCGTCGAGCGACGCGGCGGATACGACGGCTACGGCGCGGCGAATGCGGCCGTGCGGCTCGCCGCGCAGGCGCAGCGCAGGAAATAAGGGAAGGCGCGAACTGGAGTCGGGGGCCGGATCGCACCCGCCATTCGGCAATCGATTGGACGGGTCCCGCTCGCCCGCGCCATCGGGGTGAATCGCGCGGCCAAGGGCCGGCCCGCATGGCTGGCCCGCAGTCGTGCCGGGAGCCGCGCGTCGTCTGACGTTACATCCGGTAACCCGTACCGCAGTGCAGCATTGCGTCGCCCACCACGGTTTTAAGAATCGCTTAAGTCTTAGACGGCACCATCCGCAACCAGTACCCGATGGTTATCTTGAAAAGGAGGAAAGCGATGAGCGCCGTAGAAGCACCCGCGGGCCGCCCGGCCGCGCCCCCTGCAAAGAAGACGATGCTGCGCCGCCTGCTCAGTCATCATGAAATCGCGACGTTGCTCGTGCTGCTGCATGCACCGATCGGCGCGAACGCCAAACCGGAATTGCCCGCGCTGCAGGAAGCCGGCCTCGTCGAAATGGTCAAGCTGGACCCCGATACGACCCCGAGCTTCCGGCTGACCGAAGACGGCACGGCCGTCCTGAAAGGGCTCGGCTACCGTTGAGCCGCCGCTTTCACCCGCTTTCGCCCGTTCCCGTTTCCCCGCCCGACCCCGCCCCTGCCGCGCGCCGGCCACGCCGGCGAGTGGCGTCACCCTGCCCGCTCCTGCAGCATCAACCGGTATTCCGTCGGCGTCACGCCGACCGTCGCCTTGAACTGGCGCGTGAACGCGCTGTGATCCGTGTAGCCGCATAGCGCCGCGACGTCGGTCACCTTGTCGTGGGTGACGAGCAGCGCGGTGGCCGCGTCGAGCCGCGTCTTCAGCAGCACCTGACGCGGCGTCAGGTGGAACACCTTGTGGAAGTAGCGCTCGAGCTGCGCGACCGACATCCCGGCCATCTGGGCGAGATGCTTCAGGTTCAGCGGCTGCACGTAGTGATCCTGGATGTGCTGGACCACGTCAGCGAGCCGGCTGTACGCCGGGTGCGATCCCTCGTGCGCCTTCAGGTCGCGCGAGATGCCCGCGAGGCCGATCACCCGGCCCGCGGCGTCGCGCAGCGGCTCCTTGCAGGTCAGGCACCAGCCCGGCTGGCGGCCCGGATACAGGTGCAGCTCGAGCTGGTCCATCAACTGCTGGCCGGCGTTGATCGTCGCCATGTCCTGCTCGAAGTAGCTACGACCGAAGCGGCGCGGAAACACCTCGTCGGCCGTCTTGCCGAGCAGGTCGCGCTTGTCCTTGTAGCCGCAGCGCATCGCCAGCGTGCGATTGACGATCGCGTAGCGGCCGCTCGCATCCTTCACGAAGAACGCGACATCCGGCAGCGCATCGAACACCGGTTCGAGTAGGCGGAAATGCGCGAGCATCGCACCGAGATCGGCGTTGTCGGGCTGGTAGCGCAACGTGTCGGGCAGGCTCATGGGCGGTACGGCAAGCAAGGTCGTCATCCCGGCAACCGCGAAGCGAGTGGCAGATGGCGTCGATTATAGGAGCGCCCCTTCGATCGCGTCGCGCCGAACGCGGGGCAGGCAAGACGGAGGCCGGTCGCATCGTGTGTCCCGGCCAGGTTCATCGGTCAGCGGGACAGGTTGCGTACGCAACCACTACGCGGCACGTGCGCGGCCGGCAGCCGTTCCGCTTGCGCCGCTGCGGCCGCGGCGCATCGACACGCCGGTGCCACGCACCCGAATTCATCATCCTAAAAATGCCGACGACCCGCGTCTTGGCGGGTTTGCGCATTCGTCATGACGATTTCAGCATATATCAGGGTTATCGACGATATGCCGATATCGTCGCCGGCCACGCATCGAACGCGCAAGACGCACGCATTTTCGCTACCTAGACTTCGCTTCACGGTCACGAGACGACATCCCGTCGCTGCCGCAATCGGCACGCGCGGCCCGCCGCATCCACCATCGCGCACGCCGATTCCGGCACAGCGCGCGCAGCACGCGGCAAGCACGCATGGCCGGCCCATCGGCCTGCGGACCGATACGTCTCGCCCGGTTTACCGGCGCCGGCCCGCATGCCGGCGGCGGCCCAACCACGCCATCAAGGGGAAGTGAAAGTGAAGCTGAAGGTATCGCACGTCGCGCTGGCCGCCGCCTGCGCACTGTCGGGCGCGCACGCCGTCGCCGCCGACGTCGTCAAGATCGGTTTCGCCGCACCGCTGACCGGCCCGCAGTCGAATTACGGCACGGACATGCAGAAGGGCGTGCAGCTCGCGATCGCCGATTTCAACGCGACGCATCCGGCGATCGGCGGCAAGCCCGTCACGTTCCAGCTCGACTCGCAGGACGACCAGGCCGACCCGCGCACCGGCACGACCGTCGCGCAGCGGCTGATCGACGACAACGTCCGCGGGATCATCGGCCACTTCAACTCGGGCACCAGCATTCCCGCGTCCGACCTGTACGATCGCGCAGGGCTGCCGCAGATCTCGATGGCGACGTCGCCGCAATACACGGCGCGCGGCTACAAGACGACCTACCGGCTGCTGACGAGCGACGCGCAGGCCGGCCGCATCGTCGGCACGTACGCGGTGAAGACGCTGCACTTCAAGCGCATCGCGATCATCGACGACCGCACGGCCTACGGCCAGGGCATCGCCGACGAATTCGCGAAGGCCGTGGAAGCGGCCGGCGGCACGATCGTCAAGCGCGACTTCACGAACGACAAGGCGCTCGATTTCTCGGCGATCCTGACCAACCTGAAAGGCGTGAATCCGGATGCGGTCTTCTACGGCGGCGGCGACGCGCAATCGTCGCCGATGATCCGCAAGATGCGCCAGCTCGGGATGAAGTCGGCGTTCGTGACGGGCGAGATGTCGCGCTCGCCGACGTTCCTGAAGGTCGGCGGCGACGCGGCCGAAGGCGCGATCGTCTACATGGGCGGCCTGCCGAAGGAAAAGATGCCGGGCTTCTCCGGCTACGCGGCCCGCTACAAGGCGCGCTTCAACGAAGACGTGATCACATACTCGCCATACTCGTACGACGGCACGATCGCGCTGCTTACCGCGATGAAGGACGCGAATTCGACCGATCCGAAGGTGTACACGCCGTACCTCGGCAAGGTGTCGATCAAGGGCGTGTCGGCCCCGAGCATCGCGTACGACCCGAAGGGCGACCTGAAGGATGCGCCGGTGACGATCTACAAGGTCGAGCGCGGCGCGTTCAAGCCGGTCGATACGATCGCCGGCAACTGATTACGCGGGCCCTGCCCCGCGCGGCGCGCCAGCGGCTCACCGGCCGCGCGCGCCGCGTGCGCTTCGGCTGCATGGTCCGAAGCCGCGCTCGGCGCGCGCCCGCGCGCAGGCATTTCGCGCTCCTGTAGAATCCCCCCACCCGCTTTGCCGCTTCGTCTCCGCAGTGCCCCATCCCGGTGCGGCGGCGCGTGTTTCGTGCTTCACCCGGCACGCGGCACGCTCGACGACGCAAGCCGCGCCTTGTCAGTCCATGCCGATAGCGGGCCCTGGAGACGCAGCACCGACAACAACATTCGAAAACCGATCGTCCTGACCATGCAAGCTTCCGAATTGAGCGGCGTGCCTCGCGCCGCCGAACGCGCGCTCACGCGCAGCGACTACAAGACCCTTGGCCTTGCCGCACTCGGCGGCGCCCTCGAGTTCTACGACTTCATCATCTTCGTGTTCTTCGCGCCGGCGATAGGACAACTCTTCTTCCCGCACGACATTCCCGACTGGCTGCGCCAGTTGCAGACGTTCGGCATCTTCGCGGCCGGCTATCTCGCGCGCCCGCTCGGCGGCGTGATCATGGCGCACTTCGGCGACCTGTTCGGCCGCAAGCGGATGTTCACGCTGAGCGTGCTGATGATGTCGGTGCCGACGCTGCTGATGGGCATGCTGCCCACCTACGACACGATCGGTATCCTCGCGCCGGTGTTGCTGCTGCTGTTCCGCGTGCTGCAGGGCGCGGCGGTCGGCGGCGAGGTGCCGGGCGCGTGGGTGTTCGTGTCCGAGCACGTGCCGTCGCGCCATATCGGCTACGCATGCGGCACGCTGACCGCGGGCCTGACGGCCGGCATCCTGCTCGGCTCGCTCGTCGCGGCCGGCATCAACAGCCGCTACTCGACGGCCGAAGTCGGCGCGTTCGCGTGGCGCATCCCGTTCCTGCTCGGCGGCGTGTTCGGGCTGTTCTCCGTGTACCTGCGCCGCTGGCTGCATGAAACGCCAGTGTTCGCCGAGATGAAGGCGAAGAAGGCGCTCGCGGCCGAGATTCCGCTGAAGGCGGTGTTGCGCGACCACGGCCGCGCGGTGATCGTGTCGATGCTGCTCACGTGGATGCTGTCGGCCGCGATCGTCGTCGTGATCCTGATGACGCCCGCGCTGCTGCAGAAGCAGTTCCACCTGACGCCGGCGACGACGCTGTTCGCGAACAGCGTCGCGACGCTGTGCCTGACGGCCGGCTGCATCACCGCGGGTTCGCTCGCGGGCTGGATCGGCGCGAAGCGCGTGCTCGGCATCGGCGGCATCGGGCTGGCCGCGTGCTACTACCTGCTGTTCGTGCAGGTCGCGGCCGATGCGTCGACGCTGCCGCTCTACTACGGGATCGCGGGCTTCATGGTCGGCACGATCGGCGCGGTGCCGTTCGTGATGGTCAAGAGCTTCCCGGCCGTCGTGCGCTTCTCGGGCATCTCGTTCTCGTACAACGTCGCGTATGCGATCTTCGGCGGCCTCACGCCGGTGATCGTGTCGCTGATGATGAAGTCGAATCCTCTCGCGCCGGTCGCGTACGTCGCGGCGATCTGCGTGCTCGGTGCGATCGCCGTGCAGTTCGCGAAGGATGCGCAGGACGTGAAGGGCACGCACTGACGCTGGCGCCCGCTTCATGAACGAAGGGCCGAATCCCGCGGCGTGCGGGATTCGGCCCTTTTGACTTGCCTCGGCGTAGCGGCGCGAGTGCGGTCAGCTCAACGCAGCACGCCGTACGACGAACTCGGCCGGCGCAACGCGTCGATGCTCGCGCCGCCGGCGCCGGTGACGAACAGCAGCAGGAACCCGCCGGCGATCGCGACGTTCTTCCAGAAGTGAATCACCATGTCGTGCTGGACGGCGGCGTTGGTCGCGTCCCAGAAGTTGTGCCCGACCATCGCGGTCGCGATCGTGTAGACCGCCATCAGCAATGCGAGCGGCCGGACCTTGTAGCCGACGATCAACAGCAGGCCGCCCAGCCCCTCGATCGCGACGACGATCGGTGCGACGACCTGTTGATAGGGCACGTTCATCGTGTGCAGATACGCGACGAAATCGCTGTAGCCGAGCAGCTTCATGATGCCGCCCCACAAGAACAACGCCGCCAGCGCCAGGCGTGCGAAAAAAATGACGCCGGAATCGACGGTACGCGTCATGCCTCTCTCCTCGTATGCAATTCGGCCGCCCGCCCGGGCGCGCCCGTGCGGTTCGGCGCCGCGCGGCCCGGGTGGGCGCGCGGCAAATGGGCCAGCATAGAGGGTCTTTTCGCCGTGTCCAAGAAAAAGGTTGTAGCAAATCTTTACACTGCTGCGGCGGCGCCGGCAGCCCGGCGCGCTGAAAAACGCGTTTAGCCCGCGTCGCTCAACAGCACGCCCTTCTTGAAGATGAAGCAGCCGTAGCCGCGCAGTTCGCCGGTGACGATCACCGCATACGTCTGCTGCGCGCGCTCGTAGAACGCGAAACGCTCGACGCCGGCAAGCGGCACCGCGCGCCCTTCCGCGCGGTCGATCTCGGCCTGTACTTCGCGCTGCACGGGCGGCACCGCGGCCGCATCGCCGACGACTTCCATGCGCCACGCGGGCGTGTCGACGAACGTATCGAGCGGCAGCACGGACAGCACCGCGCGCACGACGCGCGCCGAATCGGCGCCGTCGATCCGCAGCGCGCGGCCAACCACCGTGTGCTCCGCGACGGATTCCGCCGGGAAATTCGCATCGCAGATCGCGATTTCGTCGCCGTGACCCATCGCGCGCAGCGTGTGCAGGATGTCGGCGTGCAGCAGCGGGTCGAGATTCTTCAACATGTGGGCTAGTCTCCGGGTTCAGGAACGAATGGCATAACGTTACCCGATCCCGGCGGCCCGCAGTGCATGCATCGTTCGGATCAGGACGCCGCGGCCGGCATTTCGTCGATGAAACCCGTGACCGACGCGAGGCGGCCCGACGCGTCGACGGTGCCGAAGTCCGAACCCTTCACGATCGCCGCGCCGTCGGGCGACACGAGCGCCCACGAGAATCGCAGGTACGAGCCGAACGCATCGACGTCGGTCGTGCGGCTGAAGCGGTAGGCGGGGAAACGTTGCTGCACGGCGGCGATCATCGTGTCGATGCCCGCGTGGCCGTCGCCGGCCATCAGCGGATCGCGATAGGTCGCGTCGCTCGCGTAGGTCGCATCGATCAGCGCGCGGCGGCGCGCAACGTCGGGTTCGTTCCAGGCGTCGAAGTAGCGGTCGATCAGATCGGCGTGAACGGACGATGCGGATTGAGCGGTGTTCATGGCGAGGCTCCTTGTGTCGGTGACGAACGATGTCGCGGACGTTTCGGGTCCGCGTGCCGCTATCGTCGCCGGGCCGGCGGAGGCGGTCGATTACGCGGGAGGTAAGGAAATCGCGCCGGCCACGCGCCGCATGCCCGCGCCAAATCGCCATGCGCATCGCAACGAAAACGGGCGCCCGAAGGCGCCCGCATCGTCTTGCCGCAACCACCGCGCGCGCGTCAGGTCACCGGCGCCGGATTGAACAGCGTCAGCGCATTCGCGAGCTTCCATTGTTCGGCCCACGTGCGGCGCTTGCCGCTGGCGACGTCGAGCATCAGCCGGAACAGTGCCCAGCCCGTGTCCTCGATGGTCGCCGCGCCGGTCGCGATCTGCCCCGCGTCGAGATCCATCAGGTCGTGCCAGCGGCGCGCGAGATCGCTGCGCGTCGCGACCTTGATCACCGGCACCTGCGCGAGGCCGTACGGCGTGCCGCGGCCGGTCGTGAAAATGTGCAGGTTCATCCCCGCCGCGAGCTGCAGCGTGCCGCAGATGAAATCGCTCGCGGGCGTCGCCGCGTACAGCAGCCCCTTTTGCCGCGCGCGATCGCCGGGGCGCACGACGCCGGCGATCGGCGCGCTGCCCGACTTCACGATCGACCCCATCGCCTTCTCGACGATGTTCGACAGGCCGCCCTTCTTGTTGCCCGGCGTCGTGTTCGCGCTGCGGTCGACGCGGCCGCGCTGCAGGTAGCGGTCGTACCAGTCCATCTCACGGATGATCTCGCGGGCGACGTCCTCGTTCGCCGCGCGCGACGTGAGCTGCGCGACGCCGTCGCGCACTTCGGTCACCTCCGAGAACATGATCGTCGCGCCCGCACGCACGAGCAGGTCGGCCGCGAAGCCGACCGCCGGGTTCGCGGTGAGCCCCGAGAACGCGTCGCTGCCGCCGCACTGCACGCCGACGACGAGATCCGACGCCGGGCAGGTTTCGCGACGGCGGCGGTTCAGCCGCTCGAGATGCGATTCGGCCATCTTCATGATCGAGTCGATCATCGAGTTGAAGCCGACGTGCGCGGCGTCCTGCAGGCAGACGACGCCGCCGTTGCCGGTCGCGCCGTCGGCCGCCAGCGGAATCGAGCCCGGCGGCAGCAACCGCTCGGGCTGCAGCTTCTCGCAGCCGAGGCTCACGGTCATCACTTCGCCGCCGAAGTTCGGATTCAGGCTGATGTTGCGCAGCGTGCGGATCGGGATGTCGGCGTCGGGCGCATCGATCGCGACGCCGCAGCCGTACGTATGTTCGAGCCCGACCACGTCGTCGACGTTCGGGTAGCGCGGCAGCAGTTCGTCCTTGATCCGCTTCACCGCATGCTCGACGACGCCCGACACGCACTGCACGGTCGTCGTGATCGCGAGGATGTTGCGCGTGCCGACCGAGCCGTCGGCATTGCGGAAGCCCTCGAACGTATAGCCTTCGAGCGGCTCGAGCGGCGGCGCGGCGCGCGTGGCGAGCGGCAGGTCGTCAAGGCCGGGCGGCTCGGGCATGCGCATCGTGCGCTCGTTGACCCAGCTGCCGCGCCGCAGGTCGGTCAGCGCATAGCCGATCACCACGTTGTAGCGAACGACCGGGTCGCCGGCCGCGAGGTCGACGAGCGCGACCTTGTGCCCCTGCGGCACGCCTTCGCACAACGTCAGCCCGTCGGCGAACGTCGCGCCTTGGGGCAAACCACCGTCGTTGACGACGATCGCGACGTTGTCGTCCGGATGCACGCGGATGTAGAGAGGGGAAGCAGTCATCGGAATTCCTGGAAGCTATCTGCGATATCGTTAGTCATCATACGACATTCAACCTCAATCCACGATGCTGAGTAAACCCTTATCCGGAAAGACCCTACCCTTGACCGGCCAGCAAACCGCTTGCGCCGCTCTTTCTTGCGTTGTACGATGACATACAACGACATCGCCAATATGGCTCGGATGCCGTACCGACGAACCCCGCACTCGCGCTAGACGGACGACCCAACCATGACTTCACCGCAAGAACTCAAACAGATCATCTCCCACGGCCTGCTGTCGTTTCCGCTGACGGATTTCGACGCCGACGGCAGCTTCCGCCCGACCACCTATGCCGAGCGCCTGGAATGGCTGGCGCCGTATGGCGCGAGCGCACTGTTCGCGGCCGGCGGCACCGGCGAATTCTTCTCGCTCACCCAGCGCGAGTATTCGGACGTGATCCGCGTCGCGACGGAAACCTGCAAGGGCAAGGTGCCGATCCTCGCCGGCGCCGGCGGCGCGACGCGCGTCGCGATCGAATATGCGCAGGAAGCCGAGCGCCTCGGCGCGAGCGGCGTGCTGCTGATGCCGCACTACCTGACCGAAGCGAGCCAGGAAGGGATCGCCGAGCATGTCGAGCAGGTCTGCCGTGCGCTGAAGATCGGCGTCGTGGTATACAACCGCGCCAATTCGAAGCTGAATGCCGACATGCTCGAGCGCCTCGCCGACCGTTGCCCGAACCTGATCGGCTTCAAGGACGGCGTCGGCGAAATCGAAAGCATGGTCACGATCCGCCGCCGCCTCGGCGATCGTTTCGCGTACCTCGGCGGCCTGCCGACGGCTGAAGTCTATGCAGCCGCGTACAAGGCGCTCGGCGTGCCGGTGTACTCGTCGGCGGTGTTCAACTTCATCCCGAAGACGGCGATGGCGTTTTACGAGGCGATCGCGAAGGACGACCACGCGACGGTCGGCCGCCTGATCGACGAGTTCTTCCTGCCGTACCTGAAGATCCGCAATCGCCGCGCAGGCTACGCGGTCAGCATCGTGAAGGCGGGCGCGAAACTCGTCGGCCACGACGCGGGCCCCGTGCGTGCGCCGCTCATCGACCTGACCGAAGCCGAAGCGGCCGAGCTCGACGTGCTGATCAAGAAGATGGGCCCGCAGTAAGCAGGTTCGCCGGCGGCGCGGCCTTCATGGCGCCACGGCCGGCCTGATCACGCCGTATCCGCATCACTCGACGGCCGCGCGGCGCGACGCGCCGGCGCGATCGTCACATCTGCGCGATCGCGCCGACGATCCGCTGGCGCACGCCGGTGAGCGTGCGCTGCGTCTCGTCGATTCCCTTGCGCGCCGCGACCGGCCGGCCGCGCGTCGGCGACTCGGCGCCCACGATCTGCTCCAGCACGTCGCGGTCGACCACCGCATCGAAGAACCGCCCGACCGTGAATATCGCGTACTGCTTCGCGGTCGCGAGATGCGTATTGGCCTGCGTGAGTGCTTCGGCGCGCTGCGCACCGTCGGGCGTGTCGATGCTGCGGCGATGCTTCAGCGCGAACACCACCGCCTCCATGTCGTACCTGAAGCGCTCGACGGCCCTGCCGAAGATCACCGAATGCGGATCGGAGCCCACGACGGGCCGCCCCTGGTTGATCGTCACGTCGAATTCGCCGCCGCCCAGCTCGCGCTGCAGCGCGAACAGCGCGTCGGCCAGCACACGCCCTTCGCTGTATTCGCCGATTTGGGTACGGACCGATTTCGCGACGTCGCCGATTGCTTTCCACAACCCGGCCGCGAACAGGTGGTCGCCACGCTTGCTGATATTCATCGGATGGTTCCTTGTTGGTTTTGTGCGTCTCTCAGGCTCGCCTGCGGGCCGGACAGCCCGAGGCTTCGCTACTGTAGGAGAAACGCGGGCAACAGGAAAGCCGACATTTCCTCGCCATGTCGGCGCATCAATATCGGTACGATTTGATGTCATAGTTGACGCATCGCGTTTCCTCCGGGAGCTGCACATGCGCACCACCTTGTCCCTCGACGACGCATTGCTCGCAAAAGCCCAGCAATTGACCGGCGTCACCGAAAAATCGGCCCTCGTGAGAGAGGCGCTGCGTGCATTGATCGCCCGCGAAAGCGCACGACGACTCGCGCGCCTCGGCGGCACCGAGCCCGACCTTGAATCGGTTCCACGCCGCCCGTCGGAGCCTGCATGATTGTTGTCGACACTTCGGTCTGAATCGATCACTTGCGGGCCGGCGACGCAACCCTCACCGCACTCCTGGAAGCCGAGCGAGTGTTGATCCATCCGTTCATCGCCGGCGAGCTTGCGCTCGGCAGCATGCGCAATCGCGCGACCGTACCGGATGCGCTGCACGACCTTCCAGCCGCAACCCTTGCAACCGACGACGAAGTCCAGCGCATGATCGATGCCGTACCGCTTCATGGGCTCGGCATCGGTTACGTCGATGCTCACCTGCTTGCCTCGACCAGACTGACCGGCGGCAGCAAGCTGTGGACGCGCGACCGGCGCCTGCTGGCTGCAGCGGAGCGCTTGCAACTCGTCGCGCGCCCCGCTCACCGACCGAGCGAACCTGGCACGAAAACCGGCGCTGCATAAAAAACGGCGGGGCCCGTGAGCCCCGCCGCCATGTTCCATCGTGCCGGAACGCGTCCCTTTCGAGACGCTGCCTTCAACGATTACGCCACGTCACTCCGCCTTGCCGTCGCGCAGCCGCGGAATCGCGAGCGGATTGCCTTCCTGCAGTCCTTCGGGCAGCAGATCGTCCGGGAAGTCCTGATAGCACACCGGCCGCAGGAAACGCTCGATCGCGGTCGCCCCGACCGACGTGACGGCCGGATTCGACGTTGCGGGGAACGGCCCGCCGTGCACCATTGCGTCGCACACCTCGACGCCGGTCGGGTAACCGTTGACGAGCAGGCGCCCGGCCTTGCGTTCGAGGATCGGCAGCAGCCGGCGCGCGAGCGGCTTGTCGTCGGCATCCATCTGCAGCGTGGCCGTGAGCTGGCCTTCGAGCGCGTCGAGCACGCGCGCGACTTCGTCGAGATCGCGGCAGCGCACGATCAGCGACGCCGGCCCGAACACCTCGTGGCTGAACGCCGGCTCGGCCAGGAACGCCTGCGCGCCGACTTCGTACAGCGCGCCGCCCGCCTGGCAGTCGGTCTGTGCGGATTCACCCACGCCGATTTCGCGCACGTCGGACAGCTCGGCCAGCTTGCCGCGACCGTTGCGGTACGCATCGGCAATGCCGCGCGTGAGCATCACGCCGGCCGGCTTCTTCGCGAGCGCCTGCGCGGCGACCGTCTCGAAGCGGTGGAGATCGGGGCCGTCGATCGCGAGCACCAGGCCCGGATTGGTACAGAACTGGCCGACGCCGAGCGTCAGCGAATCGACGAAGCCCGTCGCAATCGCGTCGCCGCGCGCGGCCAGCGCGGCCGGGAACAGCACGACGGGGTTGATGCTGCTCATTTCCGCATAGACCGGAATCGGCTGCGGGCGCGCGTTCGCGAGCTGCACGAGCGCCATCCCGCCCTGCCGGGAACCGGTGAAACCGACGGCCTGGATCGCCGGATGGCTGACCAGCGCCGCGCCGGTCACGCGGCCGGGGCCGACCAGCAGCGAGAACACGCCGGCCGGCATGCCGGTTTTCGCGACCGCGGCGCGGATCGCGCGGCCGACCAGCTCGGACGTGCCGAGGTGCGCTTCATGCGCCTTCACGATCACCGGGCAGCCGGCCGCGAGTGCCGACGCGGTATCGCCGCCGGCCACCGAGAACGCGAGCGGGAAATTGCTCGCGCCGAACACGACGACGGGCCCGAGCGCGACTTTCTGCAGCCGCAGGTCCGAACGCGGCAGCGGCGTGCGTGCCGGCTGCGCGGGATCGATCGACGCGGCGAGGAAGCGCCCGTCGCGCACGACGCGCGCGAACAGCCGGAGCTGGCCGACGGTGCGGCCGCGCTCGCCCTGCAGCCGCGCGACCGGCAGGCCCGTTTCGGCATGCGCACGCTCGATCAGTGCATCGCCGAGCGCGACGATTTCATCGGCGATCGCTTCGAGAAACGCCGCGCGGGCCGCGAGCGGCTGCGTGCGGTACGCGTCGAACGCGTCGCGTGCGAGTTCGCACGCGCGGTCGACGTCGGCCTGCGTCGCGACGCCGAACGCCGGGACGTCGATCGGCGCGCCCTTCGTCGGGTCAAACGCGTGCAAGATTCCAGCCGAGCCGGCCACCGCTTCGGCGCCGATCAGCATCTCTCCTGTCAGTTGCATGGGGTGTGCTCCGTGGTTCGGGAATGGATTGCTCATTGTAGCTCAACAGATACGATGTCTGCCGACAGTATCGCATCGCCTGCGAAGGCGCCGACGATACACCCACAAGCCTTGTCCGGCCAGAAAATCCGGACTTTTCCATATTGTGGCAACGATCTTCAAAGGGAAAACCCGAGGTTTCTGAATCCACATATTCTCAATAAACTTCGCTCATGTCATACGACGACGTACATTTAAAGTGAGCAATCAGACCTCCCCTCGCGATCTTCCGCTCGACGTCGCGCGCACCGCGCGCCGAACCGCCGTGCGCTACTGGATTCTGGCGATGCTGTTCGTCGTCACGACGCTCAACTACGCGGACCGCGCGACGCTGTCGATCACCGGCACACCGATCCGCAAGGCGTTCGGCATCGATCCGGTGACGATGGGCTACATCTTCTCGGCATTCAGCTGGGCGTACGTGCTCGCGCAACTGCCGAGCGGCTGGCTGCTCGACCGCTTCGGCGCGCGGCGCGTGTATGCGGCGAGCATCTTCCTGTGGTCGGCGTTCACGCTGCTGCAGAGCACGATCGGCCTCGGCGGCAGCGCCGCGTTCGCGGTCGCCGCGCTGTTCGCGATGCGTTTCGCGGTCGGCATCGCGGAAGCGCCCGCGTTTCCGGCGAACGCGAAGGTCGTCGCGAGCTGGTTCCCGACCGCCGAGCGCGGCACGGCATCGGCGATCTTCAACGCCGCGCAGTATTTCGCGGCCGTCGTGTTCTCGCCGCTGATGGCGTGGCTCACGCATGCGTACGGCTGGCACCACGTGTACCTGTGGCTCGGGCTCGCCGGCATCGCACTTGCATTCCTGTGGCTGCGCGTGATGAAGGACCCGGTCGACCATCCGGGCGTGAACCGCGCGGAACTCGAGCATATCGAACAGGGCGGCGGCCTGGTGCGGTCGACGGGCCGGCCGACCGGAGCAGGCGGTAGCGGCGGCGGCGCTTCCGAAGGCAGCCGCGTGGCGGGTTGGTACTACGTGCGCCAGCTACTGTCGAACCGGATGCTGCTCGGCGTCTATCTCGGCCAGTACTGCGTGAACGTGCTGACGTACTTCTTCCTCACGTGGTTCCCGATCTACCTCGTGCAGGCGCGCGGGATGTCGCTGCTGAAGGCCGGCTTCATGACGTCGCTGCCGGCGATCTGCGGATTCCTCGGCGGCGTGCTCGGCGGGATGCTGTCGGACGCGCTGATCCGCCGCGGCGTATCGCTGACGCTCGCACGCAAGATCCCGATCGTCGGCGGGATGGCGCTGTCGATGGCGATCATCGGCTGCAACTACGTCGACAGCGAAGCGCTGGTGATCATGCTGATGGCCGTGTCGTTCTTCGGCAAGGGGATCGGCTCGCTCGGCTGGGCCGTCGTCGCGGATACCGCGCCGAAGGAAGCGATCGGCCTGTCGGGCAGCCTGTTCAACATGTTCGGCAATACGGCGGGCATCGTCGCGCCGATCGTGATCGGCTACCTCGTCGGCGCGAGCGGCTCGTTCAACGGCGCGCTCGTGTTCGTCGGATTGAACGCGCTCATCACCGTATTCAGCTATCTCGTGATCGTGAAGGACATCAAGCGCGTCGAACTGCGTCATCGCGACGCGTGAGGTTCGACCTTCGGGAAGCGGCGGCCGCGTAACGACGGCCGCCGCTTTTTTTGCATCGAATCGACGTCAGGTCGACGCATGCACGACGCGCAACATGTCGTGCACGCCGGACGTCATCAGCGCGAGGAACGCGAGCAGGCCGACGTAGCAGAGTGCGTAGGTCGTCTTCGTCTCGATCGACGTCGCGTAGTACACGCGATTCTCCGGCGCGTCGGGATCGTAGCGCCACGCGCGCTTCAGTTGCGGCAGCGCGAGGATCGCCATCACGATCAGCAGCGGGCTCGGCCGATACACGAACAGCGCGATCAGCACCGGCACGCCCGCGAACCAGATGCGCGGCGACAGCACCGCGGTGATCCGCCCGCCGTCGAACGGCGACAGCGGAATCATGTTGAACAGGTTCAGGAAGAAACCCGTGTACGACAGCGCGAGCAGCAGGTTGCTGTCGTAGTGACGCGCGGCCGCATAGCAGGCCAGCGCGCCGAGCGTGCCGACGAACGGCCCGGCGAGCCCGACGTATGCCTCCGTTTCCGCGTCGTGCGGCATTTCCTTCAACTGGATCCATGCGCCGACGAACGGGATGAACGTCGGCAGCCCGACGTCGAGCCCGCGCCGCTGCGCGGCGAGATAGTGGCCGGCTTCGTGCACCAGCAGCAATGCGACGAAACCGGCCGCGAAGCGCCAGCCGTAGAACAGCGCATAGACCGCGATCGACGCGAGCATCGTGCCGGCCGATACGAGCACCTTGCCGAGCTTCAGCCCGCCGAAGATCAGCAGCAGCAGCTTCGTCATTCCTTGCGCTCCGTGGCGGCCGCCTCGGATGTATCGGCGACGGCCGGCACCGCGGCCGCCTTCGGCTTGCGCCCGAAGAAGCGCTTGAGCGCCGCACCGCCGGCCAGCAGCGCGACCGCGCCGATCTTGAAGAACTTCACCGCAAACGCGCCGATCAGCGCGAGCAGGCCGAGCTTTTTCGCGCCGACGCCAACGATCAGCGCCGCGAGCCCGTACTCGGCGACGTGGTCCGTCGACTTGTTGAAGTCGGCATAGCGCTTGCCGTCGTTGAAGCTGATGTTCGACAGCAGCGCGTCGGCCGATGCCTTGTACTTCGGCAGGTCGGCGAGCGTCGACGCCATCGTCAGCGACAGGTAGCCGTCGCGGCCGAGCACGAGCGTTCGGTAGTTCACGCCGTCGCTCCCGGCATTCGGCGCCGTGCCCTTGTCGCGGATGATCGCGGACCACACGAGCCGGTGCGTGGCCGCGTCGTATGCGGGCGCCTTCGCCCAGCCGACCACCTCGGTTTCGGGCAGGCCGCGCTCCTTGCGCGCCGGGTTGTTCTCCTCGGTGCCGGCCTGCAGGCTTTTCAGCAGCTCGTCGGGCTTCCAGTCCTTCGCGTCGTCGTCGCGGATGTAGCCGCTCGGCTCGAACGACACGACCGAGATCCAGTCGGCATCGGGATCGTCGGGCAGCACGAGGCCGACCAGCTTCGATTCGTCGATCGCGTTGCCCATCGAGCGCAGGTAGCGGCCGGCCTCGGCGGCCGGCACGAACGATTCGCCCGCCTTCAGCTTCAGCACGGCTTCGTGTTTCACGTCGATGTCGGTCGGCCCCTTCACGACCGCTTCGTTGGCGGCCGCGGCGGCGGCCCTCATTTCCACTTGCGCAGCTTCGGTCTGCGCGTGGCCGCTGGTCGCGGCGAGTGCGAGCGTCGCCACGCAGGCGAGCCGGACGGCAAGTTTTTTCATTGTTGGATTCCCCTGGAATGCCTTGTTGTCAATGTGCGCGGCGACCGGCCCAGGCGTTGTCGTCGCGGGTCCGGCGCCGCCTCTCAGGTGGCACGGGAGCTATGGTAACGCAGCGGATGTGCGCGCCGGGGGGTGCGGCGCGGTGCTTACCTCGCAGGTAATACCGAAGCGGCGCGGGATTGCCTATCATCTGCTGCATGAACTCGACCGCTGCCCTCCATTCGCCTTCCCCGTCCGCCGGCCGCGCGTCCGGCGTCGGCCCGCTGCTGCGCACGTGGCGGCAGCGCCGGCGCCTGAGCCAGATGGCGCTCGCGCTCGACGCGGAAGTGTCCGCGCGCCACCTGAGCTTCGTCGAATCGGGCCGCGCGCAGCCGAGCCGCGAGATGGTGCTGCATCTCGCCGAACGCCTCGACGTGCCGCTGCGCGAGCGCAATGCGCTGCTCGTCGCGGCCGGCTTCGCGCCGCTGTTTCGCGAACGGCCGTTTTCGGATCCGCAACTGGATGCCGCGCGTCATGCGGTCGAAGCCGTGCTGCGCGGCCACGAGCCGTACCCGGCGCTCGCGGTGGACCGCCACTGGACGCTGCTCGCGGCGAACCGGATGCTCGGCGCGCTGGTCGCGCAGGCCGATCCGGCGCTGCTGCAGCCGCCCGTCAACGTGCTGCGGCTGAGCCTGCATCCGGACGGTCTCGCGTCGCAGATCGTCAACTGGCACGAATGGCGCGCGCACATCCTGCATCGGCTGCAGCGGCAGATCGATGCGAGCGGCGACCGCACGCTGCATGCGCTGCGCGACGAACTCGCCGCGTATCCGGCGCCGGCCGGTCAGCCCGACGATACGCATGCGCGCACCGATTTCGCGGATATCGCCGTGCCGCTGCGGCTACGCACGGCGCGCGGCGAGCTGACGTTCTTCAGTACGACGACGGTGTTCGGCACGCCGGTCGACGTGACGCTGTCGGAACTCGCGATCGAGGCGTTCTTTCCGGCGAATCCGGAAACGGTGGATGCGATGCGGGCGCTGGCGGACGCGTTGCCGGCGGAGTAGCAAGCGGGCAGCGGCGATCGACGGAAGCCGCCGCTCGAACACCGCCTTGCGCGCCGGCGGTCGGCGCAACCATCAAGACGACGAATTTTCCCCACAGCATAGAGATCGGGCGCCATGGCAAACCTGGGCGCCGGCAAGTCCGATCAAAATGCGTCGTCGCATCTCCGTGCTGCAGATCCGGGACGCGTCGGCGTTCCGGATAAGTCAAATGTAGCGGCACCTGTGCCATTTCCCCGTTGACTCGCGTCACCGAATGTCAAATTTGTTTAGTACGTCTTTTCAATTTGATCGTACTCGAACAAGGACTTCGGTAAAAAAAATCGCGAATGCACCGCGATCGGGAAATCGTGAGAACGACGAGCAAGCCACAACACAATTTTTATATCGAGCCTAGGAAAAACATGAACAAGATGCATCGAGGGTTGGGGAATCCGGCACTGCACACGCCGGCAAAGTCGAAAGCGGCGTTGGCCATCGCCGTGAGCGCAGCGGTTGTCGCATTCGCGGCTTCCGCACCCGCGCGCGCCGATTATGTGCAGAACGGGACGTCGACCGACACGTCGGGCGGCTGTGTCGGCAACATCGCCATCTCGGGAAGCGGCACGTATCCTGCCAATGCAACCGGCTGCGACAACGTGGCGATCGGCACCGCGGCAGTCGCGAACTCGGGCTCGTCGACCGGGGCCTATAGCGAAACCGTCGCGATCGGCCGCATGGCGGCCGCGACCGGCACGCTCGCGACGGCCGTCGGCGGAAATGCCGTGGCAACCGGCGATCAGGCAACGGCGGTGGGCGCGGCGTCAAGCGCGACCGGAGCCCAGGCGACGGCAGTCGGCAACGGGGCCATCGCGAACGGCGGGACGGCATCCGCCTTCGGCCAGGGCGCGTTCGCCGTCGACCAGTCGACGGCGGTCGGGCAAAGCGCCAGCGCCACCACGACATTTTCCACGGCCGTGGGCAAGGGCAGCATTGCGGCCGGCGGTACGGCACTCGGCTTCCAGGCGAACGCAGGTGCGGGTGACGCGGTCGCGCTCGGCATCGACAGCGTGGCATCCGCTACCGGCAGCGTCGCGATTGCGCGCGCAACCGCGTCGGCGGTGAATTCGGTCGCCATCGGCGAAGGCGCGAACGCGGCCAATGCGAATTCCGTGGCCCTGGGTTCGAACGCTGCCACGCGTGCTTTCACGACCGTAAGCAGCGTGACGCTCAACGGCGTCAGCTACAGCGGTTTCGCGGGTACGCCGGTTGGCGTGGTCAGCGTGGGCAGCGCCGGCGCCGAGCGTCAGATCGTGAACGTCGCAGCGGGCGCGATCAGCGCGACCAGCACGGATGCAGTCAACGGCTCGCAGCTCTTCTCGATCGCAAATCAGGTTTCCACGTTGACGGCGGATCTGGCAACGCTCACGACGACCGTCGGCAAAATTTCGTCGAGCGTCCCGAGCGGCACGGTGACGGACGATACCGACACCGCGATCGGCAAAAATACGCTAGTCAGCGTGCCGAACGGCACCGCAGTAGGCAACGGCTCCAACGTCTCGGGAGACAACGGTACGGCGGTCGGCGTCACCGCCACTGTCACCGCAACGAACGGAACGGCCATCGGCACGAATTCGAAAGTCACCGGGACAAACGGAACGGCGATCGGCACCGGCTCGAATGTGTCGGGCACGGACTCGACCGCGATCGGCACGAACAGCCGCGCGAGCGCCAACAATTCGGTGGCGTTGGGCGCCAACTCGGTCGCGGATCGCGACAACACGGTTTCGATCGGCGCGCCGGGCGCAGAGCGCCAGTTGACCAACATGGCCGACGGCACCGCACCGACGGACGGCGTCAACGTGCGCCAGTTGAACGGCGCAATCAATTCCGTCCGCGAGGAAATGTCGAAATATCGCAAGGACGCGAATGCGGGCACGGCAAGCGCGATCGCGATGGCGAACCTGCCGCAAGCCGTGCTGCCGGGTGAAAAGGTGGTCGCGCTCGGCGGCGGCACGTACGGCGGTCAAAGCGCAATGGCGGTCGGCCTTTCCGTCGCGACGGCGAAATGGCTGGTCAAGGGCTCGGTGACGACGGCTGTTTCGGGCCACGGTTCGTTCGGTGCGGGTGCGGGCGTCGGCTACCGCTGGTAACCGGCCTCCGACCGTGCAGTGTCAAGAGCCTGTTTCTTGACACTGCCATGCTGGTCATCGGCGTCACCGCGCCGATGACGCGGTCGTGACACGCGGCATGCCGGTTACGCTGGCGATTCATTTCGCTTACGTATAGAGCGACGCCGGCGGCAATTCCGCGGTGAGCGCGAACCGGCCCACGTCGCGCAGCCGGTAGTCGAGCGGATCGTGCAGCGTATGCGTGCGCGCATTCCGCCAGAAGCGGTCGAGGCCGAGCGACGCGGCCGTCGCGCGCGCGCCGCACGCATCGAACAGCGCCTCGCCGTTGTCGAGCGCCGCGCGCTGCGCGACGATCTTCGCCTCCGATACCGCGAGCGCGACTTCGGCGCGTTCGTCCGCCGTCAGCGCATCCTGCCGCGCCCACGCGTGCTGCAACGCGCCGGCCGCGCGATCGGCCAGCGCCGCCGCGGCAATCGCACGCACGCGCATGTCGCCGAAGCGCTGGAGCGTGTACGGATCGTCTTCGGCCCGCTCGACGTTCGAGTGAACCCACGGGCGGCCATGCTGACGCACGTAGTCGCGCGCCTCGGCCAGCGCGCCTTCCGCCAGGCCGACGAACAGGTTCGTCAGCACGAGCTGCGACACGAGCGTGCGCAGCGTCGCGCGCGGCGTTGGTGGAGTTTCAGAACGATGCAGCACCTCGTCCGCCGCGAGCACCACGCCGTCGAAGCGCACGCTGCCGCTGTCGGTCTGGCGCTGGCCGATCGGGTCCCAATCCTCGTTGACCGTGATCCCCACCCGATCGGTCGGCACCACGCCGAACACGGTGCGGCCGGTGGCCGGATCGTGCGCGGACACCGTCATCCGCTGCGAGCCGCGCGTGCCGGAACAGAAGCCCTTCACGCCGTCGAGCCGGTAGCCGCCGTCGGGCGTCGCCGTGGCCACGAGCCGCGTGTCGAGCGGATTGACCGCGTTGCCCCACCACCAGCGCTCGTCGACCGTGCCGCGCAGATAGCGCTCGCGCTGCGCGGCGCTGCCCCACACGTCGACGCTCACCACCTGCAGGCACTGGAACCCGACGAGATGCGCGAGCGCGCTGTCGACCCGCGCGACCTGCCGGATCGCGTCATAGATCGCGGGCCACGCCGCCTCCTGGCCGCCGAACGCGCGCGGCACCGCGAGCGTCAGCAGGCCCGCATCGGCGAGCCACTGCTTCTCCTGCGCCGCATGACCGCCCGCGCGGTCGCGCGCGGCGGCGCTCGCTCGCAATGCATCGATGACGGGTGTCAATGCGCCCGGGCCGAGTACCGGCGCATCGTCGGTATCCGGCGCGAGGGTCGCCGGGCCGCGTGGATCGTTCATGCGACAGCTTCCTGTTCAACGGTTTCGCCCGACAGCGGTACGAGCGCGCCGAGCCGGCGGCCGGTCAGCCGCGACAGGATCTCGCGCCGCCAGTCGTCGTAGATCGCACGATATTCCGCGATATCCGCGCCGAACACCAGCGCGGTGTGCGCGTACTCGTCGTGCAGGTAGCCGTCGAGCCGCGCCTGGGTTTCCTCGTCGGCCGCGATCACGCGTTCGATCAGCGCGTCGCGCTCGGCGGCCGGCAGCGCCTGTAACGTGTCGAACCACCACTGGACGATCTGCACGCGATGCCATTCCTCGTCCGGGCGAATCCGGTTCTCGCCGTGCTCGCGCATCGCACTGTCGCCGATGCGGCCGGTCTTGCGCTGAATCCACAGCTTCGCGAGGATGTGCAGCTCGTAATGCCATTCGAACGCGAGAAAGCCCGCGACGTCGCGCACCGCGATGTCGCCGATGCGCGCCCAGTGCGCGGCGACGAGCCGGTCGACTTCCGGCAGCGGATCGCGCCCCGTCAGCTCGGTCACGCGCTCGCGGCCGATCACCGCATGCGCGCCGTCGTCGCCGAGCTGGCGCGACAAGATCAGCTGGAAATGCGGATCGTCGCGGAACAGCGTGTCGATCGCCTTCGCGACGACCTGCACGATGAACAGGTCGTGCGACGCCATCTTCGTGTAGTAGTCGGCGACGGCGGCCAGTTCGTCCGCGTTGGCCGGCTCGCGCGGCGGCGTGGCGAGTTTGTCAGGGAAGCCGGGACGATGGCGTCGCGCCACGTCGAGAAACAGCGCTTCCTCGAATTGTCCGTTCCATTCGCGCGGCGCGCCGAGGGGCAAGGTCATATCTGTCGGTCTCTCAGGATCATTGATGAAGCGAGCGGACGCTCGTGGCGTCGCTCAGGTTCGCCGGGTCACGCGTCGGACCAGGCGGTCGCCCGTGATTTGCACGGCCGAGACGAGCGCGATCAGGATCACGATCACGGTCGCCATGACGGTGGTGTCGAAACGCTGGTAGCCGTAGCGGATCGCGAGATCGCCGAGCCCGCCCGCGCCGACGGCGCCCGCCATCGCGGTCGAGCCGATCAGCGCGACGACGGTGATCGTGAAACCGCCGAGCATGCCGGGCAGCGCTTCGGGCAGCAGCACGTGCCACACGATGTGGCGGCGCTTCGCGCCCATCGCGAGCGCGGCCTCGATCAGCCCGCGATCGACTTCGCGCAGGCTCACTTCGGCGATCCGCGCGAAGAACGGGATCGCGGCGATCGACAGCGGCACGACGGCCGCCCAGACACCGATCGTCGTGCCGATCAGCACGCGCGTGAACGGCAGCAGTGCGACCAGCAGGATGATGAACGGCGTCGAGCGGAACACGTTGACGAGCGCGCCGAGCACCGCGTTCACGCCGCGCCGCGCATAGATGCCGCCGGGCGCGGTGGTCACGAGAATCACCGCGAGCGGGATGCCGATCAGCGCGGCGATCGCGGCCGACGCGGCGACCATCGACAGCGTGTCGCGGATCGCGTCGAGCAGTTCGGGCCACCAGAGCTCAAACATAGCCGAGCACCTCCGCGTGATTCGCATGGCGGCGCGCGCGTTCGAGCAGCGCGGCGACCGCATCGCCGCGCGCCGCCGACGGGCCGGCGTCATCCGCACGCGGCGTCGCGGCGATCACGAGCCGCCCCTGCGCATGCCCCTGGATGCTTTCGATGCCGCCGTGCAGGAACCGCACGGAGCCGCCGAGCGCCGCCGCGAGCGCGCCGACGTCCGGCTCGCCGCCGCTCTCGCCCGTATAGCGGACGTCGAGCACGATCCGCGCGCCGTCGGGCAGCGCGGCCGGTTCGGGCAGCGGCCGCACGCGCGCGGCCAGCTCGGCCGGCAGGTCGTGCTGAAGCGTGCTCAGCAGCGCACGCGTCGCACCGTGGCGCGGATCCCCGAACACGCGCCACACCGGCCCCGTTTCGACGACCTCGCCCTGTTCGATGACCGCAACGGTGTCGCACACCGCGCGGATCACTTCCATCTCGTGCGTGATCAGCACGATCGTCAGCCCGAGGCGGCGGTTGATGTCCGCGAGCAGCGCGAGGATCGATTGCGTGGTTTCCGGATCGAGCGCCGACGTCGCCTCGTCGCACAGCAGCACCTCGGGATCGTGCACGAGCGCCCGCGCAATGCCGACACGCTGCTTCTGCCCGCCCGACAGGCTCGCCGGATACGCATCGCGCTTCGCGGCGAGCCCGACGAGATCGAGCAGCGCCTCGACCTTGCGCACGCGTTCGGCCTTCGGCACGCCGGCGATCTTCAGCGGCAGCGCGACGTTCTCGAACACCGTCTTCGCGGACAGCAGGTTGAAATGCTGGAACACCATGCCGGTGCGGCGCCGCAACGCGACGAGGCCATCCTCGTCGAGCGTGCCGACGTCGACGCCCTGCACGCGCACGCGGCCCGAACTCGGCCGTTCGAGGCCGTTCACGAGCCGCAGCAGCGTCGACTTGCCGGCTCCGCTGCGGCCGATGATTCCGAATACCTCGCCGCGCCGCACGTCGAGCGTGACGTCGCGCAGCGCGGCGGCGTGGCCGCGCGGTGTCGCGAACACCTTGCCGACCTGCTCCAGCGACACGGCCGCGCCATCGGCCGGCGCGGCCGTTTCGTCATGCGCCGTCGCACCGGCGCCGACACCCGCGGCCGATGCCTCGATGAAACCCAGCGTATCGAACAATTGCGTCATCGCTTCGCTCCGTCACGTTCAGGCATGCGCGTGATGCGCGGGTTCGGATACGGCCGTCGGCCGGTGCTGCGCGCCGGTATGCCAGGCGGGCAGGCGCGGGCTCGCGCCGAACAGCTTCTCGCGCAGCGTCGGCGCGGGATCGTAGTCTTCCTTGTAGACGCCGCGGTTCTGCAGCTCGGGCACGACCCAATCGACGAAGTCCTCGAACGATTCCGGCATCACGGTGCGCGTCAGGTTGAAGCCGTCGATACCCGTCTCGTCGATCCACGACTGCAGTTCGTCCGCGACCTGCGACGGCGAACCGACGATCGGCGCATAACGGCCGCCGAGCGACATCTGCTCGAGCATCCGGCGCACCGTCCACGTGCCGGTCGTGCTCTTGCGCGAGATCGCGTCGACCGCCGACTGGATCGAATCGGTCTTCACGTACGAGATCGGCTCGTCGAGGCCGTATTTCGCGAAGTCGATACCGGTCGAGCTCGCGAAGTGCGCGAGGCCGGCTTCCGGGCTCGCGTAGCGCCGGTACTCGTCGAATTTCTCGCGCGCGAGCCGCTCGGTCTCGGCGGTCACGACGCTCACCCCGGCGAAAATCCTGATCGACGCCGGGTCGCGCCCCTGCCGCGCGGCGGCCGCGCGGATGTCGAGCACCGCCGCGCGCGCCGCGGCCTTGCTCTGCCCGTTCACGAACACGCATTCCGCGTGGCGGCCGGCGAACTCGACGCCGCGCGCGGACGACCCGGCCTGGTACAGCACCGGCGTGCGCTGCAGCGACGGTTCGCTCAGGTGAATCGCATCGATCGAATAGAACGGCCCGTCGTGCTTCACGCGCCGCACCTTGCCCGGCTGCGCGAACACACGTGCCCGCGCGTCGCGGATCACCGCGTCGTCGTCCCAGCTCTGTTCCCACAGCTTGTAGACGACGTCCATGTAATCGTCGGCGCGCTCGTAGCGGTCGTCGTGGCCGATTTGCTGCGCGAGGCCCATCCCGCGCGCGGCGCTGTCGAGGTAGCCGGTGACGATGTTCCAGCCCACCCGCCCTTTCGTCAGATGATCGAGCGTCGACATGCGGCGCGCGAACAGGTACGGCGGCTCGTAGGTCAGGTTCGCGGTCACGCCGAAGCCCAGATGCCGCGTGACCTGCGCCATCGCCGGCACGAGCAGCAGCGGATCGTTGACGGGCACCTGCACCGATTCGCGCAGCGCGGCGTCGGGCCCGCCGCCGAACACGTCGTACACGCCGACGATGTCCGCGAGAAAGATCCCGTCGAATTTGCCGCGTTCGAGCGTCCTCGCGAGATCGGCCCAGTAGTCGAGATCGGTGTAGTGCGCGGAGCGGTCGCGCGGATGCGTCCACAGCCCGTGGTTGATGTGCCCGACGCAGTTCATGTTGAACGCGTTGAGCAGGATCTTCTTGCGGTTCGCCGTCGTCATGTTCGCCTCCGTCACCACGCGATCGCGTACAGCGAGCCGAACGCGTTGTCGAGTGCCCGGCGCACGTCCGGCGAGTGCTGGTAGATCGCGATGAACTTGCGGATGCGCGGATCGTTCGCGCTCTCGGGCCGCACGACCCACTGGATCGCGAAGTTCTTGTTCTCGGTCCCGTCGAACAGCAGCGCGCTGTTCGGGTCGGTCGTGCCGGCGAGCTTGATGAAGCTCGGGTAGCCCTGCGCGAGGTCGACGTCGTCGAGCGAACGCGCGAGTTGCGACGCTTCGAGCGGGATGATCTTCAGGTGCTTCGGATTGGCGACGATGTCGTGCGTCGTCGCACGGTAGTCGGTGCCCGGCTTCAGCGTGATGAGCCCCGCGCGCTGCAGCAGCAACAACCCGCGCCCGCCGTTGACCGGATCGTTCGCGATCGCGACGCGCGCGCCGTCCTTCAGCTCGGCGAAGCTTTTCACCTTCTTCGAATAGAGGCCGATCTTCATGATCGTGCCGGGCGCGATCGAGATGAAGTTGTAGCCGCCCTGCTTCTTCGCGTTCTCGAGAAACGGGATGTGCTGGAAGTAGTTGACGTCGATGTCCTTGTTCGCGAGCGCCGCGTTCGGCGTATTCCAGTCGGTGAATTCGACGATCTTCACGTCGAGACCCTGCGCCTTCGCCTCCTTCGCGGCGATCTTCAGCGCCTCGATCTGCGGGCTGGTCGAGATGCCGACCTTCAGCGGCGCGGTGTCGGCGCGCGCGCCATTCGGCAGCACGAGGCCGAGCAACGTCGCGAGCAACGCGGCCGTCAGCAGGCGGGCCGGCCGGGCCAGGCGGCCGACGGAAAAGCGGGCGGAAAAAACGGGATGCAGCATGGAAACCACTCTCCTGTCCAGGGACGGTATCGACGGATGAGCGATGCCGCGGCGAACGCGCGGGCGTTCTCCGGACAGTCGTCATCGCATCGGAAAAGGATCAGCCGATGATAGAGAGCGGCGGGAGGGCGGTCTACGAAGCGATTGTGCGAAGAAAATCGCGCGCGGCGATATGGCGGGCGTCGGGTTCGGCCGGCCGCCCGGGCCGCCGCCAGGCCGAAATCTCGGCCTGCCCGCCGCGCCGATTCCGAAATCTCGGCCAGCCGGCGGGGAAAACCGTTTCCGCAGACGAAACAAATCCCTTGTGAATCAATGCATTAAAAATATTCCGGCAGGCCGGAATACTGGCACGGAGGTTGCGTAATAGACGGCACACGATGCCGCGAAGCGAATGCAGGCATTCCAAACATCAGGAGACACGTCTTGCAGACCTCTATCCAAACCCCGTCTCATCCCGCGCCGATTGCCGAAGCCGGTCCCGCCACGCGCGAACGCTTCTGGCCCGAAGGCTGGTGGAAGCTGATGGAAATCCGCATCGGCATCATTCCGCTGCCCGTCTATTTCATCCTGCTCGCGCTGATCGTCGGCTTCGTGGTGACCGGCAAGGTGCCCGGCGAAATCTCGATGGCGATCGCGGTGCTCGCGTTCTTCGGCTTCACGTGCGCGGAACTCGGCAAGCGCCTGCCGCTGCTGCGCAACATCGGCGCGGCCGCGATCTTCGCGACCTTCGTGCCGTCGGCGCTCACGTACTACCACGTGCTGCCGAAGCCGGTGCTGAACCTGACGACCGAATTCACCAAGTCGACCAACTTCCTGTACCTGTTCATCGCGTCGATCATCGTCGGCAGCATTTTGAGCATGGACCGGCGCGTGCTGATCCAGGGCTTCGTGAAGATCTTCGTCCCGCTCGCCGTCGGTTCGATCGCGGCCGCGATCGTCGGCACGGCGGTCGGCACCGCGCTCGGCCTCGGCGCGCGTCACACGCTGCTGTACATCGTCGTGCCGATCATGGCGGGCGGCGTCGGCGAAGGCGCGATTCCGCTGTCGATCGGCTATTCGGAACTGATGCACCTGCCGCAAGGCGAGATGTTCGCGATGGTGCTGCCGTCGGTGATGCTCGGCAGCCTGACCGCGATCATCCTGTCGGGCGCGCTCGACATGCTCGGCAAGCGCCTGCCGCACCTGACCGGCAACGGTCGCCTGCAAGTCGGCGAAAGCGGCGACATGACGCCGGAAAACGAGGAGATCCGCGGCCACGTCGACGTCACGCACATCGCGGGCGCCGGCATCACGGCGATCACGCTGTACCTCGTCGGCCTGATGGCGCACAAGTTGTTCGGTCTGCCCGCGCCGGTCGCGATGCTGTTCCTCGCGGTGCTGGTGAAGCTCGCGCGCGCGGTGTCGCCGCCGCTGCAGGAAGGCGCGTTCGTCGTCTACAAGTTCTTCTCGACCGCCGTCACGTATCCGCTGCTGTTCGCGATCGGCGTCGCGATGACGCCGTGGGACAAGCTGACCGCCGCGTTCACGATCGTCAACGTGATCACGATCGTCTCGACCGTCGCGACGCTGATGGGCACCGGTTTCGTGGTCGGCCGCCTGCTGAAGATGTACCCTATCGACACCGCAATCGTGAACGCCTGCCACAGCGGGCAAGGCGGCACCGGCGACGTCGCGATCCTGACCGCCGCGAACCGGATGCAGCTGATGCCGTTCGCGCAGATCGCCACCCGGATCGGCGGCGCGATCGTCGTCACGGTGACGCTGATCCTGGTCGCGCACTTCGGATAATGCGCGGCCGCGCGCATCGTCGCGCCGGCTGCTTCGCACGCGCCGCCGCCGGCCCTGCCGGCGCGCGGCGCGCGTCGTTCTGAGCGGACGGTTGTGGACGGCCGGTTGCGGACGGCCGGTTGTGGACGACCCGGTAGCGGACGGCCGGTGACGGACGGCCGGTGGCGAGCTTCGATGAGGGCGAACGTGCAGAAGAGCTTCAAGGGAATCCCGTGGTGGGGCTGGGCATCGGCCGCGGTGCTGTATGTCGGCGTAGCCGGTGCGGCCGTCGATTTCGCGTGGGAACGCGCGATCGACGCGCTCGAGGAGGCCGGCGCGCACCGGCTCGACCTGTACGCGTCGAGCCTGAAGAGCGAGCTCGGCCGCTTCGAGATCCTGCCCGGCCTGGTCGCGCGGCAGGACGGCGTGCGGGCGATGCTGAAAGCCGCGCCGAACGATGCGTCCGAGCTCGCGCATGCGGTGAACACCTACCTCGAAGCCGTGAATCGCGACGCGGGCAGCGGCGCGGTCGACGTGATCGATCTGCAAGGCGACGTGATCGCCGCCAGCAACTGGAACGAGACGATCAGTTTCGTCGGCACCAACGTGTCGTACCGGCCGTACTTCAAGGACGCACTCGCGCGCGGCAGCGGCCGCTTCTTCGGCATCGGCACCAACACCGGCGTGCCGGGCGTCTATTTCGCGAGCGCGGTGCGCAGCGACGGCGTACCGATCGGCGTGGCCGCCGTGAAGATCAGCGTCGACCCGCTCGAATCGGCGTGGCGCGCGCCGGGCGTCGCCGCGCTGGTGGTCGACAGCAACGGCGTGGTCGTGATCTCGACCGAGCCCGCGTGGAAATTTACCGCGCTGCGCCCGATCACCGCGCAGCAGCAGCGCGACATCCAGGCGTCGCGCCAGTACGCGGGCCGCACCGTCGACGCACTGCCCTATCGCCGCATCGGCGATCGCAGCTCGGCCGCCTGGTTCGGCACCTTCCCCGATCCGCGTCACGCCGGCCGCACCACGCGTTATCTCGTGATGTCGCGCCCCGCGCCGCAGGCCGGCGATTCGTTGATGGTGCTGCTCGACATCGCCGGCGCGCGGCGCCAGCAGCAGACGGCGTTCGTGTTCGTCACCGGCGCGTTCCTGATCGTCGCGCTGCTGGTCGGCTATGCCATCCAGCGCCGCCGGGCGATCATCGCGCGGCTGAGCGCGCAGGACGCGCTGCGCCGCGCGAACGACCGGCTCGAACTGACGGTCGCGCAGCGCACGGCCGCGCTGACGGCCGCGAACGAGCGGATGCAGCGCGAGATCGTCGAGCGCGAACGCACCGAGCAGCGCCTGCGCGCGTCGCAGCAGGAAGTCGTGCACGCGGGCAAGCTCGCGGTGCTCGGGCAGATGGCCGCCGGCCTCACGCACGAGCTGAACCAGCCGCTCGTCGCGATCCGCACGCTGTGCGACAACGCGCGCACGTTCTTCGAACGCGGCCAGCCGGCGCCGGCGCTCGCGAACCTCGAACGGGTCGGCAAGCTGGTCGACGGCATGGCCGTGCTCACCGGCGAGTTGAAGACTTTCGCGCGCAAGCCCGACGTCGAGCGCGTCGCGGTGTCGCTGAACGAGGCCGTCGCGCATGCGCGGCTCATCTACGATGCGCGCATTCGCGACGAAGGCGTGCGGCTCGACGTGAACATCGCGCCCGGCACGACGGTATCGGCCGAATCGAGCCAGTTGCAGCAGGTGATCGTGAACCTGCTCGGCAACGCGCTCGACGCGGTGCACGACGCACCGGTGCGCCGCATCGTCATCGAGGCAGCCGAAGCGGACGGTGCGGACGACGCCGGCCGCGTGCGTTTCACTGTGGCCGACAGCGGCGCCGGCATCGCGCCCGACGTGCTGCCGCACCTGTTCGAGCCGTTCGTCACGACCAAGCCGCGCGGCCAGGGTCTCGGGCTGGGCCTCGCGATCACGTCGCGCATCGTCGAGGCGTTCGGCGCGAAGATCGCCGCGGCGAACCGCGACGAAGGAGGCGCGCAGTTCACCATCGAATTCGCGGCGGCGACGCCGCAACAAAGGACAGAGCATGGAAGATGAGATTCGGGTGCTGGTCGTCGAGGACGATGAGAACGTCCGGATCGGCGTCGAGCAGGCCGTCGCGCTCGCCGGGTTCCCGGTCGACGCGTTCGCGTCGGCCGCCGACGCACTCGCCCACGTCGCGCCCGGCGCGCGGGTGGTGATCGTGTCGGATGTGCGGATGCCGGGCATCGACGGGCTGCAGTTGCTCGACCGCGTGATGGCCGTCGATGCGCAGATCCCGGTCGTGCTGATCAGCGGCCACGCGGACATCTCCACGGCCGTCGGCGCGATGCAGGTCGGCGCGTACGACTTCATCGAGAAGCCGTTCTCGTCGGACCTGATCGCCGGCCGCGTCGCGCGTGCGGTCGAGAAGCGCCGGCTCACGCTCGAGGTGCAGGGGCTGCGTGCGGCGCTGAACAACTGGCAGGGCATCGAGGCGTTCGTGCTCGGCAAGTCGCCCGCGATCGCCGACGTGCGCAAGAAGATCCTGCGCCTCGCCGACACGTCGGTATCGGTGCTGATCACCGGCGAGACGGGCACTGGCAAGGAGCTGATCGCGCGCAGCCTGCACGACTTCGGCGGTCGGCGCGATGCGCATTTCGTCGCGCTGAACTGCGGCGGCCTGCCCGAGCAGATTTTCGAAAGCGAACTGTTCGGCCACGAGGCCGGCGCGTTCACCGGCGCGATCAAGAAACGCATCGGCAAGATCGAATGGGCGGACGGCGGCACGTTGTTCCTCGACGAGATCGAGACGATGCCGATCGCGCTGCAGATCAAGATGCTGCGCGTGCTGCAGGAGCGCGTGATCGAGCGGCTCGGCGCGAACGACCTGATTCAGGTCGATTGCCGCGTGGTGGCCGCGTCGAAGGCCGATCTCGCCGAACTCGCTGCCGACGGGCGCTTTCGTGCAGACCTGCTGTATCGCCTCAACGTCGCGCAGATCGAGCTGCCGCCGCTGCGCGAGCGGCGCGAGGACGTGCCGCTGCTGTTCGAGCATTTCGTGCTCGCGGCCGCGCGGCGCTTCGGGCAGCCGGCGCCGGTCGTCACCGCCGCGCAGGTGTCCGAACTGATGACGCACGCGTGGCCCGGCAACGTGCGCGAACTGCAGAACGTGGCCGACCGCTTCGTGCTCGGGCTGACTGGCGACAGCCTGCTTTCGTCCGGCGGCGCGCCGACGGCCGGCAGCACGCTCGCGGAACAGCTCGCGTATTTCGAGCGGATGCTGATCGAGGACATGCTGCGGCGTCACAACGGCAACGTCGCGGACGCGAGCGAGGCGCTCGGCATGCCGAAGAAAACGCTCTATCACAAGCTGCGCAACCTGCGGATTCCCGCGCGCGGCGACGCGGCGGCCGACGGCGGCGAATGACGCGAACGAGGATACGCACACCAGCATGGATCGCATCGACATCACCGAACGCGGCCGTCTCGCCGGCCACCTGATCCGCGGCGTCACGCACGCGCAGAAAACCTTTCGCCCGAGCGACTGGCCCGAGCGCCTCGCGGGCGTCATCACGCTGTTCGTCGGCGAACGGCGGCCCGGCTATCCGTGCGCGCTGTCGCGGCTCGCGATGCCGGTCGTCGATGGCGGCGCCAAATGCCTGTTCGTGTCGGACGAATTGCGCGATGTGTGTGCCGATGCGTTCGAGTTCGCGATGCGGTTTGCGGCGGACAATGATCTGCCGGTCGAGGTTCGGGGTGTGCCGGTGTTGGTGGTGCGATGACGCGCGGGCGGCGGCCGGCGCTCTAGGGCACTTCACCGAAGAGCGCTTCGAAACCGTTCTTGCACAGCCTGAGTAAATCCTCGGGCTCGATCTGTCGGTCAGGCCGCGGGATGTCCGCCGCTGCACGAATGGTGTCGTTCACTTCAGTGAAAAATGCGCCGACGCCCGCATCGATGGACCTGCGCTGAGCATCCGATAACGTGGGTTCGAGGCGCCTCCAGATCGGGACAAGCTCGTCCTCGATTGCGCCGCCAAAAAGGAGCATCGCATCGTGGATGTAAAGCACATCCTGAGCGCGCTTTTCCGGAATCCTGTCGTCACGAATCAGCAGCTTCTGGATCATGAAGCTCACCGGATTGGGAATACGCAGATCGACCAGCGCATCGCCACACCCAGACTCCTCGGCGGGAATCGTCACGAGCCATGGTTCGTGCAGCAGTATCTCGAGATGGCGCAGCTTCTGTGCGACAACACCGGCATTCGCCTCCGTTGCGTCCGGCTCCATCCGCCTCGTGGCCTTGTTGCGCCGCAAGGGGCTACCTGTCAGCGGCGTGAGAAATTCCGCGTAAAACCCGTTGGCTTGCTTGCCGAGGGTGTAACGCATCGCCGGTGGCTTGAACCCGCCGGCGAAATTCGGTTCCTCCTTGAAGCCCGCACTTTCGAGCGCCCTCTTGATATCTCCTTCGAGCACTTCGCGCTCTGCATACGCGACGTCGGCATCCTGCGTGAAGATTGGCTTGTGGTCGGGCTTCCAGGCACGCGGCTCATACGAATAGAGCCGAAAAGCCCAGCCTCCGATGAAAACGATCCTGGCTCGCCACGGCGCCAACGTCATCGCGAGATTGCTGAAGTCGGCCAATTCGCTCATGCACCTTCTCCAGTCACGTTCGCGAGCACGCCGTGCTCCAGTTCAGCGGCCTGCTCTGCCCCGCGCGCCGGGTGAGCGGAAACGTCGAGCCAGATCTGGATGATGTCCGTGACCGGCAACCCGTCGCGGTAGACGACGCCCCGCCCCAGTGATTGGGGAAAGCCAGGCTGTTGCAAGACGAGATCGGGGCGTTCGCCGTCTTTGGCCCGACGCAGCGGTCGCCAGTTTTCGGCTTCCATCAGACTAGGGACCCAGACGGTTGGCGGGACGCCGCTGACATGGCCGACGCCGAGTGCATCGGCCGCGGCAAAAAGGCCAAGCGTGCCGCCCTCATTTTTGAGCATCTTGCGTAACTGGACGTCCGGCGCGGCCGGCAAAAGAAACTTCATCGGCATTGCCGCTGCCGGCCTCTGGTATTCAGCCTTCCAGCGTTGTGCGAGTTTGCGCCGTTGCACGATCTTCAGGAACGGCTTCGTCTCGATGAAGCCTTCCTGTTTGAGTGCATGGACCAGCCGCGTCGCCGTCATGACCGAAACACCGGCTGCACGCGCGAGGTCGGTTGCCGTGGTGTATTGCCGGCCCTCCGCACCGATGAAATTCTCTCTCTTTATATCGATCGCGAGCAGGAGCTTCAGCATCCACTGGTTCAGATCCGAGAATGCCAGCCCCGACTGGATACTGCGACTGCTGCTGTAGGAGCGAGTCGCCTGACCCGGACGCTCGGAAATATCCAGTCCCGGAAACCGGACATATCGCGTTCCGTCGGCCGAGAGCACGGCGAAGGGCTCACCGCCGGCGAACTCGGCGTGAAAATCGGCCAATCGCTGGATGAGCGACGGCGGAGCACTACCAACCCAAATCAGAATCGCGGGCCGCATGTTCTGTCGTTTCGCGTATGCACGTGCCTCGAGGAGCGCCTGAGCAAATAGCGCGGTAACGCGATCGGCGCGTCCCTCGTTGAACGTCTTGAGGTTCGCGACGTACGTTTGGCCCTTGTCATTGCTCAGGATGAGATCCCCGACATGATCCGGTACCGCACTCTCCTCGACCACGCGCCAACCGTCTGCTTTCTCGAACAATGTCCGGAAAGCGTCGAGCGCAATGCGCGCCGGCATAGGATTTGGCAGCGTTTTCATATAAAACTCACTTGGCCAAGTGAAATCACTTGGGCGTGTTAAATTACATGGCCATGTTATGACCATCTCGAGCGCGCCGCAAGCGTCGCTCATTCGCCATCGCTCTCACACCGTTAATGTTGATATAGGGACTGAACACGGATGCAGACGAGTGGTGTGCGAATCGTCAGCCCTCTCAGTCCGACAAGGGTTTCCAGCCGAGTCATCAATAAAATTGATCGTCACGATGAAAATTATGCGTTTTCCTTGCAGCTCGCCGTGATGCATAGTTGCGTCGTGTTGACGCACCTTTGAGTTTCAGTCATGAACATGCGAATCGAGCCGTCCGTGCTCGCGAACCCCGACCTGCAATTTGCGACGCTTTCGTCAGGCATCAGCCTGCCGTATGTCGAGCGGGGCAGCGGCGCGCCGATGGTGTTCGTGCACGGTTCGCTGTGCGACTACCGTTACTGGGATCCGCAGCTCGCGTCGCTGTCGGCACACTACCGCTGCATCGCGCCGAGCCTGAGCCACTACTGGCCGGCCGTCGAAGCGGGCATCCAGGACGAGTTCAGCTGGCAGAACCACGTCGACGAGCTCGCTGAATTCATCGACGCGCTCGATCTCGGCGCCGTGCACCTCGTCGGTCATTCGCGCGGCGGCAGCGTCGCGTTCAACGTCGCGCGCCAGCATCCGCACCTCGTCGAGTCGCTGACGCTCGCCGATCCGGGCGGTCCGCTGCAACAGCCGGGCGTGCGCGAAGCCGCATTGCCCGCCGCCGCGATCGCGCTGCGCACGAAAGCCGTGAACCTGATCGAGCAAGGCGACGTAGAAGTCGGTCTCGAGATATTCGTCGATTCCGTGAGCCTGCCCGGCGCATGGAAGAAGAGCACGTCGCGGTTTCGCACGATGGCGATCGACAATGCAAGCACGCTGCCGAAGCAACTGCGCGATCCGCTGCCCGCGTATTCGGCCGAAACCGCAGGCGATATCGCCTGCCGCACGCTGCTGATCGACGGCCAGCGCAGCCCGAAGATGTTCCGAAACAACGTCGACACGCTGCAGCAGTGGATCGGCAACGCGCAGCGGCAGACCGTCGCCGGCGCATCGCACGGAATGAACGCGGCAAGCCCCGCGGTGTTCAACCGTTACGTGCACGAGTTCGTCGCCGCGTAACGTCGCGGGCGGCACGTGCGCCGCCCGTCTTTCCCGCTGTCGTCGCACTACCCGCGACCGAACCGAAACGACGTGCGCCGCCCGCATCGAATCGTTTCGCACCCCTCGGCGTCATGCCATCGATGCCGCCCCGACTCACACACGCCGCCAGGTAAGCATCGAGTAAGTATCGCGGCCTACAGTGGGTTCGCTTGCGCGATGCCATCGCGGCATCGAATCGCATCTCGGGAACCGCTCGCCAGATCAGACGAAAGGAGAACGCGTGATCAGCCGGCCAGCCATGAGGGACGTCTGCGCGATTGCGCCGAACGGAAGCCGCGTCAGTTGGCATCCGCCGCACAAGTGGACAAGGCAGCCCGTCGCACCGTCATTCGCCGCGGTCTCGATCGAGCACTACATCGCCGGCGCCACGGAAATCGTCGATCTGGAGACGACCGGCCCGATCCTGGGCATGTACCTGCAGGCGCCTGCGACACTCGAGCTGCGAACGAACAACGGCCGGTGGGCGCCGACCCGCGTTCACGGGCCGCTGGCTTATGTTCCACCCGGCTTCTCGTTTTCCGGCCGATGGTCCGATGAAATCGAGTGGATCAGCGTCCACTTCGAACCGTCATGGCTGGCGCGGACGGGGCTGCAAAGCGACGTCTGGTTCGCGTCGGCCGCGCTCCGGATGAACGTGATCGACGACCTGCTCGCGCAGATCGTCCGCAGCCTCCATGAAGACGCCGTCGCGGGGATGCCGCAGGGCCCGACCTATGCGGAAGCGCTCGGCACGGCCGCGCTGCATCGCATGCTGCACCTGGAGTCGCGGCCGCAGGCGAAGCAATATGCGCATGCGGGCATGATGCACAAGGCCGGCGAGTACATCAGGGACCATTTCCGCAGTCCACTGACGCTGATGATGGTGGCCGATGCGGTCGGCTACCCGGGCGATCTCTATTCGTTCATCCGGAGCTTCAGAAAAGCCAACGGACTGACGCCGCACCAGTACATCATCGAGAGCCGCCTTCAAGCCGCCCGCCGCCTGATCGAGCGCGGATCCTGCGACGTGACGGAAGCCGCGCTCGACTGCGGCTTCTCGTCGGCGAGCCACTTTTCGGCGACATTCCGCAAGCGGTGGGGCATGTCGCCCTCCGCACTCAAGCCGCGCACCGCGACCGCTACGCCAGTGGAAGCGAGAGAATCCACAGGCCGCTGATCGTCAATGCGATCGTCAGCACGAGCAGCGGCAACTGGCCGACGGTCGCTCTTCCGGCCGGACTGCCGCTCCGTACTGCAATCGCATGCGTGAGCATCACGCTCACGATGTGCCCGGCGAGAATCAGGAGAACCTGCGCATGCCAGATGTATCCGACGTCGATGAGCGCCTGGGCCGCCGACACCTGATCGGCCGCGGGCGCCACCGGCAGTAGATTCCACCCGAGCCCGAGCGGATCGGAGGCGAGCTGGACGATCTGCCGCCCCTCGCCCCAGAACAGCGTGAAGTAATGGCAGACGTTGTAGAAGAACGCGATCGGCAGCAGTATCAGGCAGAACTGCCGCGAGAACGGCGCTCCGCCCGACGGCGAACGCGAACTGATCGCGCCCAGCGTGCAACAGCCGCGGAACACCAGGTAGTACGCGATGCCGATGATCGCGAACGCCAGCCATTGCCAGGTCAGCAGGATGTCCGCTGAAAAAGCGTAGTGCCGGCCGAGCGACGGAAACAGATCGACGACGTGCGGATAGATGCTGCGCCAGAAAAACGCGTGCCACGTAGCCGTATCGCGCAAGCCGTCGTAGGCCGTCGACGACAGCATGAACGACAGAAAGGCGACGACGCTGGTATCCGCCGGCCCGTCGCACGACATGTCCGCAATCGGGTTTCTCGGTTCCACGATCACGTGACGACGCGCTGCCCGACGCCATTTCAGCGGCGACAGCTTCGCGCATAGTCTGCACAGCACGCCGAACGTATCGCCGTGGTCGAGCCAACGCTCGCGCCCGAAACAGAACGCACCGATCAGCGCATACGCGGCATACGCGACGAGGAACAGACCGACGTCCCGGGGGCGCCCTGCACCGAACAGCTCCAGCGCGATGAGCGCGATATAGCCGCCCAACGCGGGCCACGAGGCAAGATGTTGCGGATAACGATAGCGCCCGCGTTCCAGGACGGGAAAATAGCGCGCGGCGATCCGCAACAGCAGCGCAAACGGATTGGTGAATGTATAAACGTCGCCCAGTATCGCGCTGACATACAAAGCGCCCAGATAGAACCAGATCCAGAAGCCCGACATCGCCAGGTTCAGGAACGGATTCGCGGTTCCCGCGAGGCCGGCCAAGACCAGGAGCGCGACGAATACCGCACTCGCGATTTGCGCGGCGTTCACCAGAGAAACCGGGATTCGTATCGATTTCTTTCGGGATCCTGATCGACTTCCCGGCTCGGGTGCGCGCGTGCCCGACGCAAACGCCAGGATCATGAACGACACCATCAGCGTGCCCGTTGCGGCATACGCATACAACCACAACGGCACCGGAAGGTAGTACGGGATATTCCATGCGTGGGCGCTCGCGCAGGTCGGCATGCACAGCCCACTCCATGCGAGCCCAGAAGGCAGCCGTCCTTTTCTGCGCAATGCGGCACCTTCGAAGTGGCCGCTCGCGCGCGCCGATTGATGCACGATATCTTCACGCATTTCGACGTCCTCCCGATTAGTAGTCAGCCGACGAGACCCACCCCGTCACCTTCCAGCCGACTCCGTCGCGCTTCTCCGACACGATCCCCACGGTGTCGTACGGCGCGTCGAGCAATTTGATGAGTGCAACGGCGCGCGGGTTGCCGGCACTCGAGCGCGGTAGCGCAAATACCACGAAAGGCAGGACGGGGGACGGTTTCTCGCCTTCGACGATCAGCGGGAGCACGGCGTCGTTCAACGACCTGAACACCTCGAACGATGCGCGATTGCGCGCAGGTGCAGGTGCGGGCGAATGCGTCGTCGAATGCGGCAACCCTTCGACGGCCAGATAAGCGCCGTGATCCCTCAGTCTCCATCCGACGAGCGCGTTGACCAGTGCATCGTCGGGCTTCTTCCCGTGCTCGGCCGAAAGCGCGGGCAGCCAGCGCTTGTCGACCGGCGACGTCGTGACCCAGTCGCTGAGAAAGCGCGTGTAGAAATCGACGATGTCCTTGTCGACGCCAGCCTGCATCGCCGACGGCAGCAGTGCGGGCAGATCGCGCCGCCCGTGCCATCGGACGGCTTTCCACGCCGGCCCGTCGGGCAGGCTGATACCGTCGAGAAACGACGTATCCGCGATGCCGTTCGCGACGAACCAGTCCGACTTCGCGCGCTTCGTTCGCGCAGCGACGAAGCCGGGGAGCCGTTGCCGGACCTGATCCCAGGGTGCCGCCTGCCGCGCCGTTCCATCGATATTCGGATACCTGATCATCTGAAGATAGGTCGCCTGCGCCATTGCTTCCACGTCGGCCGCCCGACGCCAGGTCAGATCCGCCGCGTGGCTGGACGATGTGTGTCGATCGAGCGGCGCCGCCATCGCCAGACCGGCATCGCACGCGATGCCGTCACGGTTCCAGTCCGGAACGGACGGCACACCACGATGCGCCCACGAATCCTGCCAGCCATGGAGCGCGCGGCCGAATTCGCCGAGCATGAACGCGGCCTTGCCGCCGCCGGCCTTGCGGAGCGCCGCGTCGACGGGCGCGAGCGCAGCCGGCCCACCGGGTACGACCGTTCTTGCCTGTGCATCGGCCGGCACGCTGCGCGCGCCCGGATAGTGCCGAGCCTGCGCATCGACGGCATCGGGAACGAAGCGCGACAAGCACGCGTACTGCAACGGCGACGTCATGTACTCGATCGATCCTGCATCGATGCGTTGATCCGCGAGCGCAATGGCGTCGGCGTCGCGCGGCGCGAAGCCGGCCTGCCGTGCGAGCCACAGCGTGAGGCCGAAGTGCACGTCGGCCTCGAAACCGGCACACGTCAGCGGCATCGCGAGCGCAATCGCGCAAACCAGCAGACCACGGCGAAAGCGTATCAATTGCCGATCTCCGTCGCCTTCGTGCTTTCGGGGAACGGCCAACTGCCGTTCTCGAACGACAGCACGAGCATGCCGTTGTCCTGGCACGCGGTGGTCAGCAGACGGCGGTCGAAATCGAAATCGAGACGCGACGCGCACCAGTCCGGCCCGCCCGCACGGTACTGACCGAACATCAGATGCGCCGAGCCCGCGCCGGGCGACTTCACGGAAGCCGGGTTGTAGTACGCGATCTCCTTCGGCTTCGACGGATCGCGAATGTCGAAGACGCGAATGCCGGAGTTGAAGTAACTGCACGCGAGCGCGGTCGCGTTCTGCCGATTGTCGACGCTGCAGTAGTGCGCGCCGTACGTGAATGTGGTCAGGCCGGCGATATCGGGAATGACCTTGCTGCAGTTCGCGATCGCGTGCGTTTCGAGCCGGAGTTCCGACACCAGCCGCGGCGCAGCTTCGTTGGACATGTCGTAGATGTGCCCCATCGGGAACGGCGCCACGCCGGCATTGCACGCGGCCTTGACGGCCGTTGCGCCCGGATCCTGCAGCCCGCCCCCGCCGCCCTCGTCGACTTCGATCAGATACGGTTTTCCCGCCACAGCGAACGAGATCGTATGTTGCGCGACGCTGCCGTTCCGCACCGGCACGGTCGCGATCCGGTGCATCTGCGCATTGGGACGCCGGCTCTGCACTTCGCTGGTATCGACGACGAAAAAGCCGTTGTCGCCGGTCGCGTTCGCGTCGTTCAGCGGCGGCGCGCCCATGCCGACGGCCGCGCCGCCGTTCCCCGACGCGACGAAGTACGCACGCGTCCCGTCCTGGCTCACCGACAGCCCGTGCGAAAAGCTGCCCATGCCCAGATCCGACAGGCTGATCGCGGAAATCATCTTCGGCCGGGTCGGCACGGTCAGGTCGACCGCGTAGTAGCTTTTCGTGAAGGCGCCGCCGACGTAATAGGTCAGCCCGTCCGGCGAAAATCCGCCTTCGTGACCGAGCGACCGGGTGGTCGGTACGATGCCTCCGTCCGCGCCCGTGCCGACGGGCACGCTCGCCAGCAACTGCGGCCGCGTGCAATCCGAAGCAATGTCGTACAGGTCGATCTCCGGGCCGCCACCGCCGCCCAGGCCGTTGTCGGCGGCGAGGATCCCGCGCGCGACGTTCACGCGCAGCGACTCCCACGGATCGATCATCGACGTGGACGTCAGCGAGCTCACCCGCACTGGCTGCGCCGGGTTGGTGATGTCGATCACCGGCACGCCCGGGTTCACGCGCGGCGGCGCATCGGGATTGTTGAACAGCGCGCTCGCGCCCATCGTCGCGTGATAGAAGCAGGTCTGGCCTTTCCTGTCGGTATACGTGGCGGCCGACCACGACGCGCCTTCGCCCTGAACCTGGCTGACGCGCTTGAGGTTGCAGTTGAAGCCGCCGAAGCCGGCCTGGCGAAGCGCGGCCGGCACCTGCCCCTGCAGCGCGGTCTCGGGCATATCGCCCAGGCTGCAGCTCGGCACGCGCGGCACGACATAGTCGGCCACGGACACGCCGGATGTGGCCGCCGGCGTGTCGTCGGCTTCTCCGCCGCAGCCGGCCAGCACGAACATGCAGAGCGACAGCGCGAACGCTGCGCGAATCGGTGATTGCATCGTTGTCTCCTTCCGTCTTGTTTGTCGTGATGAAAATGCGCTGCGGTCACGGCCCCGGATAGATTTCGATCACGGCGACCTCGATCGTGTCGCCTGTCCGGCTGTGGAAATGCAGCGAGAAACGCCCGGTGATGCCGATCGGGAGAATGTCCAGCGACTGCGCACTGCCGGACGCGCATGCCGCCAACGCACCCGGTATTTCATGCACCATCAGGACGCCGGTTTCCCGCGCATGCACGTCGATATGCACCGGCATGCCTTCGCGAATCGCGATCACGGGTCGCGCCCATGGCGCCCCGTCGCGGTCCACGTAGACGGAGAAATGCCGTTGCTGCGGCGCAGCCGGCGATGCCCGTGACGCATGCCTCGCGACACCGTACGCCAGTAGCAGCGTCAACGCGATCGCGGTCCATGCCGGCGCCCGGCCGCGCGACGGCCGGCGTCCTGCCTCGATGCTCGTGCTTCGTTCCATCGGCACTCACGCCACGCGAGGTGGCCCCGTCAAACCGCCCGCCCATCGGGTGGATTCGATATCGATGGATGGTAGTGAGCGGTGCCGCGACGAGATATCGGCTTATTGCGGACTGTCGAGAAATTGCGTACCGAGTAACCCGAGTAACCCGAGTAACCGCGACGAATGGAGCGGCGCGCCGATGTCGTTTCGGCTGGTGGCGGGAAAGGGAACGGGAACCCGGCACGACGGCTTGCCGGGAAATCGCATCGCGGAAGGCGGCGGACGGCCTGTCAGCGGCACACGACGCGCCGACGTCTGAGCGCCGCCGCTGACGACAGCCCCCCGTCAACGTGCGCGTTTCGCCGCGCGCGGCCGTTTCCCGGTCGGGCCCCGGCGCGTCGCCGCCCCCGCGAACATCGTCATGTCGTGCAGCAGGCAGTTCAGCAACGTATCGGCCGCGACGCCGAGCGGCCGCCCCACCTTCACGAGCAGGCGCGCTTTCGCGGAATCGAACAACGGATGCGCAATCGGCAGCGCAACGAGCTCGCCGCTCTCGAGTTCGCGATACGCGGCGAATGCGCCGATCAACGTAATCCCGTCGTGGCGCTTCACGAAATGGCGCAACACCGCGAGGGAGTTGGTCGTCAGCGTCGGACGGATCGGCAGATTCTCCGTATAGGCGAGCATCTGCGCGACCTGACCGAGGCCGAACGCCGGCGGCATCAGTGCGAGCGGATACTCGCCGAGTTCGTGTGCGCGCACCGCGCCGCCACGCACCGCGAGCGGATGGCCGGCATGAACGAGCGCCACCACCGGCTGTGACGACGTGGCGAGATACGCGATCTCCGGATGGGCCGGCGGGTTGTACGCGAGCCCGATGTGCGCGCGGCTTTCCGCCACTTCCTGCAGCACGTTGTTGACCGGCAGGACGTCGACGATCACGTCGAGCTTCGGATAGCGCATGCAGAAATCGGTCAGCACCTCGTCCATCAGCACGTCGACATAACCCTCGCTGGTGACGATGCGCACCTGGCCGGATTGCAGCCGCCGCAACGCCTGCAGGCGCTCCTCGAACAATTCCTGCTGCGAGCGGCACCCGCGCCAGTACTCGAGCAGATGCGCGGCCGCCTCGGTCGGCCGCACGCCGCGCGCCTGCCGCTCGAACAGCTCGACGCCGATCTCCTCCTCGAGCAGGCGAATCTGCCGCGTGATCACGGACGGCGCGGTATTGATGCTGTCGGCCGCGCCGCGGATGGAGCCGTGCGTCAGCACCTCGTGGAAGTAGCGCAAGCGGCGCTGGTTGAGTTCGCGCATGGAGTGTCCCGTCTGCCTGATGGTCGCCCGGGCGGTTCGCCTGAGCGGTTCGCCATGTCGTTGCCCGTTGAGCAACATTAGATCACTTAAGTTGCTCTTGCTCTGCTTTTTCGGCTCTCCGACGATGCGGCAATCGGAACCCATCCCACAAGACGCTTACGCCACTGGAGAGAGACATGTCCGCCGTCCCATCCTCCCGCCGTTCGGCCACGCACGACAGCGCGCCGGTGCAGGCGCTGTACCGCAAACTGAACTGGCGCCTGCTGCCGCTGCTGTTGCTCTGCTACACGTTCGCGTATCTGGATCGCGTCAACATCGGCTTCGCGAAACTTCACATGCAAAGCGCGCTTGGCTTGTCCGACGCGGCGTATGGCCTCGGCGCGGGCATTTTCTTCCTCGGCTACGTGCTGTTCGAGATTCCGAGCAACCTGATACTGCCGCGTATCGGCGCGCGCAAGACGATCAGCCGGATCATGGTGCTGTGGGGGCTGACGTCCGCCGCCATGATGTTCGTGCACGACACCACGTCGTTCTACGTGCTGCGCTTTCTGCTCGGCGTGTTCGAGGCCGGCTTCGCGCCTGGCATGATCTTCTACCTGACCTACTGGTACGGCCCGCGCCGCATGGCTGGAGTGATGGCCGTCGTGATGCTGGCCGGGCCGATCGGCGGCATCGTCGGCTCGCCGCTGTCGACCTGGCTGATGACCGCCCTCGATGGCGCACACGGGCTGGCCGGCTGGCAATGGATGTTCGTCGCGGAAGGTTTGCCGTGTGCCGTGCTCGGCCTGCTAGTGCTGAAGATACTGGCCGATCGCCCCGACGATGCGGCGTGGCTGAGCGATCGCGAGAAAAGCCTGCTCGCCACCGAACTGCAGGCGCCTTCGGCCGGCCACCACGCGTTCGGGCAGGCGGCGCGCGACCCACGCGTCTACCTGCTGGCCTTCGCGTACTTCACGATGATCTGCGGAATCTATGCGGTCAGCTTCTGGCTGCCGTCGATTCTCAAGGCCAACGGCGTGACCGACACGATGCAGATCGGCTTCTATTCGATGATTCCGTATATCGGCGCCGCCTGCGCGATGCTCGTGATCGGCCGGTGCTCGGACCGGCGCGGCGAACGCCGCTGGCACAGCGCGGTGTCGGCGCTCGTCGGCGCGGCCGCACTGGCCGCCGCGACCTGGGCCGGCGGCAATCTCGCGATCTCGCTCGTCTGCATGACGATCGCCACGGCGCTGTTGTGGGCCGCCTACACGGTGTTCTGGGCCATCCCGTCGCAATACCTGACAGGCAACGCGGCCGCCGGCGGCATCGCGCTCATCAACACGATCGGCCTGCTTGGCGGCTTCCTCAGCCCGACGCTGATCGGCGAAATCCGCACCGCAACCGGCAGCATGCAGGCGGGGTTGCTCGTGATCGTCGTGCTGATGGTCGCGGGCGCCGTGGCGCTGATCATGAACCGCCTGCCCGCCGCGGCACGGTGACCGGTCGCGCCGCGACGGCACCGTATCGCCCCATGGACCACGCACAGCTGCCTGCTTTAATGGACTCAGTCTCATGACCCGACGCATTCTCGTTGCCGGTTTCCAGCATGAAACCAACACCTTCGCCCCCACCAAGGCCACCTATGCCAACTTCGAACGCGGCGAAGGGTTTCCCGCGCTGGTGCGCGGCGCCGACGTGCTCGCCCTGCGCGACGTCAACATTCCGGCCGGCGGCTTCATCAACGCGGCCGAGCGGCGCGGCTGGCGCTTGCTGCCGGTGATCTGGGCCGGCGCGAGCCCGTCGGCGCACGTCACCGAGGACGCCTTCGAACGCATCGCCGGCGAGATCGTCGAGGCGGCGCGACGCGGCGGCTGCGACGCGGTGTATCTCGACCTGCACGGCGCGATGGTCGCCGAGCATACGGACGACGGCGAAGGCACCTTGCTCGAGCGCGTCCGCGCCGCGGTCGGTCCGAACGTGCCGGTGGTCGCGTCGCTCGATCTGCACGCGAACGTGACCGACCTGATGCTGAGCCGCGCCGACGCGCTGCTGGCCTTTCGCACGTATCCGCACGTCGACATGGCGGAAAGCGGTGAACGCGCGGCCGCACTGCTCGAACGCCTGCTCGCTGGCCGCGGCCCGCTGCATCGCGCGGCGCGGCGGCTGCCGTTCCTGATCCCGATCAACGGCATGTGCACGCTGCTCGATCCCGCTCGCGCGATGTACGCGCGCCTCGCGGCGCTCGAAGCCGGCGGCGTGGTGTCGCTGTCGTTCGCACCGGGTTTCCCGGCCGCGGATTTCCCGGAATGCGGGCCGGTCATCTGGGGCTATGGCGACGCCGACGCGGTAGAGGCCGCCGTACAGACGCTGTACGACACGATGCTGGCCGACGAGGCGCAGTGGCAGGTGCCGTTCCTGTCGCCGGACGACGCCGTGCGCGAGGCAATGCTGCTCGCAGTGGACGCAAGCAAACCAGTCGTGATCGCCGACACGCAGGACAACCCGGGCGCGGGCGGCGATTCGAATACGACGGGCCTGCTTCGCGCGCTGCTGCGTCATGGCGCGCAGGACGCAGCGCTCGGCCTGCTGTGGGACCCGGCGGCGGTGGCCGCGGCGTGGCGCGCAGGGGTCGGCGCGCGCGTCGACCTGTCGCTCGGCGGTTCGGGCGTCCCCGGCGACGAGCCGCTTCGCGCGTGCTTCGAGGTCGTCGCGCTGTCCGACGGAATCTGCCGCTACGACGGCCCGATGATGAACGGCATGCAGGCCGATGTCGGGCCGGTCGCCTGCCTGCGGATCGACGGCGTGCGGATCGTCGTGAGCACCGGCAAGGCGCAGATGCTCGACCGCAATCTGTATCGGGTGGGTGGCGTCGAGCCGGAAGCGATGAAGATCCTCGTCAACAAGAGCTCGGTGCACTTCCGCGCCGATTTCCAGGACATCGCGCATGCGGTGCTGGTCGCCAAGGCGCCGGGACCGATGCAGGCCGATCCGGCCGACCTGCCGTGGACCCGGCTCGCGCGCGGAATGCGAATGAGGCCGATGGGGAATGCGTTCGGCGGCGCGTAATGCGGTGGCGTGGTGGCGTGGTGGCGCGCGACCGGTTTCGCTCGGATGCGGCTACGGTGTCACGCGGTGCCGTCCTGCCTGCAGGCTGATCGTCGTCATCCATCGACGGTGCGCGTGGCGGGACGCCGCCGCACCGTCGGAAGGTGCGGGGCGGAACTGACCGTTAGTTGCAAAAAGCAGTCAATAAAAAACCCCCGGCATGCAGACCTGAGCCTGCATGCCGGGGGGTTTCGCTTCTCGGCCGGCGAGCGACGAGTCGCACGCCGTTCGCACTCACCGCGTCGCCACTTCCTGCTTGCCCGTCGCCGCATCGCCGACCGCCGTCGGCGCCGCGCCCCACCCGCCGCCGAGCGCGCGAATCAGGTTCACGGTCGACACGGCCTGCGCACCCGTCAACTGATTCGACTGCAATTGAGACTGCAGCACCGACCGCTCGCTGTCGATCACGTCGAGATACGCGACCTCGCCTTCCTGGTACTGCGTCCGCGACAGCGTCGCCGCACGGCGCGACGCGTTGACGGCCGCATCCTGCGCGCGGATCTGGTCGTCGAGCAGGCGCAGGTCGGCGAGATTGTCCTCGACCTCGCGGAACGCGACGAGCACCTGCTGCCGGTAGTTCGCGACCTGTTCGTCGTACTGCGCGCGCGCCTGCTGCACGCCGGCCGCACGACGCCCGCCGTCGAACAGCGGCAGCGTCAGCGCGGTGCCGGCGAACGGCCCGAGCAGGAACGTGCGGCTCGACCACAGGAACAGGTTGCCGAGCGTCGACGCCTCATAGCCGAACGACCCGGTGATATCGAGCTTCGGGAAGTACGCCGACTTCGCGAGCCCGATCCGCGCGTTCGCGGCCGCCATCGCGCGCTCGGCCGCCGACACGTCCGGGCGGCGCTCCAGCAGCGCGGACGGCAGGCCCGGCGGAATCTTCACCGCGACCGGCACGATCGGCGTTTCCTTGAACGCGAAATCCGCGGGCGCCTTGCCAAGCAGGATCGCGAGCGCATGCTCGGACGCCGCGCGCCGGCGCGCGACGCCGACCGCATCGGCCTGCGCGCTGGCCAGCTCGTTCTTCGCGCGCGACACGTCGAGCTCGCTGATATCGCCTTCGTTGAAGCGGCGCTGCACGAGCTTCAATGCCTGGTCGCGCAGTTCGACGGTGCGGCGATACAGATCCTGGTCCGAGTCGAGCTGCCGCAGTTCGAAGTAGTTCTGCGCGACGTCGGCCTGCAGCGCGAGCTGCACCGAGCGGAACAGCGCTTCGCTCTGCGCCTGGTCGGCACGCGACGCCTCGACGTTGCGACCGACCCGGCCGAACAGGTCGGCTTCGTACGACACCGTGCCCTGGGCGCGCCACAGCGTCGCGTTGGTCGGGCCCGTGCCCTGCGGCTGGAGCTGCGACGCCGACGACAGCCCCTCGCGCGTCGGCCCGAACCCGGCGCCGACCTGCGGGAACCATTGCGAGCGCGCCGAACGGGTCGCCGCACGCGCTTCCTCGACCCGCGCGGCCGCGGCCTTCAGGTTCTGGTTCGCGGCGAGCGCCTGCGTCTCGAGCGAATCGAGCACCGGGTCGCCGAACACCTTCCACCATTCGCCGCGATGTTCGCCGTCCGACGGCTCGGCCGTCTTCCACGTGCCGGCCTGCTCGCCGGCGGCGAGGGTCGGCGCTTCCTTGAACGCGGCGGGCGCCGCCGCATCCGGACGCTTGTAATCGGGGCCGACCGCGCACGCGGCGAGCAGCGTCGCGAGCAGGGTGCTCGCGGCCGCCACCTTCGCGAAGCGCATCAGGCCATTCGTGTTGTGCAAATTATTCATTTTCTGGTCCTCAAGCATCGGGCGCCGGCACACCGTACCCCGCCGAATCCTTGCCGGCGACGTGGATCTTCCCGCCCGCGAGCGTACGCAGCACGACGTAGAACACCGGCGTCAGCATCAGCCCGAACAGTGTCACGCCGAGCATCCCGAAGAACACCGCGACACCCATCGCATGGCGCATTTCCGAACCGGCGCCCGTCGACGTGACGAGCGGCACCACGCCCATGATGAAGGCGATCGACGTCATCAGGATCGGGCGCAGCCGCAGACGGCTCGCCTCGATCGCGGCCTCGAGCGGCGTCCTGCCGTCGTGTTCGAGCTCGCGCGCGAATTCGACGATCAGGATCGCGTTCTTCGCCGACAGCCCCACCAGCACCATCAGGCCGATCTGCGTGAAGATGTTGTTGTCCCCTTGCGTGAGCCACACGCCCGTCAGCGCCGACAGAATGCTCATCGGCACGATCAGGATCACCGCGAGCGGCAGCGTCAGGCTTTCATACAGCGCGGCGAGCACGAGGAACACGAGCAGCACGCTGATCGGGAACACGTACATCGCCGAATCGCCCGCGAGGATCTGCTGGTACGTGAGGTCGGTCCACTCGAAGCGCACGCCGCGCGGCAGCGTTTCGTGCGCGATGCGCTCGACCGCGGCCTGCGCCTGCCCCGACGAGAAGCCGGGCGCCGGGCCGCCGTTGATGTCGGCCGCCGTGTAGCCGTTGTAGCGCACGACCATTTCCGGGCCGAACGTCGGCGTCACGGTGACGAGCGACGACAGCGGCACCATCTCGCCCTTGTCGTTGCGCGTCTTCAGTTGCAGGATGTCGTCGGCGCGCTGACGGAACGGCGCATCGGCCTGCACGCGCACCTGGTACACGCGCCCGAAGCGGTTGAAGTCGTTCACGTACAGCGAACCGAGATACACCTGCATCGTGTTGAACACGTCGGTCACCGGCACGCCGAGCTGCTTCGCCTTCACGCGGTCGAGATCGACGTTGAGCTGCGGCACGTTGATCTGGTAGCTCGTGAACAACGGGCCGAGTTCCGGCGCCTGCTGCGCGCGCTTGATGAAGTCGTTGGTCGCATCCGACAGCTTCGCGTAACCGACCGCGCCGCGATCCTCGATCTGCATCTTGAACCCGCCGAGCGTACCGAGGCCCAGCACCGGCGGCGGCGGAAACACCGCGACGAACGAATCCTTCATCGCGCCGTATTTCTGGTTCAGCGCACCGGCGATCGCGCCGGCCGACAGCGCCTTGCCGTGCCGTTCCGCGAACGGCTTCAGCGTGACGAACACGATACCCGCGCTCGAGCTGTTGGTGAAGCCGTTGACCGACAGCCCCGGGAATGCGACCGCGCTCTCGACGCCCGGCTGCTTCAGCGCGATCGAACCCATGTCGCGGATCACCTTCTCGGTGCGGTCGAGCGATGCACCGTTCGGCAGCTGCGCGAACGCGATCAGGTATTCCTTGTCCTGCGCGGGCACGAAGCCGCCCGGCACGACCTTCGACACGAGCACCGTCGCGCCCACCAGCACGAGATACACGCCGAGCATCGCCGTCTTGCGCGACAGCACGCCACGCACGCCGCGGCCGTAGTTCTCCGCACCGCGATGGAACACCTTGTTGAAGCCGCGGAAGAAGCCGCCGAGTACGCGGTTCATCACGCGCGTGAGCCAGTCTTCCTTCTCGCCATGCCCCTTCAGCAGGATCGCGGACAGCGCCGGCGAGAGCGTCAGCGAGTTGAACGCCGAGATCACCGTCGAGATCGCGATGGTCATCGCGAACTGCTTGTAGAACTGGCCGGTCAGGCCCGACATGAACGCGAGCGGCACGAACACGGCGACGAGCGTCAGCGCGATCGCGATGATCGGCCCGCTCACTTCCTGCATGGCCTTGTAGGTCGCCTGCCGCGCGTTCATCCCGCCCTCGATGTTGCGCTCGACGTTCTCGACGACGACGATCGCATCGTCCACCACGATCCCGATCGCGAGCACCATCCCGAACAACGACAACGCGTTGATCGAATAGCCGAACGCCAGCAGCAGCGAGAACGTGCCGATGATCGACACCGGCACCGCGATCAGCGGAATCAGCGACGCGCGCCAGGTCTGCAGGAACACGATCACGACGATCACGACCAGCGCGATCGCCTCGAGCAGCGTGTGCACGACGGCCTTGATCGACGAGCGCACGAACTGCGTCGGGTCATAGACGATCTTGTAGTCGATGCCCGCCGGCATGTCCTGCTTCAGCTCCGCCATCGTCTTGCGCACTTCGTCGGAGATCTGCAACGAGTTCGCGCCCGGCGACTGGTTGATCGCCATCGCGACGGCCGGCTTGTTGTCGAGCAGCGAGCGCAGCCCGTATTCGGATGCGTCGAGCTGGATCCGCGCGATGTCGCGCAGGTGCGTGACGCCGCCGTCCGGCGTCGTCTTCACGACGATGTCGCCGAATTCGTCTTCCGTCTGCAGACGGCCGCGCGCGTTCACCGACAGCTGCAGCGGCGTGCCGGGCAGCGACGGCGATGCGCCGATCACGCCGGCCGCGACCTGCACGTTCTGCTCGCGGATCGCCTGCACGACGTCCTCGGCCGACAGCCCGCGCTGCGCGACCTTCTGCGGATCGAGCCACACGCGCATCGCGTAGTCGCCCGAACCCCACAGCTGCACCTGACCGACGCCCTGGATCCGCGACAGGCGATCCTTCACGTTGATCAGCGCGTAGTTGCGCAGATAGGTCATGTCGTAGCGGTTGTCCGGCGAGATCAGGTGGACCACCATCGTCAGCGTCGGCGAGCTCTTCACCGTGGTGATGCCGAGCCGCTGCACGTCTTCCGGCAAGCGCGGCAGCGCCTGGTTCACGCGGTTCTGCACGAGCTGCGTGGCCTTGTCCGGATCGGTGCCGAGCTTGAACGTGACGGTGATCGTCATGTTGCCGTCGCTGTTCGCCTGCGACTGCATGTAGAGCATGTCCTCGACGCCGTTGATCTGCTCTTCCAGCGGCGACGCGACCGTCTCGGCGATCACTTTCGGGTTCGCGCCCGGGTACTGCGCCTTCACGATCACGGAAGGCGGCACGACTTCCGGATATTCCGAAATCGGCAGCAGGAACATCGCGATCACCCCGCCGAGCAGGATGATCACCGATAGGACTCCTGCAAAGATCGGCCGGTCGATAAAGAATTTTGAAATGTTCATGTGTGGCTCTGTCTGGTTGAACGCGGATGCGAAGCGGGCGCGCCGCTTACGAATCCGCCTTCGCCGGTGCGGCCGGCTTCGCGGTGCTCGCGAGCGGCGCGGACGGCTCGTCGCCGCCCGTCATCGGGACCATGTGCGGCTTCACCTGCTCGCCGGGGCGCACGCGCTGCGTGCCGTTCACGATCACGCGGTCGCCGGCGGCCAGGCCGCTGACGATCACGCGCCGGTTGCCGTGCTGCATCCCCGGCTGCACTTCGCGATACGACACGCGGCCCTGCTGGTCGACGACGAACACGAACTTCTTGTCCTGGTCGGTGTTGATCGCCGCGTCGTCGACGAGCAGTGCCTCGTGCGGCGCGCTGCCGCCCACCTTCACGCGCGCATAGAGGCCCGGGACGAGCGTGCCGTCCGCATTGTCGAAGCGTGCGCGCACACGGATCGTGCCGGACGACGTGTCGAGCCGGTTGTCGACCGAATCGATCTCGCCGCTGCGCGAGTAGCCGGTTTCGTTGGCGAGGCCGAGCTCGACCGGCACCTTGCGGCCGCTGCGCGCGCCGTTGATGTATTGCAGATAGGTCTGCTCGTCCGCGTCGAACGACGCGTAGATCGGCGACACAGACACCAGCGTCGTCAGCGGCGCGGCCGACGCGCCGGCCGACACGACGTTGCCGAGCGTGATCTCCGCGCGCGACACGCGGCCCGATACCGGCGCGGTGATACGCGTATAGCCGAGGTTGATGCGTGCCGTTTCCAGCGCGGCTTCGGCGGCCTTCAGGTTCGCGTTCGCTTCGCGTGCCGCGTTCTGCTTTTCGTCGTAGTCGCGCTTCGCGATCGCGTTGTCGCCGATCAGCCGCTGCGCGCGCTGCCAGTCGCTCTGCGCGTAGCCGTTGCGTGCCTGCGCGCCCGCGAGCTGCGCGGCGGCGCGGTCGACTTCCGCCTGGTACGGGCGCGGATCGATCACGAACAGCACGTCGCCCTTCTTCACGAGCGCGCCGTCCTTGAAGTTCACCGCGACGATCGTGCCCGACACCTGCGGGCGCACGTCGACTTTCTCGACCGCTTCGAGGCGGCCCGAGTAGCTTTGCCAGTCGGTCACGGTCTGCGGCACGATGGTCGCGACGTCGACTTCGGGCAAGGGCGCCGCCGCTTTTTCGGGCGCGTTCGCGTTCACGCGCATCGCGCCGAACGTGCCGAGGCCGACGACGGCGAGCGTGACGATCGCCGCCGTCGCGATTCGGGAACGGGAGGTGCGTAGGATGGCCATGTGGATCTCCGGTAAACGTGGATTGGTCTGGTTATTCGGAACGGTTGGGCTGGCGCGCCTGGAAGCGGCACTGGAAGAAGCGCACGGCTTCCTCGAACGCGGCTTCGTGCGTGGCGAGCGCGGCGTGCGTGATGTCCGGATAGCGGATCACCTGCGTGAGCACGCCCGACGAAATCAGGCAGCCCGCATATTTCTCCGCCTCGACGTGCAGCACGTCGTTCTGCGCGGTGACGACGAGCGTCGGCGGCAGCCCCGCGAGGCGCACCGATTCGATCGGCGCTGCGTACGGGTGCATGCGCTGCGCCGCCTGCGGCAGGTACGCGCGATAGCAGGCCGCGCATTCGCGCGCGGTGATGTCGGACGCGAGGCGCTCGGCGTCGCCGATGCGCGTCATGCTCGGGTCGAGCATCGGCCCGAACAGCGCCTGCGCGGCGATCGACACTTCACCTCGGTCACGTGCGATGAAGGCGAGGCAGTTCGCGAGCTGGCCGCCCGCGTCGTGCCCGGCGACCCCGATCTTCTTCGGGTTGCCGCCGAACGCGCGGGCGCGCGTCGCGGCCCACACGGCGGCGCGATACGCATCCTCCGGCGCGGCCGGAAAAGGAAAGGCCGGCGCGAGCGAATAATCGACCGACACTACGAGAGCTGGTAAGCGTTCTGCTAAAAAACGCGCGGCGAAATCCGCGTCTTCGAGCGAACCGCGGACGAAGCCGCCGCCGTGGAAATAAAGCACTACTGGCAACCCGGTCTTGTCCGGACGGCGGTAGAGGCGCAGCACGATGTCCTGTGCGTAGCCGGGAATTTCCACTTCGGCAACCGTCAGCGCCGCGCCCGCCAAGGCTTGCGCGGGCAACGCGGCTTTCAGGAATTTGCTGAATTCAGATGCGTCCATGACGATGCAGGATCCATTTCGAGATGGAACGAATTCTGGGTCCGGCAGACATTGGGATAAATGCCTATAATCCGGCAACACAATTCAACGCCCCCGAACAATCCGAGGCTGCGTTCACCCATGAGGTAGCGCAGCCTTGTCGTTCCGGCGGCAAATTAGATTGCGGATAGATTGCGGAGGTTGTGATGGACCGGCTTCAGGCCATGCAGGTGTTTACTCGCGTCGTCGATACAAGCAGCTTCACCAAGGCAGCAGAAACGCTCAGCTTGCCGCGAGCGTCCGTCACGACGATCATCCAGAATCTCGAAGCATTCCTCGGCGTGCGGCTGATGCACCGGACCACGCGCCGGCTCTCGCTCACGCCGGACGGCGCCGCCTACTACGAACGATGCGTGCGGATCCTCGCGGACGTCGAGGAAACCGAAGCAAGCTTCCAGGCCAACAACCGGAAGCCGCACGGAAAGTTGCGTATCGACATGCCGGGCTCGATCGGGCGGCTGCTCGTGATTCCGTCGCTGTGCGAGTTTCATACGCGCTATCCGGACATCGACCTGCAACTCGGCCTGTCCGATCGGCCGGTCGACCTGCTGCAGGAAGGCGTCGACTGCGTGATCCGCGTCGGGGCGCTGCAGGATTCGTCGCTCGTCGCACGCCGCGTCGGCCTGTTCGAATGCGTGACGGTCGCGTCGCCCGACTATCTCGAGCACCACGGCGAGCCGCAGACGATCGACGACCTGAGCCAGCACAAGGCCGTCAACTACTTCTCGAGCCGCACCGGCCGCACGATCGACTGGACGTTCCTGATCGAAGGCAAGGAAGTCGAGATGAAGATGGAAGGCATCGTGTCGGTGAACGACGCGGATGCGTACGTGACGTGCGGGGTCGAGGGCTTCGGCCTGATCCAGCCGCCGCTGTTCATGGTGCTGCCGCACCTGCGCGAAGGCCGGCTCAAGGAAGTACTGCCCGGCCTCAAGCCGCTACCGATGCCGATCTCGGTCGTGTATCCGCACAGCCGTCATCTGTCGCCGAAAGTGCGCGTATTCGTCGACTGGATTGCCGAGGTGTTCGACCGCTGCCCGCTGCTGAGCGGCAAGGGCAGCCTCGACGCGACGTGCAGCAAGCGCACGTTCGAGGAAGCCGAGCGCGCGCCGGTGCTCGATACGCCGGTCATCAACGAGTGGGTCGCCTGAGCGGGGCGCGACCCGCCCCCATCACTTCGGCCGCCACCCGCGAATGAACGCGCCGACCTGGCTGTGCCGCACGGCGCGGCCGGGCTGCACCTCGCGCGCCAGGATCCGCGCAAACTCGTCGCGCTGCAGATTCACGTGCCGCGCGCAATGCTGATCGATCACCCCGATCTGGTGTTTCAGAAACGCGATCGTCAGGACGATGCCATTGCGCACGCTCGCGTGACACCAGGTCAGCAGTTGATATTCGGCGATCTGCATGCGCGCGAGCTGGCGGCGGCGCTGCACCAGCGCCTGCACATGTCCCAGCTGCGGATCGGCCAACGGCGCGACGAGCCGCCCGCCACGCGGATAGCGGTCGAGCGCCCCGGCCAGCGCCGCCAACAGGCGCGCCCGTGCGCCCTTCCCCTCTAGCGAGCCGGCGACGCGGTCCGGAATCCAGTCCCGGGCCTGATGCGGCTTGGCGATGGCCAGCGGCAATCGCAGCGCCTGCAGCACGCACGCCACCTCGCATTCGGGCCCGCCGGCCGACTCCACCACGACAAGCGCCGGCGCCCATTCGGCGATCGCATCCGCGAGCGATTCGATGCCGAACGTCTCGTTGCGGTAGCCGAGGATCACACTCAGCGAGGAAATGCAGACCTCGAGCGTCTCGCGCGTCACGCCGATGCCGACGTACACGGGCTCGGGCGCCGCCCCGTCGTTGTCCCGAGCCGCCATTTCGTCGTTCATGCCCGCTTCCCCTCGGCGTCGGCAACGTCGGCCGCCCCATGGCCGCCGAGGCCGCGCCCAGTTACCAGAATTGTCATAATCAAAATGTAATATGGTCGTATTGGAACCGGTCCCGGTTGCGAGGGCGTCCTCCGCATGGCCATCGCATCGCCGGCCGTTCGTTGAACGCATCGTGCGGCCGGCGCTGGGCCGTGCAGGCAAGATGCCCGGAAGAGGCAAGCGCCTGCGCGACTCGAACCCATACTTCCACCGCGATTCGACTCCACCACATAATCAGGAATCCTCAGATTGTTCCGAATCGATGGACATGGCATCGATGGCGAACCGGCTGCGATCCTGACCGCGCATCCACGCCGGTTCACGACCGACGCCGGACCACGTCTGCCCGGTCTGGGGATTGAAGTACTTGACGCGGCGCTTTCTCGTGGACGGTCCGCCATCGGCGGGGAAGATGTCGCGCGACGTGAAGCCGAACTCTTCGACGCAGCGCCGCACTTCGATCAACACGGTCGCCGCGATGGCGAGACGTTCCCGCTCCAACTGCGCCTCGAGCAACGCTTTTTTTTCGACAAAGGACTTGTAAGTCAACATGACGTGCTCCCCGAACCGCTTGTTTCCGTCGTTGCGCCAACCGTCCGACCCGATGCCCAAGCGTAATCGCGCCATTCGCGCGCATTGACAACTTTTGTCAACAAAAATCAGCCATCACATTCGCCAAAGACTCTGCAAAATTGATCAATACGTCCAATTTCAAGGATTCGTTGCGTTCAAAATCGTTGACAATTTTTTCGACGCTTCGATGCGAACATCGCGACACATTGCGTGCCGCCGATTGCCGTGTGCCTGCGTCGATCCGCCCGCTCCAGCCTGGATGCTCGATATGTCGTGATCGCCACGACCGATATCGAAGGAGTACGTAACATGAACGTTCTCTATCTCGAGGACGACCCCGCCTATGTCGAACTGGTCACCTCGATACTGGAAACGTCCGGCTATCGCGTGCATGCGGTCGGCAACGGAAACCAGGCGATTCGTCATCTGGAAAGTTCGGTGGTCGATCTGCTGATTCTCGACTGGCTGGTGCCCGGCATGTCCGGCTTCGAAGTGCTTCAATGGACCCGCGAACGGATCGGCGGCCATCTGCCGATCCTGTTCCTGACCCAACGCGCGCGCGACGACGCAGTCTTCTCCGCGATCAACGCGGGCGCGGACGACTACATGGTCAAGCCGATCAATCGATTCGAGCTGCTGGCGCGCACCAACGCGCTGCTCAGGCGCGCGTATCGCGGCGATAGCGGCCGGCACGACACGCTCAGGCTCGGCGGCTACCTGATCGACACCCGGACGCGAACCGTGCTGTTGCATGACGCGCCGATCAAGCTGACCCCGCGGGAATTCGACCTCGCGGTGCTGCTGTTCCGCAATCCCGGCCGCATCATGCCGCGCGATGCGCTGATTCGCTCGCTGTGGGGCCGCGACATGGCCGGCGTGTCGCGCAGCCTCGACACGCATATCTACCGGTTGCGCATGAAGCTCGCGCTGCAGCCGTCGAACGGCGTGCGGCTCAGTGCCGTCTACACGCTGGGTTACCGGCTCGAAGCGATCTGACTCGCCATCCACCGTCGGGCGGCGCAGCCGGCCGCGTCCGTGGGCACCACGCGCGACGAACGGCACGCGCCGCGGCATCCTGACACCGTACGCAATGGACTGTTGCTGCACGCGTACCGATCGTCGCGGCGCGCCCCGTCCGACCCGCTGTATCCCGCTGTCAGCCCCACCGAGCAAGGCTGTGCGCATGCCCTCACTGCGTGTGCGGATTCCAATTGTTCCAGTACAGCGACAATTCAATTCGCGGTAGCCGCATTTATCGGCCCGGAACGGACACCTAGAGTAAACCCTGTCGCGCACCTCGTTGCGCATCGAACAGATCCCGCCTCGCGGGACCGGAGTCAGCGCTCAAGCGCCAGCTCCGACATCTCCAGGAGTTACGCCATGAACCGCCGCCATCTTCTCTCGGCCCTTGCTCTTACCCTTGCCGTGTCCGCACCGGCCTTCGCCGATTCGGGCACCCCGCACGCCGGCGACTACGGCAACACATCGTGGTACTCGCAGCACAACGGCCCGCGTACGCGCGCAGAAGTGAGCGCGGAAGTCGAGCAGGCACGCAAGGACGGCACGCTCGCGTACCTGCGCAAGGCGACTTCGTATCCGCAAGGGCTCGAACTCGCGCAAGGCCCGTATCGCCCGATGCCGGAAGGCAATCAGCTCGCCGGCGGGGGCCGGTAAACGCACGACGCCGCGCAACGGATTGCCCCGTGCGCGGCGTCTCGAATCACCTCATCGACGACTTGCTGAGTCAGTTAGTTGCAGGAGCACATGATGAACGACCCACTTCCTTCGCCGCTCGATCACTGGGACGACACCACGCCGGTGTGGACGCCGTTCCGGTCGGTCTCGCACGTGTATTGACCATTGACCGCCGGGTGAATCATCGTCCGGCCATCAACGGCGCGGCACTCCCTCACGCCATTCGCCCCAGTGCGTGACGATGTCCTGCACCAGCGGATTGCCCGCGCGGTACAGGTTTTCGGTCGCCGGCGCGAAGCCGCCCTGATCCGCGTAGTTCAGCAGGTTGTCGGCGCTCGTCTGCCCCGCGTACGGCCGGTCGAAATCGGACCCTGTGCGCAGCACGGCAACGCGCGACAGGTCGACCCGCTTCACGCTCGCCGCGCGCTTGAGCGCTTCGTACGTCGCGTTGTCTTCCTGCGCGGTCATGCAGTAGGTGCCCTTGCCGTCCGTCAGGATCTTGGTCCACTGGCGTGCGCGCTCGCCGATCAGCGTGCCCGAGAACCACGTATTGCCCGATGACGTGTCGCACTGGATCACCGTCGGCGGCCGGTTTGCCGGCGCATACGTGAACTTCGCACGCGCCGCCTGCGCCTGTGCGCTGTCCGCCAGCACGACGTTGCGCGACAGCGCGTAGGCGGCGTCGGTCAGTTGCGGGTTGAGCTGGAACACTTCGGTGCGATAGTCGAGCGGCGGCTTGTCGTTCGGGCTCTTCGTATTGATGCCGAGATAGCCGGTGTTCCAGCCGGCCGGGATCTCGCGCGCGTCGAGCTCCCATTGCAGGCTGAAATCGACGAGGTATTTCGACCACGCGGCCGATCCGACCGTGCCTTGCGCGGGGTCGACGCCCGCGATGCCCGAGACCAGGAAATACGTGCGGCGCAGATCGAAGCGTTGCGAGAACGTAAGCGCCATGATCGTCGCCGACGCGTTCGCATAGCCCATGCCGGTCGTGACCACGCACACGTCCTGCTTGTTGCAGTGGACGGCCGGATAGTCGGGCGACAGGCCCGGCACGGCGATGTCGCGCCACGGGCCGAGCCGGTCGAGCCACGCCTGGCCCTCCGGCCCGAACATCGTGATGATCATGACCTTGACCGGGCGGCCATGCGAGCCGGTCTCGGCGAATGCCGCGTTGCCTGCATCGTTGCCCGGGTTGTCCTGCGCGATCGACGGCGCGGTCGCACAGGCGGCCAGCGAGAATGCGGCGGCGGAAAGAATGGAGCGAGTCAGCATCGGCGTTCCTTGTTTCGGTGATGTTGGGTGAGAACGGCTGTCGGAGACTGCGGGACGAGTATAGAACGGGCGTGCGCGGTGCGGAACCCGACTACGAAACGACTGGCGGTGTTTCGTGCGAACGGATGCGTGTTGCGTGACGGAAAATCGCGCGTTCGTCGCCGTGTTGCAAACATCAGGAATGCTATCGGGTTCGCCGCCACGTGCGACGTCGGCTGCTTCGCGCCGCGCTACACGCGGATCAGGCCCGCGACGCCGTAGCCGAGCACGACGAGTGCGGCAACCACATGGCTCGCCGCGAGCCACCCCGGCGATTTCACGAGGCGCCCGATCGCGCTGCCGCCGAACGCGAACACGAGCTGCCCGGCGAGGCTGCCCGCAAACACGCACGCGGCGCCGAGCAGCCACTGTCGGTGCGCACCGGCGGCAGCCGTCGCATAGCCGTAGAACAGCAGGATGGTCAGCGGGTTCGCGAGCGTCACGAAGAACATCGATATGAACGGGCGATCGCCCGGCGGCGGCGGCACGTCGCCATCGAGCGTGCGGCGCCGGTCACGCAGTGCCCGCCACAGCATCCGCGCGCCCATCGCGAGCAACACGAACGCACCGACCATGCGGAACAGCGACAGGTGCGATGCAAGCGTGCCCGCGAGCATCGCGCCGATCGTGAACGCGACGACCGCATAGCAGCCGTCGGCAGCGGCCACCCCGATCGCCGCGCGCACGCCGGTCGCCGTGCCGGCGCGCATGCCGTAGTTCGCGATCATCAGCGCAACGGGCCCGACCGACAGCGCGATCATCAGCCCGAACAGGAAGTCGTTCATCGGTCGTCGATGCCTTCAACGGAAGGCATCGATTCTATCGGCCGACGGCACTCCAGCACGAGAAAACCCGAGTCAAGCGACGTCGACGCGTGAAGGCCCGTCCACCATCTCGCCGATCACGGCCGCGCGGTCGAAACCGTCGGCACGGAAGCAGGCAAGCACGTCGTCGACCGCTTCCGGCGCGCACGCCACCAGCAACCCGCCCGACGTCTGCGGATCGGTCAGCAGCGCCTGCGCGACGGGCGGCAGCCCGTCGGCGAGCCGCACATCGGTGCCGTACGCGGCCCAGTTTCGGCCCGATGCGCCTGTGAACACGCCGTCGGCAACGAACGTCTCGACGCCAGCGAGCCACGGCAGCGACGCATAGTGCACGCGCGCGGTGAGCTGCGCGCCGCGCGCCAGTTCGAGCGTATGGCCGAGCAGCCCGAAACCCGTGACGTCGGTCAGCGCATGCACGCCCGGCAGCGCGGCAAGCTCGGCGCCCGGCCGGTTCAGCTTGGTGGTCGTCGCGACCATTTGCGCGTAACCGTCGGCATCGAGCTGGTTCTTCTTCAGCGCGGCCGACAGTACGCCGACGCCGAGCGGCTTGCCGAGCACGAGCACGTCGCCCGCGCGCGCGGCCGCGTTGCGCTTCACGCGCGACGGATGCACGACGCCGATCGCCGCGAGCCCGTAGATCGGCTCGACCGAATCGATCGAATGGCCGCCCGCGACCGGAATGCCGGCATCCGCGCACACCGATTCGCCGCCGCGCAGCACGGCAGCGATCGTCTCGTGCGGCAGCACGTTGATCGGCATGCCGACCAGCGCAAGCGCGAGGATCGGCTTGCCGCCCATCGCGTAGACGTCGGACAGCGCATTGGTCGCCGCGATGCGACCGAAGTCGAACGGATCGTCGACGATCGGCATGAAGAAATCGGTGGTCGCGACGATCGCCTGCTCGTCGTTGAGCCGGTAGACCGCCGCGTCGTCGGACGTCTCGGTGCCGACCAGCAGGTCCGGGAACAGCGCGGGCGGCGTCGCGCGCTTGAGCAGCTCGGACAGCACGCCCGGCGCGATCTTGCAGCCGCAGCCGCCCCCGTGCGAGAGGCTCGTGAGGCGCGGAACGGCAGGCGGGGTGAGGGTGGCTTCGGTCATCGTCGGCATCCGGTGAATACGGTGAATACGGTGAATACGGTGAATACGGTGAATACGGTGAATAACAACGCTCCATTATCGACAATTCCGCGCGAACGCGCCCGATACCCACATAATTGACGGCCCTTGCCCGCTCCCGCTCTCGCTCGCACCTTCATTGATCGATGGATCACCTCTTCATCGCCCTCGTGCTGTGCTCGGCTCTCCTGCACGCGATCTGGAACGCGTTCCTCCACGTCAGCGAAGACCGGCTGGTGCAACTCGGCACGATGGCGCTGCCGTATCTCGCGTTCGGCATCGCCGGCGCCGTGCTGCTGCCCGCGCCGGCGCCCGCCGCATGGCCGTACGTCGCCGCGTCGGCCGTACTCGAGGTCGCGTACTGCTTCACGCTGGCGCGCGCGTATCGCAGCGGCGAATTCGGGCAGATCTATCCGATCGCGCGCGGAATCTCGCCGCTGCTCGTTTCGGTGCTCGCGTTCGCGATGCTGCACGAGCGACCGACGCCGTTCGGCTTCGCGGGCATCGCGCTCGTGTCGTTCGGCATCATGTCGCTCGCGCTGCGGCGTGGCTTGCGGTTCTCCGGCGAAGGCGTGCCGTATGCGCTGCTCACGGGCGTGTTCATCGCCGCCTATTCGATCTGCGACGGGATCGGCTCGCGCGTGTCCGGCAGCGCGCTCGGCTACATCGCGTGGGTGTACCTGCTGTGGAGCGTGCCGCAGCTCGTGCTGGTTTGCGCGTGGCGCGGCGGCCCGCGCGCGGTGCTCGGCTCGCGCACCGCGCTCACGCAGGGCGCAATCGCCGGCACGATCTCGCTCGCCGCGTACGGGATCGTGATCCTCGCGTACCGGCACCTGCCGGTCGCGACCGTGTCGGCGCTGCGCGAGACCAGCTCGATCTTCGCGGTCGCGATCGGCTGGGTCGTGATGCGCGAGCGTCCAGGCCCGCAGCGGCTCGTCGCGTGCGCGCTGGTGGTGGCGGGCGCGGCACTGATTCGCCTTTGAGCAGAACCGGCGCGCCCGCGGCGTCGCGCGCCGGCGTCAGAACTTGTGGCGAATGCCCGTCACGGCAACGATCTGCGTACGCGTGCTCGACGGATTCGCGATCCCTTCGATCGCGGCCACCGCGTTCGACGACGCGCGCTGGTAGAACGCATTCACGTAGACGTCGGTGCGCTTCGACAGGAAGTACTGCACACCGACACTCGTCTGCAGATAGTGCGAGTTCGGCTTCGGCCCCCGCGACGCGAGCACCTGCGTGTAGGTTTCGCCCAACGCGAACTGCAGCGCGGGTGTCATCAGGTAGCGCACGCTGCCCTCGTAGTTGTTGAAGCGCATCGCCCCGCCCGTCTGCAGATTGAACAGCGAGCTCGTGTACAGCAGCCCGAACGTCGCGGCGCCCCACGCGTACGCACCGCCCGCGCCCCAGATTTGCTGGCGCGCCACGCCCTTGATGAACGTGTAGTAGTTGTCGGATGCCGCCGCACCGCTCGTGTCGAGCGCCGGATGATCGACGCGCACATATGCCGCGCCGAGTTGCAGCGGCCCGTTCTCGTAGCTCGCGCCAATGCTCCACACGCGATTTTCCGCGAACGACGTCGAATTCGAGAAACCGTACAGGCCCACCGCGCGCAGACCGTACCAGGTGGGCGTCTGATACTGCACCGCGTTGTTGGTGCGGAACGTGTTGTTCAGGTCGTCGGTGTCGAACGGATGCAGTGCGTACTGAGTGAGCGCGGTGGTCGCGCCGATCTGCAGCGGCTCCAGGATTTCCTGCGCCGCGTTGTACTGGCGCCCCATCGTCAGCGTGCCCCAGCGGTCGTTTTCCAGCCCCACGTCTGCGCGACGCCCGAACAGCCGCCCGCCCTGGCTCGCGGCACCGGTCTCGAGATTGAAGCCGTTCTCCAGCCGGAATACCGCGCGCGTGCCGCCGCCGAGATCCTCCTTGCCGAGCAGCCCCCAGCGCGTGCCCTGTTCGTTGCCGCCGGTCGCCTGCCACGCGGCATGCCCGTTCTGGTTGTTCGTGTACGTGATCCCCGCATCGACGACGCCATACAGCGTCACGCTCGACTGCGCATGCACGAGCGGGACGCCCGCTGCCATTGCAACGCCTGCCAGCGCCATCGTCATCTCTTTCCGCTTCATCTCCGACCCCTTTTGTCCATTGAATATCGAGCGTGATTTATTTCTCTCGCAACGTGTTTTATTAAATAAAACATCGTCTTATTAATTGTGGGATTTGAGGATTTGAAGCGTCAAGCCGCGCCAAAAAACGCCGACAGGCGTCGATACGAGCGTGTGTGCCCTGCGTTTCGAGCAATGAAACAACGTCAATGTGGATGGGCTTTTCGGGCGAGTCAGGAGCCGTAACTGCCGCGCCGAAAAAAGCCCTTGACCGCAATTTTCTGCCGTTGTGAAATATTGATACGCTGTTTTAATAAATAAAACATGCTGCCCGAATGCCGCGAGAAACTAGGTAAAGAACCTGATCCCCATGCTGACGTTTAATTGCAACACCGCTGCTGCCGGCGAATCGCCCGCGTATCGCGTCGCGCTGCCAACGGCGCCCGCGCTGCCGATCGTCGTCGATTCGCCGCACAGCGGCATCGCGTATCCGCCCGACTTCTCCACGGTCGCGCCGGACGATGCGATCCGCACGACGTGGGACGCGTACGTCGACGAACTATGGGGCGGCGCCCCCGCGTGCGGCGCGACGCTGCTCGGCGCGACGTTTCCGCGTGCATACATCGATCCGAACCGCGCTGAAGCCGACATCGACGCGACACTGCTCGCCGACCCCTGGCCCGAGCCGCTTGCGCCGCAGCCGTACACGCAGCGCGGGATGGGGCTGATCCGGCGCGACGCGCTGCCCGGCGTACCGCTGTATGACCGCAAGCTGTCGCTCGCGGAAGTGCGGCACCGGATCGATGCGTACTACCGGCCGTACCGCCGCGCGCTCGCGTGCATCGGCGAACCCCTGCACGCCGCGCATCGCGCGCTGTGGCACATCGATTGCCACTCGATGAAATCGCGCGGCAACGCGATGAACGTCGACGCGGGCGCGTTGCGGCCGGACGTCGTGATCAGCGACCGGCGCGGCACGACAGCCGACCCGGCCTTCACCGCGTGGACGGCAGGGTGGTTCGCCGAGGCCGGCTATCGCGTGCAGGTGAACGACCCATACCAGGGCGGCGACCTGCTGACCGCGCTCGCCGATCCGGCGCGGCAGCGCCACAGCATCCAGATCGAATTCAACCGCGCGCTGTACATGGACGAAGCAGCGTTCGCGAAACACGCGGGCTTCGCCGCGCTGAAACGCTCGGTCGACGCGTACCTCGACGCGCTCGCCGGCTACGTTCGCGCGCGCCTTGCCTCGCCGGGAGACCCCGCATGACGACCTACATCGTCGACGCCGTCGACAGCGCGCTGAAGCTGCTGACCTACGTGGCCGAGCATCCGAACCTCGGCGTGACCGAGCTGGCATCGCAACTCGGCATCAACAAGTCGCGCACGTACCGGATGCTGTGCACGCTCGAGCTGCACCGCTTCGTCGTGCAGGACCCGCGCATGTCCACCTACGCGCTCGGCCCGCAGGCGTTCGTGATCGGCGTGGCCGCGTCGCAGCAGAACGCACTGGTGCGCGCCGCGCACCGGCACATGCTGGCGCTCAATCAGGCGATCAACGAAACCGTCGTGCTGCGCGTGCGCGAAGGGCTTGAATCGGTGTGCGTCGCGCGTTGCGAAACGACGCATGCGGTGCGCACCGTCGGCGCGGTCGGCAACCGCCGGCCGATCAATTTCGGCGCATCGGGCAAGGTGCTGCTCGCGTTCGCGCCCGACGCGGTGCGCGACGAATATCTCGCGCAGCTGCGCAGAAGCGGGCAGGCCGACGCGCCGCCGAAACTCGCGGGCGAACTCGACGCGGTCGCGCGCAAGGGCTACGCAGTGAGCAGCGGCGAGGTGACGCCCGGCGCGGTCGGGATCGCGGTGCCGGTGCGCGACCTGACGGGCGCGACGGTCGCATCGGTCAGCGTGACGGGGCCGGAGGTGCGCATCAGCCACGCCGACATTCCCGACTACCTCGAACGTCTGCAGGCGTGCAGCCACGCCATTTCCGCCGAACTCGGCTACGTCCCGGCGCGCGCCGCGCTGCAACCGGCCTGACGGCCCGCTCCCTCACCGACGAGAATCCGATGTCCGCCTCTTCCCCCAACCCGGCCGGCGCGCACGGCGCCGACACCCACGCACTCGCGGCCGACGATCCGGCGGGCGGCGCTCCGGCGGCCGGCGCTCCGGCGGCCGGCGATCCGGCGGCCGGCGCTCCGGTCGCGTCCGCCGCTCATGCGCCGCATCCGCACGGCAAGATGCTGCATCCCGTCGTGATGATGCTGTGGGTGCTGGCCGCCGCGATCGCCCTCACGTGGGTCGTCGACTCCGGCCACTTCGCGCGCAACGGCCGGCTCGTGGTGCCGGGCACCTATCAGGTGGTGCCGAAGACGACCGCGCTCGCGACGCTCGTCGCGCCGGCCGTCAGCCACAGCACCGCCGCGCATGCGCTGCCGGCGAGCCTCGTGTCCGCGTTCGTCGCGGTGCCGGAAGGCCTGCTGAAGAATGCGCCGCTGATCGTGATGGTGATGTTCGTCGGCGGAATGTTCGGCGTGATGCGCCGCACGGGCGTGGTCGACGCCGGCATCGACCGTCTGCTGCAGCTCACCGGCAACAACGCGTACCTGCTGACGCCGATGCTCATGATCCTGATCGGGCTCGGCAGCACGCTGCTCGGCTTCATCTCCGAATACCTCGTGATCATTCCGATGGTCGTCGTGATCGCGCGGCGCCTCGGCCTGTCGGACCTGTTCGCGGTCGCGCTCGTCGCGATCGCCGCGAAGATCGGCTATATCGCGTCGGTCACGAACCCGCTCGCGCTGGCCGTCGCGCAGCCGCTCGTCGGCGTGCCGCTGTTCAGCGGCGTCGCGCTGCGCGCGGCCGTCTTCGTCGTATTCCTGACGATCGGCATCCTGTACCTGCTGCGCTACGTGCGGAACACCGGTTACCGGGCCGGCCAAACCGCGTCCGGCGACACCGCGCGCACGGCCGCGAAACTGTCGCTGCGGCACAAGGCCACGCTGGCCGTATTCGCCGCGGCCGTCGCGATGCTGATCTACGGCACGCGCGAACTGAAATGGGGCAACGTCGAACTCGCGGCGTTCTACGCGTTCGTGAGCATCGCGACGGCCGTCATCGGCCGGCTCGATTCGCGCAGCGCGGCCGATGCATTCGTCGACGGGATGAAGAACATGATGCTGGCCGCGCTGCTGATGGGGCTCGCAGCTTCCGTCGAACTGCTGCTGCAGAACAGCCTCGTGCTCGACACGCTGATCCATTTCTTCACGCGGCTCGCGGACGGGCAGTCGCCGGTATGGGTCGCGAACGGGCTGATGGGCGTGCAGATGGTGCTCGACGTGTTCATTCCGTCGGTATCGGGCAAGGCCGCGGTCAGCATGCCGATCATCGGGCCGATCGCGCAGCTCTCCGGCGTGAGCGGCCAGACCTCGGTGCTCGCGTTCGTGCTTGGCGGCGGGCTGACGAACCTCGTCACGCCGACGTCCGGGATGCTGCTCGCGTATCTCGCGACCGCGCGCGTCGATTTCGGCGCGTGGATCCGCTTCGTGCTGCCGCTGTTCGCGATCCTGCTCGCGCTGTCGTGTGTCGTACTGACGTTCGCGGTGTGGATCGGGTATTGAGATTCACGGTACAGCGAGACGCACGAACTCGACGGCGCGCATCGCAACGCGCTGCCGTCGCCGGATGCGACGTTCAAGCCAGCGCCACGGCCCCGCCGAACGCCCGCTCGTCGATCGCCTCCGCGAGCGTCGCGAACGCGGTCGCGATCTCGTCTTCCGGCACGCACGCATAGCCGAGCAGCAACCCCGATGCAGCCCGCGAGCGGTCGGCGTAATACCCGGACAACGGCCGCACGACGATGTTGCGTTCGAGTGCGGCCTGCGCGACCGCGCGATCGTCGACGCCCTCCGGCAACTGCGTGACGAGATGCAGCCCCGCGTCGCTGCCGAGCGCGTGCAGCGTATCGCCGTAGCGGCGCGCGACCGCCTCGAGCAGCACCTCGCGGCGTTGCCCGTACAGCGTGCGCATCTTGCGGATATGCGACACGAAGTGCCCTTCCGCGATGAATTCGGCGAGCACGGCCTGCTGCAGCAGCTGGCCTTCGCGATACAACTCGGCGCTCGCGGTCGCGAAACTCTCCGCGAGCGGCTCCGGCGCGACCAGATAGCCGACCCGCAGCCCGGGGAACAGCGTCTTGCCGAAACTCCCGACGTAGATCACCTGCCCGGCCGTGTCGAGGCCCTGCAGCGACGCAAGCGGCCGGCTGCCGTAGCGGAATTCGCTGTCGTAGTCGTCCTCGATGATCCAGCAGCCGTGCTGGCGCGCGTATTCGAGCAACATCCGGCGGCGCGCGAGGCTCATCACCATCCCGAGCGGATACTGATGCGACGGCGTGACGAGCATCAGTTTCGGCGGCTCGGCGAGATCGGCGGCCGACGGCGCGATGCCTTCGTCGTCGACCGGAATCGGCCGCGTGGTCAGCCCCGACACGTTCAACACGCTGCGCACGCCCCAGTAGCACGGATCCTCGGTCCAGATCGCGTCGCCCGGGTCGGTCAGCAACCGCACCGCGAGGTCGATCGACTGGTGGATGCCGGTCGTGATCACGATCTGCTCGGGCGTGCAGCGCACCGAGCGCGCCGTGCGCAGATAGTCGGCCAGCGCCTCGCGCAGCAGCGCGAGCCCGCCGCCCGGCGCATAGGTCAGCAGATCCGGACGCAGGCGCCGCCAGTACTTGTTGTGCAGCCGCGTCCACACGCGCGCCGGAAATCGCGACACATCGGGCACGCCCGGCATGAATGCGCCGCCCTGGCGCTTCGACACGCCGGCGCCCTCGACGAGCCGCGTGCCGCGCGCGGACAGGCGCCGCACGGACGGCATCACGACGGCCGGCCCGGCCGCCGCGTCGGGCGGCGCGCCGACGATCTCGTCCGGCGCACTGTCGGCGACGAACGTGCCGCGGCCCGTCGCCGAGTGCACATAGCCTTCGAGCGCAAGCTGTTCGTATACCTGCGTGACCGTGTTGCGCGCGATCCCGAGCTCGGCGGCCAGCAGCCGCGACGACGGCACGCGCGTGCCGGCCGGCAGTTCGCGCGACAGGATCGCCTGTTGCAGCAGCCGGTGAAGCTGCCGGTAGATCGGCTGTTCGCCGCCGCGCACGAGGCGCTGCGCCAGCCAGTCCGACAACATGCTCGCGCGCATGATTGGCTCCTGAATATTTATTGAAATGGCTCTGATTGCCAGAGCCAAATGTGATTATAGTCGCCTCCATGGGCCGCCAAGGCGCCCGATTTTCTACTGACCGGACCGAATATCAAGGAGATGACCGTGAAGAATGCCGACCTGCAGGCCCGCAAGAACGCCGCCACCCCGCGCGGCGTCGGCGTGATGTGCGATTTCTACGCAGCCCGCGCCGAGAACGCGGAGCTGTGGGATGTCGAAGGCCGCCGCTTCATCGATTTCGCCGCCGGCATCGCGGTGCTGAACACGGGCCACCGCCACCCGAAGATCGTCAAGGCGATCGCGGATCAACTGAACAGCTTCACGCACACCGCTTACCAGATCGTCCCGTACGCGTCGTACGTCGAGCTGGCGGAAAAGATCAATGAACGCGCGCCGGGCGACTTCCCGAAGAAGACCGCGTTCTTCACGACCGGCGCGGAAGCCGTCGAGAACGCGATCAAGATCGCGCGTGCGGCGACCGGCCGTCCGGGCGTCATCGCGTTCTCGGGCGGCTTCCACGGCCGCACGATGATGGGCATGGCGCTGACCGGCAAGGTCGCCCCGTACAAGCTGAACTTCGGCCCGTTCCCGGGCGACGTGTTCCACGCACCGTACCCGAACGCGCTGCACGGCGTGACGACCGCCGACTCGATCAAGGCGATCGAAATGCTGTTCAAGGCCGACATCGATCCGAAGCGCGTCGCCGCGATCATCTTCGAACCGGTCCAGGGCGAAGGCGGCTTCAACCCGGCGCCGGCCGAATTCGTGCGCGCGCTGCGCAAGATCTGTAACGAGCACGGCATCCTGCTGATCGCCGACGAAGTGCAGACGGGCTTCGCGCGTACCGGCAAGCTGTTCGCGATGCAGCACTACGACGTGCTGGCCGACCTGATCACGATGGCGAAGAGCCTCGCGGGCGGCATGCCGCTGTCGGGCGTCGTCGGCCGTGCGGACGTGATGGACGCGGCCGCACCCGGCGGCCTCGGCGGCACCTACGCAGGCAACCCGCTGGCCGTCGCGTCGGCGCACGCGGTGCTCGAGATCATCGACGAAGAGAAACTGTGCGAGCGCGCGACGCAGCTCGGCGACGTGCTGAAGGCGAAGCTGAACGCGCTGCAGGCCGACGTGCCGCAGATCGCCGACGTGCGCGGCCCGGGCGCGATGATCGCGGTCGAATTCCTGAACCCGGGGTCGGGCGAGCCGGATGCCGAATTCACGAAGCGTGTGCAGACGCGCGCGCTCGAACGCGGCCTGCTGCTGCTCGTGTGCGGCGTGTACTCGAACGTCGTGCGCTTCCTGTTCCCGCTGACGATCCCGCAAGCCGTGTTCGACGAAGCGCTCGTGATCCTCGAGGAAGTGCTGAAGGAAACGGTCGGCGTGCCGGCCTGAGTGCCCGTCCAACTCAACTGAATGCGCCGCCGCCGTCGTGAAGACGGCGGCGGCCGTTTGCATCCGTCCTTTTCGAAGCAGGTGATTCATATGAGCACGGTTCAGGAAACCCTGGCACTGAAAGATCCGTCGCTGTTCCGCCAGCAGGCGTACGTCAACGGCGAATGGCAACACGCAACGAACGGCGAGACGTTCGACGTCCGCAACCCGGCGACGGGCGGCCTGCTCGGCACCGTGCCGGCGATGGGCGCGGCGGAAACGCGTCACGCGATCGACGCCGCGAATGCCGCATGGCCGGCGTGGCGCAAGAAGACCGCGAAGGAACGCGCGGTCGTCCTGCGCAAGTGGCACGACCTGATGATGGAAAACGCCGACGACCTCGCGCTGATCCTCACCACCGAGCAGGGCAAGTCGCTGGCCGAAGCGAAGGGCGAGATCGGCTACGCGGCGTCGTTCCTCGAGTGGTTCGCGGAGGAAGGCAAGCGCGTGTACGGCGACACGATCCCGACGCCGGCGAGCGACAAGCGCATCGTCGTGACGAAGGAAGCGATCGGCGTGTGCGCGGCGATCACGCCGTGGAACTTCCCGGCGGCGATGATCACCCGCAAGGTCGGCCCGGCGCTCGCGGCAGGCTGCCCGATCGTCGTGAAGCCGGCCGAGGCGACGCCGTTCTCCGCCCTCGCGATGGCCGTGCTGGCCGAGCGCGCGGGCGTGCCGGCCGGCGTGTTCAGCGTCGTCACGGGCGACCCGAAGGCGATCGGCGGCGAGCTGACGTCGAACCCGATCGTGCGCAAGCTGTCGTTCACCGGCTCGACGCCGGTCGGCCGCCTGCTGATGGCGCAATGCGCGGCGACGGTCAAGAAAGTCTCGCTGGAGCTCGGCGGCAACGCGCCGTTCATCGTGTTCGACGACGCCGATCTCGATGCGGCCGTGCAGGGCGCGATCGCGTCGAAGTACCGCAACAGCGGCCAGACGTGCGTGTGCACGAACCGCTTCTACGTGCATGAAGCCGTGTACGACCAGTTCGCGCAGAAGCTCGCGGCGGCCGTCGGGCAGTTGAAGGTCGGCCGCGGCACGGAGCCGGGCGTGACGCAAGGCCCGCTGATCAACGAAGCGGCCGTGCTGAAGGTCGAGGCGCATATCGAGGACGCGCTCGCGAAGGGCGCGACCGTCGTGACGGGCGGCAAGCGCCACGCGCTCGGCCACGGCTTCTTCGAGCCGACCGTGCTGACCGGCGTCACGCCGGCGATGAAGGTCGCGAAGGAAGAGACGTTCGGGCCGCTCGCACCGCTGTTCAAGTTCGGCAGCGACGACGAGGTGATCCGCCTCGCGAACGACACCGAGTTCGGCCTCGCCGCGTACTTCTACAGCCGCGACATCGGCCGCGTGTGGAAGGTCGCCGAAGCGCTCGAATACGGGATGGTCGGCGTGAACACGGGCCTGATCTCGAACGAAGTCGCGCCGTTCGGCGGCGTCAAGCAGTCGGGCCTCGGCCGCGAGGGCTCGCACTACGGCATCGACGACTACGTCGTGATCAAGTACCTCTGCCTCGCCGTCTGACGGTTCAGGGCCTGCCGCTTCGGCGACGGGCCTTGGCCGCCCGGCCGGAACCGGGCGGCCCGACGCGGGCCGGCCCCCCTCTCCGTCGCGCCCGCGTCACCTTCTCTTCCCGCGATCAGCGAAACACGTTCACCGCATCCACCAGCCGCGTCGCCTGCTGCTTCAGACTTTCCGACGCCGCCGTGCTCTGCTCGACGAGCGCCGCGTTCTGCTGCGTGATGTTGTCCAGATGCACGACCGCCTGGTCGACCTGCTCCACGCCCGTGCTCTGCTCGGCCGTCGACGAGCTGATCTCGGCGATCAGATCCGACACGCGCTTCACCTGCGTGACGATGTCCTCCATCGTCTTCCCCGCGCCGTCGACGATCCGCGCGCCCGATTCGACACGCTCGACGCTCGCGCCGATCAGCGTCTTGATTTCCTTCGCCGCGTTCGCGCTGCGCTGCGCGAGCGCGCGCACTTCGCCGGCCACCACCGCGAAGCCGCGCCCCTGCTCGCCTGCGCGCGCGGCCTCGACCGCGGCATTCAGCGCGAGGATGTTGGTCTGGAACGCAATGCCGTCGATCACGCCGATGATGTCCGCGATCTTGCGCGAACTGTCGGTGATGTCGTTCATCGTCGCGACGACTTCGTTCACCGCCTGCCCGCCGCGCCCGGCCGCCTCGCTCGCGGAAACGGACAACTGGTTCGCCTGCAGCGCCGTCTCCGCGTTGCTCGATACGGTCGCCGTCATCTCGGCCATCGATGCGGCCGTTTGCTGCACGCTCGAGGCGGCCTGTTCGGTGCGCGCGCTCAGGTCGCTGTTGCCCTGCGCGATCTCGTTGCTCGCGCGCTGCACGTTCAGCACCTGTTCGCTGACGTCGTCGACGAGCCAGCGGAACATCAGCCCGAGCTGGTTGATCGTGCGCAGCGTCATGCCGATCTCGTCGACACGGTTCATCCGCACGCCGCGCCGGCTTTCGCCGGTCGCGACGCGCAACGCCTCGTCGCGCAACTGCCGGAGCGGCCGCACGATCTGCGCGTCGAGCCACAGCCCGGCGCCGGCCGTCACGGCGACCGCCGCCCCGGCAAACGCCGCGAGCGCCCCGCCGGTCAACCCGCACGCCCAGCCGGCGCCGACGACCGCCGGCGCCAGCACGCACAGCGTCGACGCCACCCGGGCCCGCACCGACATCGTCTGGAACAGCGACGCGACGCGCATCGCGCCCGTGCGGACGATCAATCCCTTGTGGAACCCGCGGCTGCCGGCCTTGCCTTCACGGAAATCGCGATACAGCGCGTCGGCGGCCGCGATCTCGTCGCGCGTCGCCTTCGTGCGCACCGACATGTAGCCCTTCGGCTGCCCGTTGCGCATCACCGGAATCGCGTTCGCGCGCACCCAGTAGTGGTCGCCGTTCTTGCGGCGGTTCTTCACGAGCGCGGCCCACGGCTCGCCGCCCTTGAGGGTCGCCCACATGTCGGCGAACGCCTCCTTCGGCATGTCCGGATGCCGCACCACGTTGTGCGGCTGGCTGACGAGCTCCTCGTTCGAGAAGCCGCTCACCTGTGCGAACGTCGTGTTCGCGTAGGTGACGATGCTGTCGGCATCGGTCGTCGACATCAGCGTGACGTCGTCGGGAAAATCGAATTCCTGTTGGGTAACGGGCTGGTTGTTGCGCATGCAAGGCTCCGAAAAGCGGATCTGTCGTCCGCGCCGCGCTGAAATCGCGCTCAGTAGCCGAAAAACGGTGGATCGCTTTACGACATTCTCGTCCTTGCTGTCGGCAATTCACCGGAAAACCTTAATTCAATTGCGAATAAAAACGGATAATCCGGCCATTACCATGATTTCGATCAAATAATCCGGCGATAATCGTCGCGCGCGTTTATCCGCATGTCATGAAACGCCGTGCGGCATCGACGATGTCCGTATCCGTTGCGTGCGGCGAAACGATTGGCCTATCCTGCTCCATTCCACCGGAATTCGAATTCGATGAAAAAGGCATTGCATGAACTGAATCGGCTGTCCCGGAATACGGCGACGGTCGCGCATGATCGCAATCAAGGCGATCAGCACGCGTTTTTCCCCAATGGCGGCGCCACGCGGTTCCCGGAAAAGCATGAACTGGACGGCCACCCGATGGCGCTGCCCGACGGCATGCCGCGCGTGCCGCCGATGGTGGCAATCGCCGCGCACCGGGTGGCCGCATGACGCGCCGCACCCCCGCCGAACGCGACGCGCTGTCGGCCCGCCTGCTTGCCCGCGACGACGTACCCCTCGTATGGACCATCGACCGGCGCGAAATCATCGAACACCTGTACGTGCTGCGCGACGGCGCGCTGCATCTCGTGCCCGAGTTCTACGACGTGGCCGACTGGCCCGACGGCGAAGCCGAGCATTACACGCCGATCCTGCTCGACTGCCACGATCGCGGCGGCTGGTTTCTCGGCAAGTTCGACGGCGCGCGGCTCGTCGCGGCTGCGATCGTCGACAGCCGGCCGCTCGGCCCGCAACGCGACATGCTGCAACTGAAGTTCCTGCACGTGAGCCACGACTGGCGCGGCTGCGGGCTCGGCGAACAACTCTATCGCGCGGCCCGCGCACAGGCGCGCGCGATGGGCGCCGAGCGCCTGTACGTGTCGGCCACGCCGTCGCGGCGCACGATCGACTTCTACCTGCGGCTCGGCTTCACGGTCAGCACGGCGCCCGATCCCGAGCTTCATGCGCTCGAGCCCGAGGACATTCACCTCGAAGGGCCCACGCGCTGACGGCCCGGGCCGGTTAACGACACAGGGCGGCACGAGATACCTCGTGCCGCCCTGCGTGGCGGAATCAGCGCAGCGGTAAAGCGGCACGTATCCGGCCGCTTCACCGCATCGCGCGCTCAGACGCGTTCGATCGCGATCGCGATGCCCTGGCCGACGCCGATGCACATCGTGCACAGCGCGAAGCGGCCGTTCGTGCGATGCAACTGGTACATCGCGGTCGTCACGAGGCGTGCACCCGATGCGCCGAGCGGGTGGCCGAGCGCGATCGCGCCGCCGTTCGGGTTCACGCGCGGATCGTCGTCGGCGACGCCGAGCATGCGCAGCACCGCAAGGCCCTGCGACGCGAACGCTTCGTTCAGCTCGATCACGTCGAACTGGTCGATCGTCATCCCGAGCCGCGCGAGCAGCTTCTGCGTGGCCGGCGCGGGGCCGATACCCATCACGCGCGGCGCGACGCCGGCCGTCGCGATCCCCAGCACGCGGGCGCGCGGCGTCAGGCCGAAGCGCTTCGCGGTTTCCTCGTTCGCCAACAGCAGCGCGGCCGCGCCGTCGTTCACGCCCGACGCGTTGCCGGCCGTGACCGAGCCGTCCGGGCGCACGACGCCCTTCAGCTTCGCGAGCGCTTCGAGCGACGTCTCGCGCGGATGCTCGTCGCGCGACACGACCACCGGATCGCCCTTCTTCTGCGCAATCGTGACCGACACGATTTCTTCGGCGAGCGTGCCGTCCTGCTGCGCCCGCGCGGCCTTCTGCTGGCTGCGCAGCGCGAACAGGTCCTGATCCGCTCGGCTGACGTTGTAATCGACCGCGACGTTCTCGGCCGTCTCCGGCATCGAATCGACACCGTGCAGTTGCTTCATCAACGGATTGACGAAGCGCCAGCCGATCGTCGTATCGTAGATGTCGGCCTGGCGCGCGAACGCGCTCGCGGCCTTGCCCATCACGAACGGCGCACGCGTCATGCTCTCGACGCCGCCCGCCACCATCAGCGCGGCTTCGCCCGACTTGATCGCGCGCGCGGCCACGCCGACCGCATCCATTCCGGAGCCGCACAGGCGGTTGATCGTCGAACCCGGCACGCCCTGCGGCAGGCCCGCGAGCAGCAGCGACATGCGCGCGACGTTACGGTTGTCCTCGCCGGCCTGGTTCGCACAGCCGTAGATCACGTCGTCGATCGCCGTCCAGTCGACGTCGCGGTTGCGCTCGACGAGCGCCTTGAGCGGCACCGCGCCCAGATCATCGGCGCGCACGCCGGACAGTGCACCGCCGTAACGCCCGATCGGCGTACGGATCGCATCACACAGAAAAGCTTCGGTCATCAGTGTCTCCGGTCCCGTGAAAGGCTGGGAAGTGAACAGCGCGCGCCCCTTGCATTGCCCGTCGGGATGCGCTTATATGTTCTATATACGAACATAAGATCGTGTATCGAACGTTCAACGCATCATAGGGAGTGCAGGGACGACCTGTCAAGCGCGGTCCGCCCGGCGGTTGGCGGGTCGGGTCCCATGCGCTATCTTCTCGGCTGCACGATATTTCAGGCACTCATGACAACCGACGATATTCAGACGAAACCCGGCGACTCCTATGTGCAGTCGTTCGCGCGCGGCCTCGCGGTGATCCGCGCATTCGACGCGGCGCGCCCGGAGCAGACGCTCACCGAGGTCGCGTCGGCCACCGGCCTCACGCGCGCGGGCGCGCGCCGGATCCTGCTCACGCTGCAGACGCTCGGCTACGTCGAGGCCGACGGCCGGCTGTTCCGGCTCACGCCGAAGATCCTCGAGCTCGGCTTCGCATACCTGACGTCGATGCCGTTCTGGAATCTCGCCGATCCGGTGATGGAGCAACTGTCCGCGCAGATCCACGAAAGCTGCTCGGCCGCGGTGCTCGACCGCACCGAGATCGTCTATGTGCTGCGCGTGCCGACCCGCAAGATCATGACGATCAACCTGTCGATCGGCAGCCGGCTGCCCGCGTACTGCACGTCGATGGGCCGCGTGCTGCTGTCCGCGCTCGACGACGCGGCGCTCGACGAGACGCTCGCGCAGAGCGGCATCCGGGCGCATACGCCGCGCACGATCACCGACCTCGGCGAGCTGAAGGCGGCGATCGCGCAGGCGCGCCAGCAGGGCTGGGCCGTGGTCGACCAGGAACTCGAAGTGGGGCTGATGTCGCTGTCCGCGCCGATCCGCAACCGGCGCGGGCAGATCATCGCCGCGATGAATATCAGCGGCAACGCGCAGCGGCATACCGCGAAGCAGATGGTAAAGGAGTTTCTCGGGCCGCTGCAGCAGGCCGCGCAGACGGTATCGGAACTGGTGGCGCGGCGCGGCTGAGCAATCGGTTCGCCGGGCGGACCGGCAAGACGGGGGATGGGCGGAGCGCGTGGAGTGCACGGATAAAAAGACGGGCGGCATGCGCCGCCCGCTCAACTCTCTGACTCTATTTGCAACGTCCTTCTCACGGAACACGGAGCGCGCTCCGCATTACCCAATTTAGAGGTGCGGCAACGCCCGGTCAATTTGACGAGAACGAAATTGCACGGCGCATCTCGTACACCATGCGCGCCCGGCGCCGCTCACGCGCCCAGCAGCATCCCCTTTCGCACCGGCACCGTGCCCGTCACGCGGCCGAGCGGCGCGCCGGCCGTCACGAAACGGATCGCGCGCCGCATATAGAACACGCCATCGGTCGCGCTCGAGATCGTCGTGACCGCATCCGTCAGCGGATCGACGATGTCGAACAGCGGATCGCCCGCACGGATCGTCGCGCCGATCGCCGCACGGTGCACGAGGATCCCGCTCACCGGCGCGTAAAACTGCTCGCTGCCCGCAAGCGGCGTGGCCGGCGCGGCCAGCGGCGGCAGCGGCGCACGTTCGCCGCGCACCGCGCCGCACCACACGAGATAGTCGACGAGCGCGTCGGCATCGCGTTGCGCATAGTCGTACGTCACGTCGCGCTGGCCGCGGCACTCGACCGTCACGGCCACGGTGCCGGCCGCCATCGGCGTGCCGTCCGGCAAAAGCGCGCGCAACCGCGACCACAGCAGGTGATGTGCATCGTCGAACGCATGGCCGCCCGAATCCTCGGCGAGCAGCGACACCTCCGCACCGAGATAGCGCGCGAGCGGCTCGACCTCCGGCCATGCGGTATCGCTCGTGTACACGTGCATCACCGCTTCGAGAGAACAATGCAGGTCGATCACGACATCGGCGTCGTGCGACAGCTTCAGCAGCGCGAGCTGCAGTGAATCGAATTCGGTGCGCGGCGCGATGTCGTCGAGCGCCGCGCCGACGCATTCGCGCACGATCGCGCGATTGCGCACGCCGTCGTCGCCCAGCCGGTCGCGCGCACGCGCGGCGATCTCCGCGAGCGGCAGGAAGCCGCGATTGAAGTTGCGGCCGCTCGCGAGGTCGAAACGGCCGATGAACTGCCCGAGCAGATGATGATTGAGGCCGACCGGGTTCGACACCGGCACGAGCACGATGTCGGCCGCGAGCCGGCCCGCGGCGTCGAGCTGCGCGAGGCGCTGCTTCAGCACGACCGCCGCGAGCATCGCGGGCGTCTCGTCCGCGTGCAGCGCGGCCTGCAGGTAGATCTTGCGGCCGCTGTCGGCCGGCCCGAAATGAAAGCTCGTCAGCGTGCGCTGCGTGCCGATCGACGGCGACAGGAGCGGCGTGGTGCGAATCTGCATCGATGGTCTCGAACGGATGAAAACCGGGAATCGGAAGAACGGGCCTGAACGGCGCTCAGTCGCCGTACGGATTGAAATCGAAGTACTGCTTCGCGATCCGGTCGTACGTGCCGTCCTTCAGCATCGCCGCGATCGCGCCGTCGATCGACGCCTTCAGCGCGGTATCCGACTGCCGCATGCCGATGCCGACGCCGCGATCGCCCATGTCGAGCGGCGCGCCGACGAACGCGAAGCCCTTGCCGCGCGGCTGGCGCAGGAACCCGTAGTCGGCTTCCACGGTGCCGAGCAGCGCCGCGTCGAGACGGCCGTTCACGAGATCGGCGAACACGTCGTCCTGGCTCTTGTACGGCACCACGCCGACGCCGGCGGGCACCCAGTGCGCGAGCGCCCACGATTCGAACTGCGTGCCCGACTGCACGCCGACGCGCTTGCCGGCCAGCGACGCCGCCGTGCCGTCGAGCCCGCTGCCGGGCCGCGCGACGAGCCGCGACTTGAAGCGGAACAGCTTCGACGAGAACAGGATCTGCTTCTCGCGCTTCGCGGTGATCGCCATCGACGACAGGATCGCGTCGATCTTGCGCGCCTGCAGCGCGGGGATCATCCCGGAGAATTCGAGCTCGACCCACTGGCAGCGCAATTGCGCGCGGCGGCAGATCTCGTTGCCGAGATCGACGTCGAAGCCCTTCAGGCTGCCGTCGGGCGCTTTCGCGTCCATCGGCGGATAGGTCGGGTCGATGCCGAGCCGCACCACGTGCGCATCGAGCGCGAACGCGGATGGGGCCGCCAGGCCAATGCACAGGGAAACGAGCGGGACGAGGAAACGTTTCATGATCGACGATGGGCAGGACGCGGGACAAACGGCATGAGCCGGACTGCCTGCGATCGTAGGGGCCGCGGGCTGCCGCCGGAACCATCGGCTGACTTATCATGATCGATATTTCCGATCACCGGCCTCGCAGCTTCCCATGGCGTTCACGCTGTCCCAGCTCCGCATCTTCCAGGCCGTCGTCGAGCACGGCAGCCTGCGCGCGGCCGCACGCGCGCTCGATCTCGCGCAAAGCGGCGTCACGCAGCAACTGCAGGGCCTCGAGGCAGCGCTCGGCGCGACGCTGTTCACGCGTACCAATCGCGGAATCGTGCCGACGGCCGTCGGCCAGCGGCTGCTCGCGCGTTCCGGTTCGATCCTCGGCGAATGCGAGCAGGTCGAGCGGGAAATCCGTCAGTTGAGCGGCGCCTGCGAAGGCACCGTCACGCTCGGCCTCGTGACCGAGCCGCTGATCGACGCGTTCGCGCCCGTGCTGACCGCGTTCCGCGCGCGCTTCGACAAGGTCGACGTGCACCTGCGCACCGGCACGTCGCGGATGATGATCGGCTGGCTGCGCGAAAGCGCGGTCGATTTCGCGATCGCGCTGGTCGCGAAGCAGACCGACACGACCGATCTCGCGGTCACGCCGCTGCGCACGTCGGCGCCGGTGGTCGTCTGCCGCAACGGGCACCCGGCGATGCATGCGCGGTCGCTCGCCGAGCTGGCCGACCATGCCTGGGTATCCACGCGCTCGCCGAACCTGAGCGCCGACCCGGTCGTCAACCGGCTGCTCGCGTACTTCGACGCGCACGGCCAGCCGCCGCCGAAGATTCTCGCGACCGTCGAAGGGATGTTCGAGACGCTGCAGATCGTCACGCAGACCGATTCCCTCGCGCTCGAAACCGAAGCGATCACGCGGCACGGGCCGTTCGCCGGCGCGCTCGCGAAGGTGCCCGTGCGCGAACGGGCCGAAGCGCAGGACGTCTGCCTGCTGCAACGCGCGGCCGTGCCGCTGACGCCGGCCGCGCAGGAACTCGCGACGATGCTCGCGTCGTATCTGCGGGTGGTGCGCGGGCGGTAAGCGCAACGCGCGCCGCCGCCCACGTTGCGTGTTGCGCGTCAGTCCAGCGATTCCCGCGCCGTCTCGCGCAGCTTCGCGACCGCGATCAGCGACAGCACCACGCACGCAGCCACGTAGCCGGCCGGCGCGAGCTTGCTGCCGGTCGTCTTCACGAGCCAGGTCGCGATCAGCTGCGCGGTGCCGCCGAAGATCGTCACCGCGAGCGCATACGCGATCGAGATGCCCGTCGCCCGCACGTGGCGCGGCAGCGACTCGCACATCAACGCCATTTCCGAGGCGGAGCCGAGCGAATAGAACAGCAGCATCAGCGCGGTCAGCGGCAGGATCACCGACAGCGTCGGATGATGGTTCATCAGCCAGAACGCCGGGAACAGCAGCGCGACCAGCACGCCGCGGCCGACGAAGATCGGCAGGCGCCGGCTGCCGAGCCGGTCCGACAGCCAGCCGAACAACGGGCACGTGACCAGCATCACGCAGCCCGACGCGACGCCGACGAACATCGACAGCTTCATCGGCAGGCCGAGCGAGTGGATCGCGTAGGTCGGCATGTAGAAGGTCAGGATGTAGGTCGATACCGTGCCGCCCATCACCGTGAGCATCAGCAGCAGCACCGTGCGCGTGTGCTTCGAGAACAGCTCGTGCAGCACGCCGCGCTCGATGCCGTGATGGCGGTCGCCGGGCGCATCGTCCGCGAGCCGCCGGCGCAGATACATGCCGACCGGCGCGATCAGCACGCCGACGAGGAACGGCAGCCGCCAGCCCCAGCTTTCCAGCGCGCCCTTCGTCATCGTGTTCGACAGCAGCGCCGCGAAGCCCGAGCCCATCAGCGCGGCGCCGCCCTGCGTCGCGAGCTGCCAGCTCGCGCGGAACGCGCGGTGCGACGTGCCGCCCTGTTCGAGCAGCGTCGACGTCGCCGCGCCGAATTCGCCGCCTTGCGAGAAGCCCTGCAGCAACCGCGCGAACACGACGAGCAACGGCGCGGCCACGCCCACCTGCGCATAGGTCGGCGCGATCGCGATCAGGCCGGTGCCGAGCGCCATCAGCATGATCGTCAGGTTCAGCGCGGCCTTGCGCCCCTTGCGGTCCGCGTAGACGCCGAGCACGACGCTGCCGAGCGGCCGCGTGAAGAAGCCGGCGGCGAACGTCGCGACCGACAGCAGCAGCGACGTGGTCGGGTCGCTCGACGGGAAGAACAGCTTGCCGATCAGCACCGCGAAAAAGCCGTATACGGTGAAATCGAAGAATTCCAGCCAGTTGCCGATCACGGCCGCGGCGATCGCGCCGCGCCGCGTGACCGCGGGCGCGCCGGGCGCGCTGGTGTCGGCGGCCCCCGTCGACGCGGGGTGCAGCGCGAGATGGTCTTTCTGCATCGTTCCAGTCTCCTCTCAATGCGGCCGGAAGCGCCGGCCGCGCGCCACTGCGATCACTGCCCCAGGTAACGCTCCACGAGACGCGTCCAGAACGCCGCGCCGATCGGCAGGTTGCGGTCGTTGAAGTCGTATTTCGGGTTGTGCACCATGCAGCCGTCCTCGCCTTCGCCGTTGCCGAGCCGCACGAACGAACCGGGCCGCTGCTGCAGCATGAACGCGAAATCCTCGCTGCCCATCAGCAGGTCGGTCTGCTCCACCACGTGCGCATCGCCGACGAGTTCGCGCGCGACCTGCGCGGCGAAATCCGTTTCGGTATCCGTATTGACGACGACCGGATAGCCTTCGATGTACTCGACGTTGGCGGTCGCGCCATAGCTCGCGGCCTGCGTTTCGGCCAGCTCGGTGATGCGGCGCTTGAGCAGCGCGCGCACTTCGGGGCTGAACGAACGCACGCTGAGTTCGAGGCGCGCGCCGTTCGGAATCACGTTGTTCGCGGTGCCCGCGTGCATCGAGCCGACCGTGACCACCGCCGGCTGCGACGGGTCGACGTTGCGCGCGACGATCGTCTGCAGCGCCATCACGATGCTCGCCGCGACAACGACCGGATCGACCGTCAGGTGCGGCCGCGCCGCGTGGCCGCCGACGCCTTCGATCGTGATGATCGCCTTGTCGCCCGCCGACATGAACGGGCCGCGCCGCGTGAGGAAGACGCCCGGCGCCGCGCCCGGATGGTTGTGCATGCCGAACACGGCGTCGCACGGGAAGCGCTCGAACAGGCCGTCGTCGATCATCTTCTTCGCGCCGCTGTCGACGCCGTGCTCTTCCGCCGGCTGGAAATACAGGTGCACGGTGCCCGAGAAGTTGCGGGTCTTCGCGAGATGCTGCGCGGCGCCGAGCAGCATCGTCGTGTGGCCGTCGTGGCCGCACGCGTGCATCTTGCCGTGCGTGCCGCTCGCATACGGCAGGCCGGTCGCCTCGACGATCGGCAGCGCATCCATGTCGGCGCGAATGCCGATGCTGCGGGTGCCGTCGCTCACCCGCAGCGTGCCGACGACGCCCGTCTTGCCGACGCCGCGCGTCACCTGCCAGCCCCATTGCTCGAGCTTGTCCGCGACGAGCGCGGCCGTGTCGTGCTCTTCGTACGCGAGTTCGGGATGGTGATGGATGTGGTGACGGATCTCGCGCAGCCCGCCGGCGGCGGGCATCAGATCCTCGATTTCGGTGAATCGGGTAGCGGTGGTCATCAAGGGGCTCCTGCCGTTGTCTGCGCACGCCAGGGATGCGTGCGGGAAAGCGAGCCACTATAGCGAGCCGATATCCGCTCAATAAGATGCGGAATTTTTCACCGTGATAAGGTTTTTTAATCAGGGTTAATACGGGCAGCGGTTACGCTTGAATCGTCGGACCGTCAGCCTATCGAACTTCGCCATGTCCGGCCGGACAAAGGCTGGTGCGGCCGTCGTGGTCGCCACGCCGCTCGCGGTAGCAGAGCACCGCGATCAAAAGCTGCGCCACCGTCGAAGCAGCGGCAATCGAATGAACCCCGAATACGGCACCGTCCTCGACGCGCAGCAAGGCGTCGGTGTCGCGCGCCAGCGGTGACACGCGGCTGTCGGTAATCACGATGAGTTGCGCGCCGTTGCGCTTGGCGAGTCTGGCGACACGGCCCGTCTCGTCGCCGTAAGCCGGCAATTCGACGGCCACGAAAACGTCGCCCGGCCTTACCGAGCCGGCCTGGCAGAGATCCATCCCGCCGAGCGCGGTGAACAGGCAAATCGTCTTGTCTGTCTGGCGCAAGGCCTGCGCCAGATGAACTGCAAGCGGAAATGCCTGACGCACTCCCATCACCCAGATTGTGGCGGCGTCGCGCAGCATGACCAACGCGCGCCTCCAGTCCTCGGATGCCAGCAATTCGCTCAGACGCGCAACCGCGGCCAGGCTGGACGCCAGCACCGCCTCTGTCAGGCCGTCCAACCCATCGGCCACTGCGTCAGCGTGCGCGGGCTTTGTGTCACGCAGCAGCGGGAGCGGTGGCACGATCTGCTGACGTAACCGCCGCCGCAGGTCCGCATAGCCGGACAAGCCGAAGTGCTGGGCAAAGCGCACGACCGCCGACGGGTGCACGCCACACTGGTCGGCGATGCTGCGAATATCGAGGATGCCGACCTGATCGGCGTGGGTATCGACGAAGTGCGCAATCGACTTCAGCCGCGGGCTCAGCGTGTCGTACTCGGCGCGAATGCGCAACAACAGTTGGTCGGCGCCGTTGCGGCAAGGTTCGTCCGGCATACTCGCTGATCCGGCCCGGGATATGTAATCGACGCTCATCGTGTCAGGCGCGAGCCGGCTCCGTCGGTACAAGGCTCATGCCATCGTGGAACTGCAGCGGCATCGGCTCCGGCCGCGCCATGCTGGTCTCGAGCGGATAGATCACGTTGTTGGCCGCCGATTCGATCATGCCGTGCATGACCTCGAGAACATGCAGCGCCATGTCGACGCTGGCACGAGGTTGACGTCCCTCGGCAATCGAAGCGGCCATGTCGACGAGCCCGATGCCGCGGCTGTTTTGGCGATGACTGGTCTCTGTGAACGGTCGCTCGATCGGGACTCTTCTCCACGGACGCAGTGCGGCATCACCGCGCGGAAGGTCGCCCCATCGATAATCATCACGCGTGCGCAGTAGCAGATCGCCACCAAACAGATTCGGCCCGTCACACGGATCGATGTCGTTGAGGCACAAGGTGCCATCCGTACCGTAGAGTTCCATCCGCGGCAACTCGGAATCCCATACGTCGTAGCTTACGATCAGGGTGACGAGTGCGCCCGATACGAATACCAGGTTGGCGGCAACGTGTGTCGGTACGTCGACCGGAATGCGCGTGCCGAAAAGCGGCCCACTTTCGACGACGCGTTCCGAAGACGCCCGGCCCGCGACCGCGGAGCATTGCCGTACCGGCCCCAACAAGGACACCAGCGCGCTCAGATAGTACGGTCCGATATCGAGCACGGGGCCGCCACCGCGTCGATACAAGAAAGCGGGATTCGGGTGGAACCACTCCGGGCCTCGGCTCACCGCAAACGCCGTGGCGCTATGCACGATTCCGATCACGCCTTCGTCGATCAGTTGACGGCAGGTCTGCAGGCGCCCGCCCAACACCGTATCGGGTGCGCAGCCGAGCACCAGGCCTCGCCGTCGCGCTTCCTCATACAGTGCCTTTCCGTCGGCAAACGTCATGGCGAGCGGCTTCTCGCTGTAGACGTGTTTGCCGGCGCGCAACGCAGCCAGCGTCAGTTCCGCATGCACGTCGGGCGTGGTCAGGTTCAACACGATATCGATCCCGACATCGTCAACCAGCGAGGCAGCATCCGGATACGCTTTCGGTACGCCGTGCATCGCCGCCTTCGCGCGCGCTTTCTCCAGATCGCGCCCGGCCACTGCGGCAAGCTCGACAATCGGGTACTTCGCCAGATTGCGCAGATAGACGTCGCTGATGTCGCCCACGCCTAGTACACCGACTTTAAGCGGCTTCATGGTGCTCCTCGTCAGGAAGGTCGCCGGCATGCGGCGGCAGGATATCGCCCGGATCTCTTGCGTGCGTCGCGCCGCGTGCGGTTTCGGCCGACGCGCACGGCGCACGCAAGAAGGTTCATGCACCGGACGGTTCGTCAGAACTGCGTGGCAATCCCCGCAAACACACCGAACTGGCTGCGCCCATAACCGGGATTGAGGTTCGATGCGCTGCCGTTGACCGAGTCGTTCACGTTATTGGCCCCGTAGGTCCCGCCGTTCAGCCCAAGGTTCGACGTCGAACTGTTTCGCAAATACCCGAGTTCGGTATAAAGCCGCGTCTGCTTCGACAGCGAGTAGATGCCGGACAGCGTGTACAGCGTCCCATTGCCATTGCCGTGATTGGCATTGGCGTGATAGACGGCGCCCATGATGGCGGTTGCCGGCGTCACGGCCCATTGCGCGCCGACCCATTCCTGATCGACCGCGGTCGGCAAGGAAACGCCGGCGGGCTGCGCCGACGGGGTGCCCGTTCCGTAATATCCGGCATTCGATGCGTCTGGTGCGCTCAAGTGAACGTAGCCGGCATACAGTGTCACCGGCCCGATTCCGTACGACGCGCCGGCGAAGATCGAGCGCGATGCCAGATAGACGTTGCTGAACTTGCCGTTGCCGTCACGGATCTCGTCGTAGATCAGCTGCGCTTCGAGACTGGACGCCTTGTACTGCAATTTCAGGCCGTCCGAGCGGCCCTGCGAGCTGCCCAGGCCGGTGGCCGTGCCCAACTGGCTCGGCGCCGTGCCCGGCGAACCGGCATTCCATTTGGTCGAATTGGCGAGGTTGTACTGGCCTTTCACCGTGAAGCCGCCGAAATCGGGCGACGTATATTCGATGCCGTTCGACGCCTGCGGGAACATGCGGCCGCGCACCAGCGTGCCGAACGAATATTTCTTGGTCTGCTGCGGGTCGAGTGTGCCGGTATCCTGCAGTAACTCGCTCGCACCGAAATTGCCGAGGCGGATCGCGCCGTACGCGTCGTGTCGCAACCCGACGGTCGCCTGCCCCTCGAAGAACGAACCGTTCGCCACGGAGCCGTTCAGCGTGTTCAGACGCGCCTCCAGGCGGAACGTGGCCTGCAGGCCTCCCCCAAGGTTCTCGTTGCCGAGCATGCCGAAGCGCGACTCGCCCCAGCCGCCGGACTCGGCCGACAGCCGCTTGCCACCCGGCAGGCCTGTTTCATATTGCAGGCCGTTATCCACGATCCCGTACAACGTGACGCTGCTCTGCGCATGCGCGAACGCCGTGACGCCGCACAGCGCCGTACCAGCGATGAATCTGAGCATTTTCGCATCCATCGACAATCTCCTTTGCATACCTAAGTTATTTATGTTTTTCTCGTCTTTATTCATACGCCGACGCATATTGGTCATACGCCGGCCGACCTGCCTACTTGAGGTAATTCCCCACGTTGTTACGGGTGACGGATTCGAACGGTACGATCACTTCGGCGGGGGCCGGCTTGCCGCTCTTGAGCGTTTCGACAACCAGGTATGCGGCCTGTGCCTGGCCCTTCGCGTTCTGGAAGATGGTCTGGGACATCTCGCCCGCCTTGATCGCCCGCATCGCGTCCGTGGTGCCGTCGACGCCGGAGATCGCCACACCCTTGAGCCGCCCTGCCGTCTTCAGCGCTTCCAGCGCGCCAAGCGCCATCTGGTCGTTGGCGGCGACGATTGCATCGAACTTCGGATACCGCTGCACCCAGTCTTCGGTAACTTTCATGCCCTGTGCGCGATCATAGTCGGCCGGAAGGTTCGACAGGATCTTGACGTCGGGGCGCTTGGCCAGCGTCTGCACGAAACCGGCCAGGCGCTCCTTTGAGTGGTAAAGGCCGGGGGTGCCCTGCAGGTAGAGGATCTGCGCGTTCTTCGGCAGGACCGAATCAAAGTACTCGGCCTGCAGACGTCCAGCATCGTAGTTTTTCGAACCGACGAACGTGTACTTGCCGCCAGCGGACTGGATGCCCAGCGCGATCACCGGGATGCCGGCCTTGTTGGCACGCTCGACCCCGGGAACGATGCCGCGATAGTCAACCGGCACGATCATGATCACGTTGACCTTCTGCGCGATGAAGTTGTCGATCTGGTCGAGCTGGCGGCTCACGTCGCCGTTCGCATCGGTGTAGACCACGCTCACGTTCGGGTCCGCCCTGACCGCATCTGCAAAGGCCGTCTTCCGGCTCATCGTGAACACATCGGTGTCGGCAAGATTCGTGTAACCGATCACGAATTTCTTGTCGGCTGCGTTGGCCGATGCCGCCAGCACCACCAACCCGAATACCGCCACCGCTACTTGTTTCCAAACCTTCATACGCTCCTCCGTTGTTGTCTGACCTGCTGCAGGTTGAACATCGACTTTTCTGCAAATGCTTCGCTTGCTGCTTCACTGCTTGCCGGAGATCCGGCTCGTCCGGTTCCGATCTCAGGCCGGACGCCGTACGCGCTTGCCGCGACCGTTCTTGGTCTTGACGTCCAGAATCACGGCGGCCGCGATGATCAGCCCCTTGGCGATCTGCTGCCAGTAGGAGCTGACGTTCAGAAGGTTGAGGATGTTGTTGATCACGCCGATGATCAGCGATCCGATCATCGAACCCATGATCGTGCCGGTCCCGCCCATCAGGCTGGTGCCGCCCACCACCACAGCCGTGATCGCATCGAACTCGTAGCCAACGCCGCCAGCCGGTTGGCCCGAGTTGATCCTCGACATCAGCACGATGCCGGCGATCGCGGTCAGCACGCCGCTGTAGACGAAAGCCATCGTCGTGACGCGTCGCGTATTGATACCGGAGGCCAGCGCGGCGCGCGTGTTGCCGCCGGTTGCATAGACATAACGGCCAAAGCGCGTGCGATTCAGCAGCACCCACGACACCGCGAGCACGGCGATCAGGATCAGTACCGAGATCGGCACCGGTCCGACCGAGTCTTGGCCGATAACGGTGAAATCGCCCAGGTCGCTGACGGGCGCGCCGCCGGTATAGAGCAGGATGCCGCCGCGCGCCACTGTCGTCATCGCGAGTGTGGTAATGAACGATGGAATGCCGAACGTCGTGACGATGAAGCCGTTGACGAAGCCGACCACCACTCCCATCGCCAGCCCGGCCGCTATCGCCAGTGCGATGCTGCCGGTAAGCGACATCACGCTCGCCGCGATCGTGCCTGTCAGGGCCACGACCGCGCCCAGCGACACGTCGATCTGCCCGAGAATGATGATGAAGGTCACACCGCATGCGAGCAGGCTGACGACCACCACTTGCCGCAACACGTTGGTCAGGTTCGGAACGGTCAGGAACGCATCGCTGACCAGCGAAGCGAGCACCACGATGCCGATGAAGATCAGCATCGTGCCGTATTTGCGGTAAATCTCGGCCGGGCTCGCGCCCTTCAGCCAGGCCATGATGCCGGCGCGCGGCTGCATCGAATTTTCCTGCATGCTGTCCAACATCATTGACCTCCGGTTGCCAGTTTCATGATTCGTTCCTGCGAGGCCTCACCCCGGCTCAGCTCGCCGGCCACCCTGCCCTCGCGCATCACGATCACACGGTCGCTCATGCCGAGAATCTCCGGCAGTTCGGACGAGATCATGATGATGGCCAGCCCCTGCTGCGCGAACTGCGACATCAGACGGTGAATTTCGGATTTCGCGCCGACGTCGATGCCGCGCGTCGGTTCATCGAGGATCAGCACCTTCAGGTCGCGCAGTAGCCATTTCGCGATAGCGATCTTCTGCTGGTTGCCGCCACTGAGATTGCCGGTAACGGTCAGCAGGTCCGCGGTCTTGATCTTCAGCATCTCACGCATCCGCGTGGCCTCGGCGCGCTCGCGGCGCACGTCGAGAAAGCCGCACCGAGAGAAACCCTTCAGGTTCGCGAGCGAGATGTTTTCCATCACCGAGCGGCACAGCACGAGCCCTTCGCCCTTGCGATCCTCGGATACCATCGCGATCCCGTTGCGGATCGCGACATCGCTGCCTGTGCCTTTGATCCGCAACGGCATACCCTCGAGAACAATCTCGCCGTCGTCCAGCGCATCAAGCCCGAATATCGCGCGCACCACTTCCGTCCGCCCCGCACCAATTAACCCGGCCAGCCCGACGATCTCGCCGCGCCGCACGCTGAAACCGATGTTCGAGAACACGCCATGGCGCGTCGCGTTGCGCAACTCGAACACGGTTTCGCCGATCGGCGCGTCGAGCTTCGGGAAGATGCTCGAGATCGGCCGGCCGACCATCGCCGCGATGAGGCGGCTCTCGTCGTAGTCGCTGGCGTGGCCCGACTCCACGTAGCGGCCGTCTCGAATGATCGTGATGTCGTCCGCGATCCGGAAGATCTCGTCCATCTTGTGGCTGATGTAGATGATCGCGACACCGCGCGACTTCAGGTCTCGAATCTGCTCGAACAGCATGCCGACCTCGGTGTCGCTGATCGCCGAGGTCGGTTCGTCCATGATGACGACAGATGCCCGACGCGAAATCGCCTTCGCGATTTCGATCAGCTGCATGCCTGCCACGCTGAGTTCGCGCATCTTCTGGCGTGGCGTGTACTCGAGCCCGAGGCGATCGAGCAACGCTTGCGTATCGCGCTCCATGCGCCGGAAATCGATCATCCCGCGCGACAGTGCACCGAACGCCCCATAGGTCGGCTCGCGACCGAGAAAGATGTTCTCGGCGATCGACATGTCGAGAACGGGGCTCAGTTCCTGGTGGATCATCGCCACGCCGGTCTCGAGCGCCGCCTTCGTACCGGCGGGACGATACGGCGCGCCTTTGAAGCGGATCTCGCCCGAATCGACGCGATGCTCGCCGGACAGGATCTTCATCAGCGTCGATTTGCCGGCGCCGTTCTCGCCGACCAGCACGTGCGTGGTGCCCCCACGCACCCTGAGGCTGACTCGGTCGAGCGCGAGCACGCCTGGGAATGCCTTCGATACGTCCTGCATCTCGAGCACGTATTGCGGTTCTTCGCTAGCCATGTGGCTGCTCCTCCTGGGCCGGCCGAGGCCGGCCCGATGGCATGACGGCGAGACGTCCGCGCGACGCTGCGCATGGACGGTTCCGCCGCGGCGCGCCGGTGGCGCCCCGCATGCCTGTCTCCGTTGTGTTTCTTGGTCTGTCGCGTGCGCAGGGCCTTGCCGGGCCGAGACTGGCTAGCGGCTGATGGTCTGCTTCAGTGCATCGATCGACGTGGCGATACCGGCCTCAACCGACATCGTCATGTCTTCCATCTCGAGCGAAACCCAGTCGTTGTAGCCGGTCATGCGCACCACCGAGAAGAACTCCTTCCACCACTGGAGGTCCTTGCCGCAACCGACCGCCACGTAATTCCACGCGCGCCGGCCGACATCCTCGACCCGCTTCGTTTCGAGCAGGCCGTTGACGTCCACCATGCCGCGTTCGAGGCGCGCGTCCTTGCCGTGTACATGATGGATTGCGTCGCCGAGGGCGCGGGCCGCAGCGATCGGATCGGCGCCCATCCACATCAGGTGGCTCGGATCGAGGTTAAGGCCGACCATCGGACCGACCGCGTCGCGCAGCCGGAACAGCGTTTCCGGATTCCAGACCAGCATCGCGCTGAAGTTTTCCAACGCAAACTTCTCAACGCCCGATTCGCGCGCCTGGGCAACCAGCGATTTCCAGTACGGAATCGCCACGTCGTTCCACTGATAGTCGAGGCACCCCTTGAGCGTCGCCGGCCAGCTCACCGTATAGGTGATCCAGTTCGGCACGCGATCCTCGGGGCTGGCCGGCGGCAGGCCGCTCATCGCGACGATCTTGCGGACGCCGAGTTCGCCAGCAAGGCGGATCGCCTTTTCCATGTCGGCCTTGTGCTTCACGCCGAGCGCGCCCGGATCGAGCGGATTGCCCGACACGTTCAGCGCGGCGATTTCCATGCCGCGGCTCTCCAACGCGGCAAGCAACGCGCGACGCTTGCTCGCGTCGGCCAGCAGTTCGTCGGTGCGGAGATGCGGCGCGGACGACCATCCGCCCGAGGTCATTTCCACACCGAAGACGTCCATTTCACACAGCGTGTCGAGCATCGCTTCATACGGCAGGTGGCCGAGGCTGTCCGTGCAGAACGAAAGTTTCATGGGGTTATCCGACTGTCTTGGTGGTGAGGTCCGGCGCACCGAAACGTACCGGCGCGCCTCGGTGAAACATATCCGTGCGACGTCAGGCGTCGCGGTAAAGCGCCGGTTTCTCGTTCAGCGTCACGGCAACTTTCTCGCCGCTGCGTTGGGCCGCTACGCCCGCTTCGCAGCACGCCGCCGTGGCATAGCCGTCCCAGGCGGAAGGCCCGTCGATCGTGCCGTTGCGCGCGGCATCGACCCACGTCTGCACCTCGAGATCGAACGCAGCGCTGAATCGCTCGACGAAGGTCGGGGTGACCGACCCGCCCCACTGCCCGGCGCTGCGCACGTACGGGCCGCCGTCGTTGCCGATGTTGACGATGCCGTCCTCGAACACCGCCTGCGTGGCCACCTGATAGCCGAAGCGCGCGTTGACGAAGATCTCGACATCGGCGAGCACGCCGCTCACCGTTTCGATCAGGACCTGCTGCGGATCGTGCTGCCCCGGATGCGCATGTCGCGTCGGGCGGCCCAGCCGGACCTGCACCGACGCGATTTCATCGCCGGTCAGGAAGCGGATGCCGTCGAACTCGTGCACCACGGAATCGTTCACCAGCATCTGGCTCGTAAAGCTTGCCGGCGTGGCGGCGTTGCGATGCGAAAAATGCAGCATCAGCGTATCGCCGAGCCGTCGCGTAGCGATCAGCTCGCGCAGTTGCCGGTATTCGGCGTCGAAGCGGCGCATGAAGCCGACCTGGATCAGCTTGCGCCCGAGCTTCACCTCGGCTTCGACGACGCGCCAGGACGATTGCGCGTCGGGCGTCAACGGCTTCTCGCACAGGATCGGCAGCCCCTCGGACAGCACCTGCAGCAGCGTGGCTTCGTGCAGGAAGCCGGGGGTGGCAATAACGACCGCATCGGCCAGGCGATCCGCCAGAACCTGCTCGATCCCCGCCACCGCCACGGCCCCCGGCGCCTTGTCAGCGACGGCACGGGCACGGGCTGCGTCGATATCCACCACGGCCGAGACTTCGGCGCCGACGATGCGACGTGCGATGCGGTCGACATGATCGGCTCCCATCAGACCGGCCCCGACTACCGCGATACGAAGCTTCTTGCTCATATATCGAATTCCTAAATATTTTCAGTTGACCTGCTTGTCGAAATGCGTGCATGTCATGCCCGACCGGCAGAGGTTCAAACGAACGAGACGAGTACGGGAGCGATGGCCAGGGCCGGCGGCGCTTGCGCAGCAAGCGGATGCGGTCGATTCATGTCTCCGGCGGCTCGATCGGTTCTCTCACGGCCGTTTTGGACCGTGAGTCTCGAGACCTCATTCGATTGTTCGGTATCGAAGTTTAGAGACGCACGATGCCGCTGCAACAACATTCGTGACCATAAATGGTCATGACATGAGCATCGAACAGCCCCTGCCCAATGACCATAAATGGTCAATCTTTCTGTTGATGAGCAAGCGCCGGACCTCGTAATTTATTGACGAACGCGACGTAGCCGACGCGACGAGCCGAGCCGGTTGGTTCCACGCTTGCGCCGCGAAAACAATGCTGGAGACACGTCCCTGCCCGCCGCGCATTTGCGCTCGCAGGCGAAGCGATGGCGTCGGCGCGGCGCGCCGATATCGCCTCGCGTTGCCTCCCTGCATTCATCCCTTTCCACTGCACGGATCATTCATGGGTCATATCAGGCTAACGATGGCGCAGGCACTCGTACGCTTTCTTGACAATCAGTATGTCGAGATCGACGGCGAGCGCATCAAGTTCGTCAAGGGCATCTTCACGATCTTCGGACACGGCAACGTACTGGGCCTCGGCCAAGCGCTCGAGCAGGATCCCGGCCGGCTCGTCGTGCATCAGGGCCGCAACGAACAGGGCATGGCGCACGCGGCGATCGGCTTCGCCAAGCAACGGCGCCGCAGGCAGATCTATGCGTGTACCTCGTCGGTCGGCCCAGGCGCGGCCAACATGGTGACGGCCGCCGCGACCGCCAGCGCCAACCGCATTCCGTTGCTGCTGCTGCCGGGCGACGTGCATGCCGGGCGGCAGCCGGACCCGGTGCTGCAGCAGATCGAGCAGACGCACGACCTGTCGATCAGCACCAACGACGCATTCCGTGCGGTCAGCAAGTACTGGGATCGCATCGTGCGTCCCGAGCAACTGATGAGCGCCTGCCTCAACGCGATGCGCGTGCTGACCGATCCGGCCGACACCGGCGCGGTGGTCCTTGCGCTGCCGCAGGATGTGCAGGCCCAGGCTTACGACTATCCGGAAAGCTTCCTCGCCGAGCGCGTGCACTACATCGACCGTCGCCCCGCCGCGCCGGAATCGATTGCGCGTGCCACTGCCCTGATCGCGCCGGCCACCCGCCCGCTGCTGATCTGCGGCGGCGGCGTGCGCTACGCCGGCGCCGCCGCCGAGCTGCGCCGCTTCGCCGAGCGCTTCGACATTCCGGTCGCGCATACGCAGGCCGGCAAGGGCGCGCTGCCCTGGGATCATCCGCTCAACCTCGGCGGCATCGGCGAAACGGGCTCGCTGGCAGCCAACGAGATCGCGCGCCGCGCGAACCTCGTGATCGGCGTCGGCACGCGCTACACCGATTTCACGACCGCATCGAAATGGTTGTTCCAGGATCCCGAGGTGCGGTTCGTCAACCTCAACCTCAACGGCTTCGACGCCGGCAAACTCGACGGCTTGTCGATCCAGGCCGACGCAAAGACCGGCCTGAGCGCGCTCGCCGCCGCGCTGGACGGCGCCGGCTACCCGCGCGACGGCCGGCACGGCTATCGCGACGAGATCGCACAGGCAATCGGCCGCCTGCGTGCGGAAGAAGAACGCCTGTTTGCCGTGACTTACGGCGCCGAGCATTTCGTACCTGAAATCGACGATCACCTCGATCGCGCGGTGCTCGACGAATTCGCGCGCATGACCGGCTCGTCGCTGACCCAGTCGCGTGTGCTCGGCGTGCTCGACCGCAAGCTGACCGAACGCGACGTGGTGGTGGCCGCCGCCGGCAGCCTGCCCGGGGACCTGCAGCGCATCTGGCGGGCCAAGGGTGAGGACAGCTATCACGTCGAATACGGCTATTCCTGCATGGGCTACGAAGTCAACGCCGCACTCGGCGTCAAGCTCGCGCAACCCGAGAAGGACGTGTTCGCGTTCGTCGGCGACGGGTCATACATGATGCTGCACTCGGAACTCGTCACGTCGATCCAGGAAGGCCGCAAGATCAACGTCCTGCTGTTCGACAACATGACCTTCGGCTGCATCAACAACCTGCAGATGGAACACGGTATGGGCAGCTTCGGCACCGAATTCCGGCGCCGCAATGCCGACACCGGCCGGCTCGACGGTGCATTCGTGCCCGTCGATTTCGCCGCCAATGCGGCGGCCTACGGCTGCAAGACCTACACGGTGCGCAACGTCGACGAACTGGAGGCCGCGCTCGCCGATGCCCGCACGCAGCGCGTGTCCACCCTCATCGACATCAAGGTCCTCCCCAAGACGATGGTGCACAAGTACGGCTCGTGGTGGCACGTGGGCGTGCCGGAAGTTTCAACCAGCGAGCGCGTCGAGCGCGCCGCCGAACGGATGAAGACCGCACTCGCCACCGCCCGGCGCTACTGATTCGACCGAACCACCCGATGCGGGGCGCGCTCCCTGCCGCGTCATTCCGCCCTTTTCACGAGGAACCGACATGCGTATCGCACTTGATCCCTACATGTACCGCCATCTGCCGCTGCCGAAGATGGTCGAGAAAGTCGCCGAACTCGGCTACAGCTATATCGAACTGTCGCCGCGCGAAGACTTCCTGCCGTTCTACAAATATCCACGCGTCGACAAGGCGCGCATTCAGGAATTCAAAGCCGCGCTGCGCGACACCGGCGTGCAGTTGTCGTCGCTGCTGCCGCTGTATCACTGGGCAAGCCCCGACGAGTCGCTGCGCGAGGCGGCTGTGCGCAACTGGAAACGCGCGATCCAGGTGGCAGTCGAAATGGAATGCCCTCTGATGAACACGGAATTCAGCGGCCAGTCGAACCATGCGCTCGCCAGCGAGAACCAGTTCATGCGCTCGATGGAGGAACTGATGCCCGTGTTCGAGCGCGAAGGCATCAGCCTCGACATCCAGGCGCATCCGTACGACTTCTGCGAGCGCAACAACGAATCCGTCGATATCGTCCGTGGCCTCGACAAACCCTGGCTCAACTATCTCTACGCGGTGCCGCACACCTATTTCTACGACGACGGCGTCGGCGACATCGCCGCGATGCTCGAATATGCGAGGCCGAAGCTCACGCACCTGATCATCGCCGACACCTACAACCATCGCGCGTCCTCGAACCTGCGCTACATCGTGAATCCCCCCGGCGTGACAGCCACCGTGCACCAGCACCTCGACATCGGCCAGGGCGAAATCGACTGGGACACGTTCTTCTCGAAGATTCGCGAGATCGGCTTCGACGGCATCGCGACCGTGGCCGTGTTCGCCTGGGAAGACCGGGCCGACGAATCGAGCCGGATGATGCTGGATACCGTCAAGCGCGGCCTCGGCCTCGCCTGACGTCCGGCACCGCTCATCCGCTCATTCGCTTATTCGCTCAGACTCAAGACGACAGGAACTCATCGTGCATACACCGACGCTCGCGTCCGAACGCCAGTTCGACCTGATCTGCCTGGGACGGCTCGCCGTCGATCTCTACGGCCAGCAGGTCGGCGCCCGCCTCGAGGACGTCACCAGCTTCGCCCGCTACCTTGGCGGGTCGTCCGCCAACATTGCCTTCGGCACGGCCCGGCTCGGGCTGAAATCGGCGATGCTCTCGCGGGTCGGCAACGACCATATGGGCCGGTTTCTCCTCGACGCGCTCAAGCAGGAGGGCTGCGACGTCAGCCAGATCCGCATCGACCCGGAGCGCCTGACCGCGCTGGTCCTGCTCGGCCTCAAGGATCGCGACACGTTTCCGCTGGTGTTCTATCGCGAGAATTGCGCCGACATGGCAATCGACGAGCAGGACATCGACGAATCGTTCATCGCGTCGAGCCGCGCCCTGCTGATCACCGGTACGCATTTCTCGACCGAGCGTGTCCATCGCGCCAGCATGAAGGCGCTCGATTACGCGCGACGTCACGATGTCCGCACCGTGCTCGACATCGATTACCGGCCCGTGCTGTGGGGCCTCACCGGGAAGGCGGACGGCGAGACGCGCTTCATCGCGGATGGCAGCGTCAGCCGCCACCTGGGCGGCATCCTGCCGATGTTCGACCTGATCGTCGGCACCGAAGAGGAATTCCGCATCGCCGGCGGCCATGACGATCTGATGGCTGCACTGCGCGTCGTTCGCGAGGCCACGCCCGCCACTCTGGTGGTCAAGCGCGGCCCGCTCGGCTGCACGATACTCGACGGGGGGATTCCGGCGAGCATCGACGACGGCCGCTTGCATGGCGGCGTGCAAGTCGAGGTGCTGAACGTGCTCGGCGCCGGCGACGCCTTCATCTCCGGCTTCCTCAAGGGCTGGCTGACCGGCGCCGATGAAACCCGCTGCTGCGCGTACGCCAATGCTTGCGGCGCGCTGGTGGTCTCGCGCCACGCTTGTGCACCGGCCATGCCGACGACGGCCGAACTCGACTATTTCCTCGCGAATTCGGCCCGCATGGGCCGGCCCGACCGTGACCCTGCGCTGAACCGCCTGCATCGCGTCAGCCCGAACCGCAAGCCATGGGACGAGGTGCTCGGCTTTGCGTTCGACCACCGCGACCAGCTCGCCGACCTGGCGCGTCAAGCCGGCGCCGACGAACGGAAGATCGGCACGCTCAAGCAGCTCTTTGTCGAAGCCGTCGCCGAGACCGAGGCCCAAATCGGCGGCCAGGGCAAGATGGCCGTGCTGATCGACGACCGCTTCGGTCAGGATGCGCTCAATGCCGCCACCGGCCGCAACTGGTGGATCGGTCGCCCTGTCGAACTGCCGGGTTCGAACCCGCTGCGCTTCGAACACGGACGGTCGATCGGGTCGGCGCTGCTGTCCTGGCCGCGCGAGCATATCGTGAAGTGCCTCGTTCAGTACCACCCCGACGATGCCCCTGAACATCGGCTCGAACAGGAAGCGCAGTTGCAGGCGCTCCAGCAGGCGGTATCGGTCAGCGGTCACGAACTGCTGCTGGAAGTGATCCCGCCCAAGGATCGCCCCGCATCGCAGGACGTCGTGGTCCGCGCGCTGGAACGCCTCTACGATCTCGGCATCGAGCCCGACTGGTGGAAACTCGAATCGATGCCGGCTGAAACCTGGCGCCGCATCGACGCGCTGATCGAAGCGCACGATCCATATTGCCGTGGCGTCGTGCTTCTCGGCTTGAACGCACCGCTCGAAACGCTCGTGCAAGGCTTCATCGACGCTGCCGCCAGCCGGACCTGCCGCGGTTTCACGGTCGGCCGCTCAATCTTTTACGAGCCGAGTCGCGCCTGGTTCGCCGGCGAGATCGACGACCGCGAGGTGATACGCCGCGTGCGCGTGTCGTTCGAGACACTGATTCGCGTCTGGCGTCAGGCTCGGCCACAACAGGAGGCAGCATGAGCAATCTGCTGATCAAGGGGCGTGCAAGCGGGCGCGATATCGTCACGGTCACGCCGGCCAGCGCCGGTTGGCGCCACGTCGGTTTCGCCGCCAAACGGCTCGCGGCTGGCGAGCGGTTCGAGGTCGACACCGGCGGCGATGAACTCTGCATCGTGGTGCTGACCGGCACCGTGACGCTCACGACCGGTGATCGGGTCTGGCGCGACATCGGCGGACGACGCAGCGTGTTCGAGGACCGCTCGCCCCATGCGGCCTATGTGCCGCCGGGTCGCAACGTGTCGATCGACGCTGCCGACGCGGCCGAAATCGCGCTCTGCACGGCGCCCGCCACCGGCCGATACGACGCCCGCCTGATCGAGCCCGCGTCGATCGCGCGTTCGGTACGCGGCAGCGGCACCAATACTCGCTACGTCTGCGACATCCTTCCACAAACGGAACCGGCCGAAGGACTGCTGGTGGTCGAGGTGGTGACGCCAGCCGGCCACGCGTCCAGCTATCCGCCGCACAAGCATGACGTCGATGCAATCCCGGCCGAAAGCGTGCTGGAAGAGACCTATTACCATCGGCTCGACCCGGAGCAGGGGTTCGCATTCCAGCGTGTCTACACCGATTCGCGCGATATCGACGAAGCCTATGCGGTCGAGAATCACGACGTCGTGATGGTGCCGAAAGGCTATCACCCGGTGGTCGCACCGCATGGCTATCGCAGCTACTACCTGAACGTGATGGCGGGACCGAAGCGGGTCTGGCACTTCCGCAACGATCCGGCGCATGAATGGATGCTGACGAAGTAGTCGCCCGGGATGTGACGCCGGCCCTTGCGGGCCGGCTGGCATGCGTGGCGGACAACGGCAGACGACTGTCGGCAATGCGGTTCGGCCATGGGCCGCCCTGTGCGCACGTGTCGCGGCCGCTCAGTCGTGTGGGGAAAGATAAGGGCTGCGCCGCACATTCGCGGCGCAGAACACACCGAACTCGACAGGGCCGCCCGGCGGCGTGGCCTCGAGCACCCCGCAACCGTACAGCATGTGCTGCAACGCGGAAATCACCTGTGCGTCGGGATTCTGGTCGATCACGATATCCATCGTGCCTTCGTCGATATAGACACGATGCTCGTCCAGCATCTCGTGACCGACCCACACCACCTTGCCGGCCACATCGAATTCCCTGAGCGCTGCGGCGATGCCCGCCGAACCGTAACCGCTGTTGTAGATGCCGACCAGGTCCCCCTGCTTCAGCGCCGGCAATACGGCGCGATAACACGCATCGGCATTGTCGAGCGTCTCGATTTCGACGCCCTGATACTCGAGCTCGGTTTCGGCCCCCTCGAGCGCCGCGCGAAAACCGGCGATCCGGTCGCGATGCGCGCCGAAACTGCGGCTTCCGCAAAGCTTGAGCACGCGCCCGGCCCGCTTGGCGAGCCGCCCGATGAAGTAGCCTGCGGTGCGGCCGGCGCCAACGTTGTCGATCCCCGCGAAGTGGGTACGCGCAATCTCGCTGATGTCGGTCATCAGCGTCACCACCTTTTCGCCCTCGGCGATCGCATCGCTCAACGCCGCGCGCACGGGCGCGGTGTCGCGCGTCGTGATGATCATGCCGGCCCTGCGGTAGCGGCAATTGCCGATAGCATCGACCACCGCCCGATCCGATTCGGGAAGAATCAACCGATGCAGAACGATGCGTTTATCGAGTATCTGGGCCGAACGCTGCAATGCCGCGTTCAGGCGGCGAAAAAACGGCGTGTCGCCGTGAGAGAGGAGCACGTCGATATGAATCAGCCCGTGCCGGCAATCCGGTAGCACGCGGCGCACGCCTAGCCGGCGTGCCGCCGCGATCACCCGCTCGCGCGCCGATTCCGATACGCTGCCCCGCTCGTTGAGGACCCGATTGACCGTGGCCTCGCTGACGCCGGCCTCGGCCGCGATCTCGACGAACCGGGCGTCGCGCTTGCGCCTCGTGCCGGCTGGTGTCACAACCGAGTCCTCGCTCATCGTGCCTGCTCCGTGTCGCCGTACAAGCCGCGGAAATGCGCTTCGATCTCCTCGAGGCTGCGCCCCCGCGTTTCGGGCAGGTTGCGCCAGATGAACGCAATCGACATCAAGCCGATGGCAAAGAATACGAAGAAGGTGCTCGAAATGCCGGCGTAGGCGACCAGCGACGGGAAGCTCAGGCCGAGCACGAAATTGACCATCCACAGCACGCAACCGGCGACACCCACCGCGAAGCCGCGGATATGCAGCGGAAACAGTTCGGCCAGCAGCACCCAGCACACCGGCGCGATCAGCGCCTGCATGAAGCCCAGAAAGCAGGCCATGGCGGCCAGAATCAGGCCAGCGCGCAGAAAGGAAACGGGCAAGAACAGGGAAAAGAGACCGATCGTCAGCAAGGACAGCGTCGTGCCGCTCAGCCCGATGAGGAACATCGGCCGGCGCCCGAGCCTGCCGAGCACCTGGATGCCGACCAGGGTCGCCGCGACCGAAATCACGCCGTTCGCGACGTTGCCGATCAGCGCCGTCTCCCGTCCGAAGCCCGAACTCGTCAGGATCTGCGTACCGTAGAACATGATCGAATTGACGCCGGTCGCCTGCATGACGATGGCAATCCCGATCCCAACCCAAAAGACATGCCGGACCCAAGGCGCCGACAAGCCCGGTCCGTTACGACGGACCGGATGGGTGTCGCGCTGCTCCGCGTGGCGAATCGAATCGAATTCGTGCCGCGCGGCCTGCGTGTCGCGCACCTGTTGCAACACCTTCCAGGCCGCGTGCAGCTTGCCCTTCGACGCCAGCCAACGCGGGCTTTCCGGCATCACCAGCATGCCGAACCACAATCCGACCGCCGGCAGCGTCGCGACGGCGAGCATCCAGCGCCAGACGCCATGCTCGCTGCCCCACAAGCTACCGATCACCGCATTGACGATGAACGCGATCATTTGCCCGGACACGATCATCAACTCGTTTTGCGTGATGATCTGTCCTCGGCGATGCGCGGGCGCCAATTCGGCCAGGTAGGTCGGCACGCAGATCGACGCCCCGCCGACCGCGATGCCCAGCACGAATCGCGAGGCAATGAGCAAGTCGACGGTCGAGGCGAAGGTACTGGACAACGCGCCACCGAGGAACAGGACCGCCAGGAGCATGATGCTCATCCGCCGCCCATAGCGGTCCGCTACCAGGCCCGAGGCCACGGAGCCGAGCACGGCGCCGAGCAGCAGCGAACTGGTGACGAGCCCCTCGGTGAGCGGTGTCAGCCCGAGATCCTGGGTCATGTATGCCAGCGCCCCATTAATGACCCCGGTGTCATAACCGAACAGCAGGCCACCGAGCGTCGCGATCATCGCGATGAACCGCATCGACCGGCGCGCCTGAGCGGGCTGGGCCGCCGAGGACGAAGCGGGTTCGGCGGACGTGAGCGTCTCACAAACTTCCTGCATCAGTGTCTCCATGATTTGTATGTTTCATCGCATCGTCCCGGCTGCAATCGCTGCCTGTGCCGCGGCTCGGGCAGCGCCAATGCAGCACAAGCCCGTGAGCCTCCACGTCGAACCGGTCATTCGCCGGGCCGACGGCGGTCATCGTGCCGGACGCCAAGGGAGACTTAACCGTAGACAAAGCGGCATGGACGTGCAACGCGACCGTTGACCATTTTTGGTCAATGATGCCGTGACGTGAACTGCCTGCCCAGTTCTACCGCTGCGTTCCAGCTTCGGGTCGCGGCCATTCGAGTTGGAGGAAGTGATGACGACTCTGGAACTGCATCAGCAGAGTGTTTCGGCCATCGCCGCTCGACTGGGTATGGATCGCAAGATCGTTGGCAATACATCGCATGGTGATGGCTCATGGCACCCGGTCGGAAATGGGGAGGGCACCGCCACCCCTTCAATCGGCGCACCGTACGCACCTGCGTCGCCTTTAGTGGCTGCACGCCGAACGCGGTTTCATAAATGACGCTCCGCCCATTGATTTTTGAGACGAACGGTCTATTATTCGCCCATGGACGTTCGAACCGATCAGCCCCGCCGCCGCGGCAGGCCACCGAAACAGCACGAGGACCTCGTCGCCACGCGTGACATGCTGTTGCGCACCGGCCTCGAGATCCTCACCGAAAAGGGCTTCTCGGCCACCGGGCTCGACGAGATCCTCGGGCGCGCCGGCGTGCCGAAGGGCTCCTTCTATCACTACTTCGACAGCAAGGAAGCGTTCGGCCTCGAACTGATCGACCGCTACGCCGATTTCTTCGCGCGCAAGCTGGACCGCCATTTCGGCAATACGGCGCACGCGCCGCTGCAGCGCGTGCAGGCGTTCGTCGACGACGCGCGGGACGGCATGGCCCGCTACGCGTTCAGCCGCGGCTGCCTGATCGGCAATCTCGGACAGGAAATGGGCGCGCTGCCCGAAAGCTTCCGCGCACGGCTGCGCGCGACGTTCGAAGATTGGCAACGTCGCCTCGCCGATTGCCTGGCCGCCGCGCAGCAAGCCGGCGAACTGGCCGCTTCGGCGGAACCGGCCGAGCTGGCCGCGTTTTTCTGGATCGGCTGGGAAGGCGCCGTGCTGCGCGCGAAGCTGGAGCGCAGCGACGTGCCGCTGGCGTTGTTCGCTCGGTTTTTCTTCAATGGATTACCCCGCCGCTGAATTTTTTTGCCATTAACTAGACGATCGGTCTAGAAAGGAGGACGGATGTTCCAGGGCATCGTGATCGACAAGGACGAAACCGGCCAGCACGCGCGGCTGCACACGCTGGACGACGCGCAGTTGCCCGCCGGCAACGTGACGATCCGCGTGGGCTATTCGACGCTGAACTACAAGGACGGGCTCGCGATCACCGGCAAGAGCCCGGTGGTGCGCAGGTTCCCGATGGTGCCGGGCATCGACCTGGTCGGCGAAGTCGAAGCGAGCACGCACGCGGATTACCGTCCCGGCGACCAGGTCGTGCTGAACGGCTGGGGCGTCGGCGAAACGCATTGGGGCGGCCTCGCGCAGAAGGCGCGGGTCGACGGCGACTGGCTGGTGCCGCTGCCCGCCGCGTTTTCGCCGCAACAGGCGATGGCGATCGGCACGGCCGGCTACACCGCGATGCTGTGCGTGATGGCGCTGGAACGGCACGGCGTGCGCCCGGACGACGGCGAGATCGTCGTGACCGGCGCGGCAGGCGGTGTCGGCAGCGTCGCCACCGCGATCCTAGCGCAACTCGGATACCGGGTCGTCGCCGTGACGGGCCGTCCGGCCGATGCCGACTACCTGCGGCAACTCGGCGCGGCCGACATTCTGGATCGCGCGTCATTCAGCACACCCGGCAAGCCGCTCGGCAAGGAACGATGGGCCGGCGCGGTCGACGTGGCCGGCAGCCACGTCCTCGCCAACGTGTGCGCGACCACGCGATACCGCGGCGTGGTGACGGCCTGCGGCCTCGCTGCGGGTATGGATTTCCCCGCGACGGTCGCGCCGTTCATCCTGCGCGGCGTCACGCTCGTCGGGATCGACAGCGTGATGTGCCCGCGCGCCGAACGGCTGGAAGCCTGGCGCCGGCTCGCGTCCGATCTCGACGTCGAGAAGCTGGGCGCCATCGGCCATTAGGTCGGCCTCGCCGACGCCATCCCGCTGGCCGCGGAACTGATCGACGGCAAGGTGCGCGGCCGCATCGTCGTCGACGTCAATGCCTGACCGCCCTTCGTGCCACTTTATCCAGGAGAATTGAAATGAACGCGTCCCACCCGGAGCCGTGAGAGCAGAAAGAAGGGGTGGATCCTCACGGGCCGACGGCATCAAAGTGCCCAGGTGGAAAATGCATGCATTTCCCGGCAACCGGAGGATCCACGATGAACAGTATGACCGTGGGCGTAGATATCGCCAAGCAGGTTTTCCAGGTGCATTACGTCGATCAGGCAACTGGAGAAATCGTGAACAAACCGATCAAACGGGCGAAGTTTCTCGAGTACTTCGCGAACCGTGTGCGATGCCTGATCGGGATGGAAGCGTGCGGCGGTGCGCACCACTGGGCTCGACAACTAAGGCAAATGGGTCACGAGGTCAGGCTGATGCCAGCGGAGTTCGTGAAGGCATTCAACATCCGCAACAAGAACGATGCAGCGGATGCGCGAGCGATCTGGCTTGCGGTGCAGCAGCCGGGCCGGCCAGTGGCGGTGAAGACGGAAATGCAGCAGGCGATGCTGGCGCTGCACCGGATGCGCGAGCAGTTGGTGAAGTTCCGCACGATGCAGAGCAACGGATTGCGTGGGCTGATGACGGAGTACGGCGAGGTGATGAGCCGTGGCCGGGCGAAGCTGGACCAGGAAATACCCATCGCGCTTGACCGGCTCGAGCAGCGCCTGCCGGCAGCGCTGATCGATACGTTGCGTGAACAGTGGAACGGGTTGGCGAGGCTCGACGAGCAGATTGCCGAGATCGAACGTCGGATGCGCGAATGGAAGAAGGAAGACAAGGCCGTTGCGGCGATCAGCGAGATACCCGGCGTGGGCTTGCTGACGTCGACGGCGGCAGTGGCGATGATGGGCGACGCGAAGGCGTTTCGCTCAGGACGCGAATTCGCCGCGTGGGCAGGTTTGGTACCGAAGCAGACGGGCTCGGGCGGCAAAGTGAACTTGCACGGCATCAGCAAGAGGGGCGACACCTATCTGCGCACGCTGTTGATTCACGGCGCGCGAAGCGTGTTGAACCATGCGAAAGAGCCGGGCCCATGGGTCGAGCAGATGAAGAAGCGGCGGCCAGCAAATGTAGTGATCGTGGCACTGGCCAACAAGATGGCACGGACGATCTGGGCGGTACTGGCCCATGAGCGGCCGTACCGGAAGGACTACGTGAGCGTGAAGCCAGCCTGAAATCGGCCACGCGAGGTAGAAAATCAACGTTTAACACAGGGTGAACGTCGAAAGGTTGCGCAGCAATCGAGTGTGATGACAAGCCAGGTAGGACCGGGACTCGCTAAACCTGTATGAGGTGACGGGCTTCGAGCTCGCCAGGAGAATGAGGCGCGAGTCAGCGAATTTCATAGGGGCCCGCAGCGGCTGCACCAGCTGCATCAAGGCCGGATATAGAGCTGCAGCCCATCCTGTCCGTCGAAACACGAGAAAACTGTTGCAAACGGGACGCGTTCATATAGCACTTCATGATTCGTCGGGCGGTTGAACGAGGTGTGTCCCCGGAGCGGTTGGCGAAGGCGCTGTCGGTAGATGTGTCTCAGATCATCAAGAGGATGGCATTGCTGGATGGGATTTGCGCTGAAGCGACCGAGCTCCTGAAGGACCGACAGTTTTCGCCGGAGCTCGCACGAGCTCTGCGGAAGATGAAGCCCACACGGCAAGTCGAATGTGTCGAGCTCATGGTGGCCGCAAACAACCTGTCTGTCTCGTACGCTGAAGCGTTGCTCGTTGCGACGCCGGCATCGCGGCTGGTCGAAGGGAAGAAACCGCGGAAGCTTGCCGGAGTGAGCCCCGAGCAAATGGCGAAGATGGAACGGGAGATGAGCAATCTGCAGGGACAGTACAAGGTGGTCGAACAGACTTATGGACAGGACGTGCTCAACCTCGTGCTCGCAAAGGGCTATCTTGCGAGGCTGCTTGAGAACGAGTCGGTGCGCCAGTACTTGCAAGCCCAACAGGCGGACTTGCTATGCGAACTCCAGTCCGTCGTCGATACGATTGCCTTAGAGCAGCCGGCCCTCGATCCCACTGCCTGAACTCCGGTCGTGGGTGGAGAATTGATTCGAAAATCTGCTTACTGATCAGTTTGCGCACCGATGCCCTCCTGTAGACGGGGCGGTCGGCGCGCGCACTTTATTCCTGGCAGTAAATGATTGGGATGACATTCATATCCTTCGCGGCATGCGCGAAAGACGACAGAATCCACAGCAGTTGTATGATGTTGCCCGTAACAGCCTGCTTGGTTTTTATTTTATTGAATTCAATCTCAATGGCGGATTTTGATATAAACGAGCATGATAGGATGGCTTTTCGGTGAAGCTTATAGTCTTGCAAGAGGTGTTTAACGTAGTCGTCAATTGCCGCGCAATCGCCTTTTCTGGTTCGGCTAATTTCGCTCTGTACCGTATCTTGGGAATAACTCTTGGAGAATTTTTCGTCGACCTTCTTTGAGAATTGTTCCTTTGAGAAATACATGTTGCCAAGATTTTTTATGCCTTGACCAACAACGTCATGAAGCTTGCTTGCGGATCGGCTAACGTCCCCGTGCTTCGAATGGATAAAGCAAATGCATGAGTCTGCACTATTCAGAGTAATATGATCAGCCCATTCATTACCCAGATCATCACAAAAAATGTAATCGTCATGAGCGTGAATGGTCTCTGCTATATCAAACATTGAATTGGCATCGAATGCAGTTGAGGTCGATTTGATTTCACCCTTTTCGCTAGTGGCATTTGCGATCTCGGGTTTGGCAATCAAAATGTCTAGTATGCTATCGATTTCGGAAATCCCGGATGAGTCTTCAAAGCATCGCCCCATAAAATACATGTACTTGGGATCCTCGAAACAAATGCTAAAGAATCCGTTCCTAATGATGTACTTCTGAAGAGAAACATCCTTCCCGTTCTCTGTAAGCTTGATTCTCTGGAGGGGAATGGATAGGAATGTGATTGATTTTTCGTTTTTCCTGAGCCTTGAAGTATTTTCGTGACCCACTACTTTCAGGTCTCCGTCGACCTCATACACCTTCTCCAAAATTTTGAAGATTCGATCAAGTCGGCCTTTGTTTAGTGAAAGCGATTTTTTCTTTCGTGTTTTATAGGAAGCAGGGATGTTTTCTCTAATTATTCTGTCGTGTAGCATCGCGCTCTCGATCAAAATGGCCGAAGGCTCGGTGACGGCTAGTACCTCGCTAAGATCGACTAATTTTGCGAAGGAGTCCAAAAACGCCTTGTTTGTATTTGGATTTTCAATGAGGTCAACTTGACCTTTTGCCCAAAGGGCGATTTCATCAAGCCTCTTTCGTTCGGAGGCCTCGACTACTCGACCGGAGTTCGCGGAAATAGTTTTTAAGTTTGAGCCTTGGCGAATTTTCAGAAAATAGGGGATTGATCGTCCGGCGGCATGTGTCGACAGTAGGCCTTTTAAATCGGCGGCCTCATATGATCTTGCTCGCATCGCGCGCTCTGATATCGTCATATTGCGCAGTGCAATCTTTTGAAACTCAACTTCGTCGTCGTCAAAGGTTGATGTTAGAAGCGAGTGATCAATCGCATTGAAATGTTCGTCGATCTTGTCGGATATATTGGTGCAGCTTTTTTTGAAGATCGATATGTATTTTCCAATTTCAATTATGACGATGTACGCATGTATTGTATCTTGGAAGTCTTCAGTCAAAAAATAGACGGGACGGAACGAAGGAAATGCTCTTGCAGAATACGTGTACGTGAAATCTGTATTGGGTACGATGCGCACTTGCCTAAATTCATCGATCAAAAAATTGCTATTCTTTTCGATATTTTGAGATGCGGCGTCTAACAGGGCGCCTATCGAGTCATCTGTCAACTCTGCTTTCGGAAAGTAAAATTGTGCATTTTGTGTTATGAGTAGGCGGTCTGGCATATGGTCTCCTATAGCGCGAGTCTCAATTCGATGGTTGCCGTTGTGTGATCGATTGCGGCCGGCTATCTATGTCCGATTAGGTCGGGGTGCGTGTCGAACGAGCGCTGTGCTGACCCGATGGTAATGCCGGCTGCTCCGAGAGATCTAGTGTCCGCGGACAAGAAACACGACAGGAGGCAGTATAGACAGTAAGATGAATGCGAATAGGCGTAGCCGCAGATCGATGCTTGCTGCACGGCGTAGAAATCCGTCATCCGCCTTTGTTGATCGCATCAAGCTTGCGAAGCACCAAAGTGAAAAATTGAGCACGAACAGTTCGAGCATGAGTAGACCGATGCCCGTGCCTGCGAGCCAAGCCTTCCACAGCTCGAGTTTTGACAGTGAAGACGGCAGCTGAGTCCCCATCTTTCCAATCAACAGGCCGATGGCCAAACCACCCATCCCATAAGTGTTGATCAAAACTTGATATGCCCCGGTCGCAATGAATTCGATCTTCGGAAACAGCACTGCTAGACCGAAAAGCGCTAATCCGAGCATGCCTACCACGTTCCATATGTGCGGACCTATTCCATCAGAAATAGCGGCTTCCAGATAACTGGCGGGTAGTCGGTTTTTGAAGTGTGTGATAAATAACACGGCGACCGTAGCTGGTGCCGCCCACCAAAATGCAACCCTCAATCCCTCTATTGGCACGATTGCAGACCAAAAAAATGAGCGGTTGAATGGGGCCAATTGAGCCTTGAGGTACAAACGAACATTGGATAGTTGCATGAAGTTTTGTATGCGGCACATGGTGTATGAGAGCAACCGTGAAGATCCATCGTCTAGGCAGTGCGCGTTGGCGTACCAATGCTACTCGTCGGCCCCTTTCCCCGGATGATTATCGATAACGAAATTCAGCAACCCGATCGCTTGTGTGAGCTTGTCACTTGTATCAGCAAGCAGAAGGCTGAGGAGATAGAATGCTGCAAGGGACCCTGCGATCGTCCAGACGATTGAGTTGTTCAGGGCAATGTGTTGATCCTGCATCAGTTTGACGACGCTAATTCCAAGAGTCGCGAGCGCTGGAAACGTCCCGACTTTGTCAAGTTGGCCGATCAACCGCCCACGTCGATTGTCGAACGCGTCTCGCTGGTGAGAGATATGTTCGCGAACATAGGCCAATTCCGGCAAGGAAAAGCGCATAAGATCATTGCAATGTGGTAGCAGTCGATCAATATCAATGCTGGCCAACTCAAGTATTGGTCCAGCAGGTCTTTTGCGTATACGGTTTAACATGGGAATGGCTTGTACCACAATTGCGACTAGTGACAAAAGACCGGAAATTTCCGTGCCGACCGCAACGCCTAATGCCAGGGTTGCCAGAACTGGGATGGGCCAGAAGTGGTGAATCACAAAAAGACAGAGCAGTAAGACGAATCCGAAACCTGCGCAAAAGAGAAAGATTGCAATCGCCTTGTCGGCGTTTACCTCGACGGAAGTCAAAGCCCTTTTGGGGCGACTGGAGTGGATTGCTTGTTGAACGATTTCGAAGATGGCCCGGACAGCATCCGGTGCAAGAAATTTCGTATTCGCGTCCATGGATGTGCCTAATCGATTGCTAATCAATAGCCATTAATCATGCCGTCTGACGTGACGTAGGGATGTGTCGCACGGGGTGAGTGCATAACGGCGTGCTGATGACAAACTTGAGGTCGAGACGCGATGAAAACGCGATCGGCCGACGGTTCGCGCCAATTTTTTAAACAATCATCATCGTTGTTGTCGCTGTTGAACTATCTAACTACCATCGAGAGGAATCACATAGCATAGAATAGCGCTGGAAGGGGCATGCTTCCAACGGCACTGTTGGTGATCCTGCGTGCTCTTATTGTTCCCTAAGGGCGAGTTCCGCAATGAGCAAAAGGGCAACGATATTCCTCGACATCGATGGAGTCCTGCATCCAAATTCTGTCGGCGAACTCGAATATGGGCCCAACGGGCCGGTGGTCGTGGGACAGGGCGTTTGTTCGCTGCAGACCAAGTTGGCCGAACGGGTATGTGGGAAAGCGGTCGACATCGCAATCCATAGCACTTGGATCTATATGTTCGACCTCAAACGCTTGCAAGATGAGTATCTGCGCGAGCTGAGCGCGGCCACCAAAATATATCTCACGAATCGGCGCATCGAGAGTCGCTCGCTACGAATTGCGGACTATATGCGGAGGCGCCGACTGATGTTGGCCGATATCCTGATTCTGGACGATGCCCCTAAGGAATTTGCGTCCGCCCCGGAACTGCAATCCCGCCTCGTCGTGTGCGATCCGGCCCGCGGGATAAACGATCCCGCCGTACTTCAACGGATTGATGAGTTCGTCTCTTAGGCAACACGATCGATGTCAGTCAGAGCTCGATGTCGTAGGATGCGCAGACGGAGTTTTATTTTGCATCGCATAACGCAGAGCGCGGGCATCGTGTAGCGCATGGTGGCGACCGCCGAACTGCTTGTAGTAGGACTCCAACCGGACCTGGTCTGCCTGATCACGCACAAGCAGCCCATGCCAGCCATTTGGTACACCATCGAGGATATCTACGAGAAGATCCCAGTCCCCCGGGAAGTCCATGCAGAAGATGCCGCCTTCGAATGATTCGAGCCATGCGCGGAGTGCCAATTGGAGACTCTCCCGAGAGAACACTCGATCGGGATATTGACCTAGCTGCGGCAATACCGCTTCATGGACGAACGCGCTGCACGTGTTTCGATCGAAGTCGTCGCACTCGGCATAGAACTCCTGACCATCATCGGCGACCAACGCAATGCTTATCAGATTGCAGTCGATGAAGTCGGTGAATTCGGTATCGACAAAAACTCGCATCGCTTGTCTCGTTCATCTTGAGCGTCTGATTGGTACATAAAACGAGAGGCGGTGATTCATGCCTCACGTTCGACTCTATGGAGCATTTGGTGCCGGCCTGCGGATCCAATACTGACGCCCACCGTCGACCGATGGTCCGGAAACGATTTGAATGCCGTGCTGCCTGGCCCACTCTGGCGCTTTGCGAGCAGAAACTCCCACGGCTCTCGCCGCCGTGAATAGTGGCAGAAATTGCGCAGTGAACCTCGCCAGGTCGCCTACATCGACGACTCTTGCTGTCCGCCGCCCCAGTTTACCGATCTGCGCTCTCATCAGACCTCTGTCGATGAGGTGGTACATCACTTCCTGCTTCACGCCTAGTCGACGGGCGGCCTCGACAACAGATAGCTGGGGGCTTGATTCGATGGGCACCTTCGTTGCTGATATCACGTTGCCACGATCCACGACGATGCCCCGCAATGGCGGAATCGTGCTCTGCTCGACGGCAAGGCGCACGCTACCGTTCATGATCTGCTGGAAGAATGGTGCAGAGGCTTCAACGGGAACATACCGTCGTAACGCTTCGGTTAGACAAATTGGATCGTCAAACGCTAGGGTATAGCCGCCACCTGCAGTCATGATGTTGGCAAGCAGACTGTCGATGGATCTAGTATCGATCCGTGTCTCGATCGAGGCAATCAAGTTCGCTGTTGCGAGCGCCCGAATACGCTTGGCCGATATCCCCATGTACCGGGATGCCGTCTTAACGGGGACCAGGGTGCCCCGAGCTTCGCGAAGAACCTGAAAGTCGGAGTCACTGATGGCGAACTTCTGCCGGCCTGTCCTGGTTTTCCTGATCGGTACGGTCACGCCAGTTTGTGCCAGCGCGGTGACAATGGCAGGGTTTCGCGTCTTCCGTTGAATGGACAGTTTCTTGCCAGAGTGATCGATGACGCCTTTTCGTTCCCAAATCACTGCAAATCCGCGATACCTTGAATGTGCGACGTATCTAGCGAGCAGATTCAGCATGCAATGACGTTCGGCCTCACACAGCTGCTTGCGTACCATGGTTAGCAAATGCGGGAAGGCTTGTGACAGCAAGGGGACGTTATTCGGATCCGTCGAACGGGCACGAAGACGATCCAGCAATTCGTAGCTGGCCGACTGATCGATGAGCAGCGATGCGCCGACCGTCACGAGCGTTCGTTCGATGTTCTCGGTCTGTCGAGACGCTCTCTTCATGGGCTTGTCGCGGAGCCCAAACAGAGAGAGCGCTCCGAGGAAGCGAGCAAGGTTCCAGCGCTCGCCAACACTCAGCACGCTCGCATTCGAATCGCCTGCCAAGGTAGCAAGTCTCAAGACATCCTCGGAAAACATCTCAACGTGAGAGTCTTGCAATAGTGCGCCACATGCGCAAGTCGAGATACACACCTGCTTCCAACGCAACAGCTTTCGGCACGCCCCGCACGTCGAGGTTAGCCAGCACTGGTGAGCCAAGCATGCTGCTGGCCCAGCGTACCAATCCTCTCGCCAATACGCATCGGGTGCAGCAAGGCAATGTGGGCACCAACGTGCGACGCCGTGTGTTTTTGGCATCCCACCTTGGGCGCAAGCGAGCCAGTTCGGATTAGAAGCGCCGTTAGCAAACGCGAATCGCAGACGATACCCTAGATAACTTTCGTCCGAACGCGGCGACGGTCGCACTAGGAATCGCCCTGCAAAGAGGGCGGCTCCTAGCGAACGCCAACTAGCGCTATCGACCGATTTACGATTCATTATGACAAGAGGGAAAGCTGTTTAGGCGCCCATCCGAGCTTCACCCGATCCGCGGCTGCCGTCATCTTCAGTTGATGGAGTCGCTCGAGTGCAGTTGAGTCGATAAAGTAAGCAGACAGACCTGGACTTTCCAACTGACGAAACACGGGGAATTTTCCATCGAATATCTCCATCAACATGACGAGCGAGACCGATATATAGCGACCGCTACACGGCAGCCACGTTCCGAAAAGTGGTAGAAGCGGCGACTTATCGATTGTGAAAGGTCGTGACACGTTGTCTAGGCGACGGAACAAATCAGCGAGATGTGTCCGATCAAAATAGGACGTCCTCCCCATGATTGATATAGGTCGAAGCAGATTAGATCTATTTAGCAAAACATAGCAATTTCGAGAGATGCACAGTTCCGCCATCATCTCCTCGCGAGTCGTGATGGACGCATACCATCTACGGCACGCCTCAACCGCGGAGATTGGAATATATATACATCGATTTTCGCCTTGATTGATAGTGACGATGTCTCGAGGGAAGCGCTTTTGCGCGAGATCTTTGAGAAGCCCATTGGAGCATCCAATGAGCGAAACCGCTTTTCTGAATGTCACGTATCCTTGGGGGGCACGACGGTGGGAACGGAGAGCTCCTTGGGTCTGCTCAATGGCGCTCTTCGTGCCAATCATCAAGAGCCGTTCCCTCAGACTTGAGATCGGCAGTCTGGAAAGACATGTGGGTCGCCGGGCCTCGTCACGCAGCATGCGATGTAATCGTATGAGCATCCTGGCACGATGTAACTTAGTGTCAATTTGCTGAAAGAAATCTAGAATTCCCGATAAATCGACTACTAAGGAATATTGATATCTATCCGCCAGGCTGGCCAGTCGCATTGACCGAGGTGCCTCTGTAGGCAATGATTCGCGTTTTGGCTCGGTGCATATCGCGGCGTCAAGTAGGGCTTCCAGAAACAGGATATGAGTGAGCTGCTCGACCGCGCTCGGCAAGTCACATTCGAGGATCAACCGCTCAAACTTCGACCACAATCGATCGACATACTGCCGCTCACTCGGCATGGGACATACTGCTCCAGCCCAAAGCTGTTCGTCGGTGACTTCACTCAGGAAATATCTGCCTGGTTCGTTATATCCTCGAGTCAGCACGGGTTCGGCGAGGTCATCCTTCAATCGGATAAAATGAAGCGTGCACACTTCGAATCCCGTTAGGCGCCAGCGCGAGCGAATGTGCCTGGACTGAACCATACATGCGGGGCAATACCGGATTTTGTTTACCCGAGTAACTACGCTCCAGCGCGGCAACGGAAGGTCTGTCCAGGTCGGATACCCGTCCGGTTTGCTTGAAGCTGTAGCGGCGAGTGTTGCGCGAAATCGATCTATGTCTCTAAGCCGTGGACGATCCATGCCATTTGCTCTGGCGACACGGAAAAGATACGTTTCGGCCCATTCATCGTTGAGAATTTTCGGACGACACAGCGGTACGCTGCTTGGGGTGAGATCATTCATATGTGCGCTCCGACGGCTCAAAAGGTTCGCCTGTCGCCACGAGGGGTAATTTGTCGAATGCCTCATGGAAGGGATTGCGATTGTCAGGCGACCCCGGATAGATCACGGTCCGAAAGGCTTCGGCCAGAACCTTGTCGCTAATCGCGGGATCCGGCAACGTATAAGCTAGTTCGACGGCGCGTACCAGGAGTGCTCGAATATCACGAAGACGTCCATCAGTTGCAAATGCGAACGATCGTGCAATGAAAACTCCTGAGATATCTATCGTCGGAAGATTGCGCAGATAGCCTTTGAAGACTTTGAGGACGCTGCGAAACTCATGCTCCGCGGAAGTGTTTGCTACTGAAAATCGTCCGATTTCGACGATCTCTCTGAACCGATCGCGCAACTGATCGTTTGTTCTGAACAGGCGCCGGGTTCGGGGGATGCCTGCCAGCACAAATGACACTCGTGCCTTGTTGACTACTCCCTTGAGCCAATCAGCAGAGTTGTGCAATGTCTTTTCTCCACCGCGATCCACCATGTGGTTTGCCTCGTCTATGATTACAATTCGGACTCGACATTCATTTAAAAGATGGATGAGTCGTTCTTTCATGACTTTTTTGTCCCCTTTGTCCCAAAGTGGATCTCCTAGTCGCTTCAACAGCGTACTAGCTATGCTTTTCGGGGTCGGGGATTCATCAAGTTCTATATACAGAACTGGAACTTCGGTTAGCTCTTCATGGTGGATGGGCGCGTGCTTTTCAGCGTACTTTTTTAGCAAAGTTGATTTCCCGACACCGGACTCGCCGAGCAGTACGATATGTTCAGGCTCCTCGTTGTCGCATTGATACGCGTACATCCGATCGAGGGTGGACAGTATCCTTTTTACGTGAGGAAAGAGAATGAAGCCGGTTCTAATATCTTCGACGATGCGGCCGCAGAGGCGCTTATTTTCCATGACCCACCTCCGAGTTGATTGACTCAACTTCAAATTCGGATAGTTCGTTCAAATTCGGTGGAGAAATGGTCTGTGAAATTTCACCTTGTGATATGGGGGCGATGGGTGCGTTCCGATTCGTGCGCTTTGACGTAATGTGGGCTTGCCGCGCTCCGCGCTCCGCGCTTGCGGTTCTTGAGTTTCTTCGACTGCATCGCGTCATTGCTCATCTCGCGGATCATTGCTTCAGCGCTGGCTCGAGTTCGCTGGTGAGGGTCAGAATTTTTGTACTGATTCTTCACGGCTCGGGCTTGTTCGACCGTTAGGCTCTGGTAACGATCGTCTGTGTTGGCCGCGACGAAGTACTGGTTCTCAATCGGATTCCATACATAGATGACGCCGGCGTTTTCGTACGGTGCCTTGATGTGCACTTTGGATCTAGCCGGCAGCATGCGCCGCAGGGAGAGCAGCTCTTGTGACGTATACCGGAATGTGTTGTGGTCGATACCGTAGTGCTGTAGCGCGCATTCAGCGTGTTCGCCGAATTCGATGCTTAGATCCTCCGCATTGCATTTCAATAATGGAGGATGCGTAGCGGCACCGTCGTTCCAGACGTCGATCGGCGCGCGGCCGTCTAGGCCGCTATGAGGCCTCCGGTGGTAAATCTGCGTGATCCAGATATGGACCATCTCGTTGAGCTTCTCGAACGTAAGGCATGCGTCATCTTCCGCCTTGAATCCGATGCGTTGATGAACCTTGGCGAGGGTGGTGCCAGGAAGCTTGTGTATAAAGGAGTAGTTGAACGTTTTGAGAAATCGTTCGACGAAAGGCTTGTCGTTCGGATCACGGGATGCCGCGTACTCGCAGACCACCCCCAAGTTGTTCATCGCGTCAACGACTGCCTCCGCATGCATTTCTCGCCCGTTGTCCATGAGTAAGCGCTCAGGCCAACCGTGGCATGGCCATTCGAGAGGTAACTCTGGGAAGCGTTCTCTCAAGTAAGTCTTGGGCATCATGGCGTGCCGCAGCGCTTCGAATACCGCGTGAACCCCATGTCCGGCGGAACTGATGCAGAAGCCAAGAACGCATCTGGAAAGCCGGTCGATGACGACTGTAAACATCGGTCGATCGATGGCATTGCCGTTCGCATCTGCGTACAGGAGATCAATCGGGGAATGATCTATTTCGACGATTTCGAGGATTCGCGATACTCGTCGTGCGCGATGCTGATCAGCGAATCGGCGTCGAGCCTCGCGTGTGCCAAAGCGAGCCGCGTCTCGGTCGTAGGCGGCGATGTCGTGGATACGTCTTTGAACGGTCCTGAGCCCTGGTACTTTGAGCCACTCGGTCTCGATGCGTAGGGTGTTTTGCCGCTGGATCTCAAGGAACACTGCGTTGTGAACTTCTTCTGCGGTTCCCCTTTTGCTATTAAGGAAGGCAGTCTCTATTTTTTCTTGGATGATGCCTTCCACAATCGGATCTAGCCTTGATTTCGCTTTTCCCCCTCGATGTTCCGCCCGATCGAGGAGGGCTCGGATATCGAACTGCGCGATGCGGTAACGGCGACGCCACCGATATATGGTGGTCTCATGAGGCGGCTTCGGATCGGCGAGATCTACCGAGACTTCTCGAATGGCTTTACGTAGTTCAGATCGACGACCCGCGAATGCGTCCATTCGATCCAGCATCGCTAGATAGTTGATTCGTCGACGAGTTTCGAAATCGCCCGCCTCGCCTGCGGGTGTGCTGGCCTCCAACGCGCTCCTGAAAGTGGTGCGTTTCGGCGGCCGTTGATACTGCTTACTATTTGCTGTACGAAGATATCCTCGCAAATACTCTCCCAGGAGCTCATCCTCACGGTGGTCGGAGAACTTTCCCGTAACCGTGTTTTCCAACTGCGCGATGTCACCCTGTACGCGGACGATGCGGAACGAACCTTCGCCTCGGAAAATGATTTGATCCTTGATGAAGTTAGCCATGGTGAATCTCCATTTAGCGAATCGAGACAGGCAGAAGGTCGTCCGGGTCGCGCCTCATGATCCGGTGGAGCAGAGCATCGCATTCACGCTTGGCGACTTCCCATTGCTGCTGCACCTCAGCCGACGGATGAGTTCCGTGCTCGGGATCCCAGAGGGTCGCGTCGATGTTCGGCCGATACCTGCCGGGCATTGGGCGTGCTTTAAGGATTAGTTCGAGTTGGCGCTGAAGGTCGTTTGCAACGAGATCGCTTCGCAAAACAAGGTGGAAGCGGATGCCACGTTGCCGGAGGTATTTGGCTGCAGCTGAAACTCGAGCGACGGCTTGCGAGTGCTTGGTGAGCGACTTGTTGTCTTTCACCTCAAGAAATACCGTTCCAGCGTCCACTTCGATCTTCAGGTCCGGCGTGTAACGTCGCCGGCATGCACCGTCGAAATATTCAAATACTTGCGGCTGGGTTGTGATCGACTTGACTGCAGGGGCGACTTCCGCGAATCGCAGTGTCATCTCTTCGATGAGGCTTTCGTACTGCGCAGGCGTGAGTGATTTTCGGCTGGGGAATATGCCACGAGCACCGCGACCGGAAACGGTCACGACGCGGCGCGGCCGGCGTGATGACGAAGAGATTGGAGATGACTCCGGCATGAGTTTGCTCCCTCGCGTCTGCAATAGACGTTCGCGATTGAGAAAGCGCGCCCCTTCGACGACTATTCGTTGTCGAATCGGGCCCCGAAGAGTGCCGAGAGGAAACCGGGATTCAACCAGAGTTTGTCGAATCCTAGGCAGGCGCGCAAATCGATGGGCAGCAGAAGGGCTTGACGCCGAGATCAGATCAGTAGAGACTCGTACTTGAGCGGTGACGAACTCTTTGTGGTTCTGATCCCAAAAGCGCTACTAGCCTTCTGGTTATGTGGCGCTTTTGCTCTTACATAGCACCTCCACTATCGATGCTCACGGTTGATGCCGTGGCGTTCCGAATCTGAACGATCGCTGCATGTACTTTTGCGATCGTCTCCATGTCTGCTTCCGTCAGAGCTTGGTCGCCAACCAGGGCGGCTATGACCCAATACTTGTACAGCGGTAGCGGATCGGACAAGCGCAGTAGACGCTTGGAACTCTCTGCAACCTCCTCCAGCTCGAGCCGGCCATCTATATCAAGTGCTAGAGCTCGTCCCAACTGATCGATGAAGACGACGTCGCCGGGCGTACGAACTCCGCGTTCGATCGCACTGACATACGCGTCGTCCACGCCGAGTCGGCGTGCGAGTTCGGTCTGCGTGAGCTTGAGCACTTTGCGGCGAGCTCGGACAAATTTTCCAAAGTCTGTCACGTGAAATTCAACGGCAATGATTTCTCGAATTTTTGCAGAATAAGATCGGAGAAAGCGAAGGTCAATGAGTGAAGTTTGAGGAAATTCGACAAACGGAATAAATATATTTTTTTGGGGCGATGCGAAATCCGATTCAAATATTTTTTTGATCGATCGGAAGCGTGAGTAGCCCTGAATTCAGTGCTTGTTTTTCGATACAGAGAATTCGATCACTAGCATGTGAGATCCGTGACCTATCACGACTAACTCTTGAGAGAAAAAATCCATTGACGTATTTGCGCAGCGCTCGGATCCGGGCATGAGTCTGCAGCCAATTCATGTCGGAGGCCGCCAGTTCAGTAGCGCGGTACTGTTCTCACGAACGATCGGGGATTGCACGTGGTGATGCGCTGTAAGGCACCGTGAGGACAAGAATGGCTGTCGGTCTTGAGCCTGCCCGAGGGCTCATCGGCCCAGCCATCGACGATGCTGGGGCTCGTGTGCTTCGGCTCGGTCGTCTCGGTCTGGCGCAGCCACACGCGCACCTTGTGGCGGGATCGGCTCGTGCGTCGCGCAATCTCGCGTCGTGGGACCTTTTCACGGAAATGCATCTGCCCGATCTCGGCCAGCATGTCTACCGTGATCACCTCTGTATTCCCTGCTCAAAGGTTGAGTAGGGCATTCAATCACGTGGGACAAAATTCGACGAAAACTACAGGCGGGGTGGGTCAAGTCTGATTGAACGCTAGCAGGTGACCAACTGCTAGTGGAAAAAGCCGTGCCCCATCACGAACAAGGGTGGAGCCATGTGGACGATGATTATCAGATATTGATACAATCCAATGTCAAGTGTCATTGGGCCCCACCATGAAGCGGTGCGTCGTCGGTATCCAGCGGACGGATGGTTCGCATCCTTGCACATACGGATGCGAGGTTCCGAGCGTATGGTTCCCCTCACTAGGGTCGCTGGCTGCCGTGCTCTCAGATGATAACCGCCGTCTATTGCGCCTGATCGATGAGAGACAACCCAAGTCATTGACTGAGCTGGCGGAGCTTAGCGGTCGCAAGGTGTCGAACTTGTCGCGGACCCTGCGTCTGATGGCCGCATATGGTCTGGTCTCATTGCACCGTAACGTCCGGGATGTTCAGCCAACAGCACTTGCTACTGAATTTTTAGTCGTGCTGGACTGATGGCCATAAATAAATGAGGGAATGCGATGGCGCGGATGTGGATGGTGCGCGGGGAGGGGGGGAGCCTGTATGACTCATTTCGGGAGCGCGGAGTAGCCGCTATTGGATGGAACCAGCTGGCGGCACATGCCAAGCCGGGTGTTGGTCGCAAGCAGTTGATCGCTTTGTACCAGTCCGCCGAGCCGCAGACAAAGCAGGGCACAGTGGTCTCGGGTGCTTCCCAGGTATGGCGCTTCGTCAACGACATCCAGGATGGCGATTGGATCGTCACCTATTCTCCGGCCAATCGCCTCTATTCAATCGGTAGAGTTACTGGCACGGTAGAGCACCGTCCAGAGTGGGCCGACCAAGGCTTGCCGCTGACGCGCAGCGTGCAGTGGCAACAGCAAGAGCTGCCGCGCGACAGCTTGGGTACCAGCACCAAAAATAGCCTGGGCTCGACTCTGACGCTTTTCGAGGTGCCGTCCAGTGCTGCAGCCGAAGTGCTTGCGGTACTAAAAGGCAAGCCGGTGTCGGCAGTGGAAGATGAGACGGAAGAGATCATCGCCGACCCGCTGGCCGATATCGAATCGCAGGCGCTGGAGCGCATCAAGGATCGAGTCAATGAGCTCGACTGGGACGATATGCAGCAATTGGTTGCAGGTATCTTGCGTGCCATGGGATATAAGACCCAGGTCTCGCCGTCCGGTTCCGACCGGGGTAAGGACATTGTCGCCTCGCCTGACGGCTTTGGCTTCGAGCACCCACGCATCTTTGTAGAGGTCAAGCACCGCAAGGGGCAAATGGGTAGCCAGGAGATTCGCGGCTTTCTTGGTGGCCGCCACAAGGACGATCGAGGGTTGTATGTCAGTACCGGAGGGTTCACCAAGGATGCGCAGTACGAAGCCGACCGCGCCTCTATCCCGTTGGCAATGTGGACGCTGGACCACGTTGTTCGCGCGTTGATCGAGCATTACGACGCCACCGATTCTGAAACCAAACGAATCATGCCGCTGAAGCGGCTTTACTGGCCCGTTTGAAGCCAGAGGAATAGCCAGTGACATCCACTGAACAACTGATCGAACGCTTTATCGCCGCGCTGACTTCTCTTGGCGACAGTGCGGGTAATCAGCGCCTACTCGAAGCGCTGGGTTGGCAGGAAAGTACCTATCAACGCATTAAGCAGCAACTGATTGACAACGGCCGCATCGTTCCCGGGCGGGGACGAGGCGGCTCGGTTGCCTTGGCGACGGCTAGACACGTGTCGACCGCATCCAACAGTGTCCCCGAGGTTAAACCAGCTCCGCCCAAAGTGGCGCCTTCTATCTCCGGTCAGGCGCCCGTGCCCGAGCTCGATTACGCTGACAAGCTGTGGAAAGCGGCCGATAAGTTGCGCGGCAACATGGAGCCGAGCGATTACAAACATGTTGCCCTGGGTCTGATCTTTCTCAAGTACATCTCCGATGCCTTTGAGGCGCGACATGCGGAATTGCTGGCCGAAGACCCACAGGCAGCGGAGGACAAGGACGAATATCTTGCTGACAACATCTTTTGGGTGCCCAAGGAGGCTCGTTGGTCACACCTGAAGGTCAATGCTAAACGCGCTGAAATCGGAACGTTAGTCGATGATGCCATGCGCGCTATCGAAAAGGACAACGAGTCCCTCAAGGGTGTTCTGCCCAAGGACTATGCTCGTCCCGCGCTCAACAAAGTGATGTTGGGTGAGCTAATCGACCTCGTCTCCGGTATTGCGCTGGGAGAGGGCGAAAGCAAGTCCAGGGATGTGCTTGGCCGCGTCTATGAATACTTCCTCGGCCAGTTCGCTGGCAGCGAAGGTAAGCGCGGTGGCGAGTTCTACACCCCGCGCTCCGTGGTGGGTGTGTTGGTGGAAATGCTCGAACCCTACCAAGGGCGGGTCTATGATCCGTGTTGCGGTTCCGGTGGCATGTTCGTACAAAGCGACAAGTTCGTGCGCGAGCATGGTGGGCGCATTGGCGACATTGCTATCTACGGCCAGGAGAGCAATTACACCACCTGGCGGCTGGCCAAGATGAACCTAGCAGTGCGCGGCATTGACGCCGACATCCGCTGGAACAACGAGGGTAGCTTTCACAAGGACGAGTTGCGCGACCTACGCTTCGATCACATTCTCGCCAACCCGCCGTTCAATATCTCCGACTGGGGCGGCGATCGCCTGCGCGACGATCCGCGCTGGCAGTTCGGTGTGCCGCCCGCGGGCAATGCCAACTATGCTTGGCTTCAGCACATTTATCACCACTTGGCCCCCTTCGGTACTGCGGGCGTAGTGCTGGCCAATGGCTCCATGAGCACCAACCAGAGTGGAGAAGGCGAAATCCGTAAGGCCATGGTCGAGGCTGACGCTGTAGATTGCTTAGTGGCGCTACCAGGGCAGTTGTTCTTCTCCACACAAATCCCCGCCTGCCTGTGGTTCTTGGCCCGTGATAAGTCCAACGGAAAGGCCGGTAAAGCGCATCTGCGCGACCGCCGTGGCGAGGTGTTGTTCATCGATGCCCGCAACATGGGCCAACTAGTGGACCGCATCCGGCGAGAACTCACCAACGACGAAATCCGTAGAATTGCGACCACCTACCATGCCTGGCGGGGCGAGAGGAATGCGGGCGAATACAAGGATATTCCAGGCTTTTGTAGGGCGGCCTCGCTGGAAGACATCCGCAAGCATGGCCACGTGCTCACGCCCGGTCGCTATGTTGGCGCGCAGGCGGTAGAGGGTGATGGTGAAGCCTTTGCCGAAAAGATGCGGCGACTCGGCATCCAGTGGCGTGCCCAGCATAAGGAAGCGGTACGGTTGGATGCGAATATTGAAGCCAACCTGAAGGAGCTCGGGTATGGCGGGTGAATGGCGACCTTCAACTTGGGGAGCAGAGGTTACTCTCGAGTACGGTAAAGCGATACGTGGCTACAGTCAGACCGACGGCAAGTACCGAGTGTTTGGGTCGAATGGTCCGATTGGTTGGACTTCTGACGCTCTTGCTCAAGGCCCAGGGGTAATTCTCGGTCGAAAAGGAGCCTATCGCGGAACGGAGTTTTGCCGAAACCCTTTTTGGGTAATCGATACAGCATATTACCTCGTCCCCAAGACAGAGTTGGACATGCGGTGGCTTTACTATGCAGTAAAGCATTACAAGCTCGGAGAGGTTGACGATGGATCGCCCATCCCATCAACTACGCGTGCGGCTGTTTATATGCTCGATCTTAAAGTGCCGCCAATTGAGGAGCAACGTGCCATTGCATATGTCCTCGGCACGCTGGACGACAAGATCGAGCTCAACCGCCGTCGCAACGAGACTCTGGAAGCTATGGCACGTGCCCTGTTCCAGGACTGGTTCGTCGATTTCGGCCCCGTCCGCGCCAAGATGGAAGGCCGCGAACCCTATTTGCCTGTCGAACTGTGGAAACTCTTTCCCCAGCGGCTTGACGAGGAGGGGAAGCCGCAAGGGTGGAAGATGACCTCCGCAAGCGAGCTCGTTGAGTTCAATCCGACCGAAGCTCTGCGCAAGGGCACTGCAGCCCCCTATCTTGACATGGCCTCACTACCAACAACGGGTAGTTGGCCGGAACCACCGATCCAGCGGGAATTCGGAAGCGGGATGCGGTTTCGCAACGGAGACGCATTGCTGGCGCGGATTACACCCTGCCTCGAAAATGGCAAGACGGCATTTGTGCAGTGTCTACCGGATGATACCGTTGGCTGGGGGTCGACGGAATACATCGTCATGCGAGCCAAGGCACCCGTTCCCGCCGGATATGCTTACTTGCTTGCTAGGGATGCGGCGTTTCGTGAGCATGCGATTCGAAGCATGACTGGAACGTCGGGGCGCCAGCGTGTGCAGGCCGATTCAGTTGCTACATTTAGAGTAGCGGCGCCTGAATGTGCCGAAATATGGCATGCCTTTTCACGACTTGTTACGCCGAAGTTTGAGAGTATTAAAGCAAATGCAGACGCATCCGAGACGCTAGCGGTACTTCGCGACACCTTGCTTCCTAAGTTGATCTCTGGCGAGCTACGTGTAACTGATGTCGAGACATTCCTCGAAAGGGCCGGGCCATGAGCGCTTTACCATCGAGCTTTGACTGGTGCCCCGGAATCCGCGAAGCCTGCGGTCATTGGCGCGATGCACCAATGTTGCAACAAAATTTGGAGGCGTTGGAACAGACGCTCGACCAAAATAACGATGCCTGCATCGACTGTGCAAAGACCATCATCGAGGTCGTGTGTCGGGTCATCGTCGAAAGCTTCCATACCGCACAGGTACCTCTCAAGCCAACGCAAGAGACGCCGAGCCTGTCCGATTGGTTAAGCGCAGCCGTACGGGCATTGAAGCTTGGCGACATTCGCGACGACAAATTCAAGAAGTTGGTCTCCAGTCACCACAAGCTGGCTGGAGCGCTTAATGATTTGCGTAATCAGGCCGGGCCGGCCAGTCACGGCAAAGATCCGTATCTGGAGCGGCTTGCGGTTCATCACCGCCGCTCGGCAGTGTTGGCAGCCGATGCCATTGTGGCTTTTCTGCATAAAGCCTACTTGGATACGCAACTAGATCCGGCGAGTTCGCGCGAGCCTTGGGAGCGATTCGCCGAGCACAATGCTCTGATAGACGTCCATGTGGGACTGTCCGTTGAAACTGATGATGAGGGTTTGACCAGTTTGCAGTTTCTGCTGCCCAACGGTGATGTGTTGCCTCTGGCGGTTGAGGCCAGCCGCTTGCTGTATCAGTTTGACCGCAAAGCTTATGTCGAAGCACTAAATGCAGCTAGCGGAGTCAGCAGTTCCCAGGCCGAAGAATGACCGGAGGAGGCAGTGTATGAACAACGCTGGGGCTTTCGTATCCTATGACCAGATACAAGTACAGGCAAAGGAATCAATGGGGTGCAGCGTGATATCGGCTGACGGCGTCATCGAGGGGCATCGTTGATGGCCTTTCTTTCCGAAGCCCAACTTGAATCTGCACTATTGGATCAGCTTTCCGCGCTGGGCTATACGTGCGCCTCAGATGAACTCCTCGGCCCTGATGGTAAGCGGCCGGAGCGGGAGGCCTACGATGAAGTGGTACTTAAGCCGCGTCTGATCGAGGCCGTTGCTCGCCTGAATCCCGCGCTGCCGATCGAGGCGCAGGCCGATGCGGTACGCCGCCTGACCCAATCGGAGCTGCCCAACCTGCTGGAAGAAAATCGCCGGATTCATCGCCTGCTGACCGAAGGCGCGGATGTAGAGTATTACGCTGAAGACGCCACGCTCACGGCAGGCAAGGTGCGGTTGATCGACTTCGACACGCCATCCAAGAATGATTGGCTGGTCGTGCAGCAGTTCGTGGTAGTAGCGGGGCATGTCAAACGACGACCAGATGTGGTCGTGTTCATCAATGGACTGCCATTGGCGGTAATCGAGTTGAAGGCCCCGGGTAGTGAGAACGCGACTCTGGCGGGTGCCTTTAATCAGCTGCAGACCTATAAGCAGCAGATCCCGGCATTGTTCCGCAGCAATGCGCTATTAGTGACCTCGGATGGTTTATTGGCGCGGGTCGGTTCGCTGTCGGCCGATCTTGAGCGTTTCATGCCCTGGCGTACCACTGATGGGCAGTACATCGCGCCCAAGGGCACACCGGAGTTGGCGACGCTGATCGAGGGTGTGTTCGAGCAAGAGCGCTTGCTCGACCTGCTACGCCATTTTACAGTGTTCGGTGAAACCAGTAGCGGGCTGGTCAAGATACTTGCAGGTTATCACCAGTTCCACGCAGTAAGGAAAGCGGTTACGTCCACGTTGAGGGCGAGTTTCACAGGTATGGCAGAGGATCCTGCAGTCTATGGCCTGCCGAGTGCGGTCGATCAGCCATTGGGTGACCACAGGGCCGGGGTGATTTGGCATACACAAGGTTCCGGCAAGAGTCTATTGATGGCGTTTTATGCAGGCTTGTTGGTGGCAGAGCCGCGCATGGCCAATCCCACGCTGGTGGTGCTCACCGATCGCAACGATCTCGACGACCAGCTCTTTACCACCTTCTCGATGTGCAAGGACCTGATCCGGCAGACCCCGGTGCAGGCCGAGGGGCGCGAGCATTTGCGTGAACTGCTCAATCGCGCATCCGGCGGTGTGATCTTTACCACCCTGCAGAAGTTTGCACCTCAATCCGGCGAGACGGATTTCCCCAGGCTGACTGATCGTGCCAATGTGGTGGTTATTGCCGATGAGGCACACCGTAGCCAATATGGCTTCAAGGCCAAGGTGGCCGGCAAGACCGGAGAGATTGCGTACGGATTCGCCAAGTACCTACGTGATGCATTGCCCAACGCATCGTTTATCGGTTTCACCGGTACACCGATCGAGGCGACCGACGTTAATACGCCGGCGGTGTTCGGCCACTACATCGACATCTACGACATTAGCCGCGCGGTGGAAGACGGCGCCACGGTGCCGATCTACTACGAATCTCGGCTGGCGCGCATCGAGCTAGATGACGACGAGACGCCACATATTGACGCCGAGATCGAGGAGCTGTTGGAGGGCGAAGACGAGGCTAGCGCCGAACGCACCAAGCAGAAGTGGAGCACTGTCGAAATGCTGGTGGGCAGTCCGAGGCGGCTGACGATGGTGGCCTCTGACCTGGTTCAGCATTTCGAGGATCGCGTGACTGCACTTGACGGCAAAGCCATGGTGGTGTGCATGAGCCGACGCATCTGTGTGGCGCTGTACGACGAGATTCGGAAACTACGTCCCGACTGGCACAGCGACGATGACAACGCAGGCAGTATGAAGATCGTGATGACAGGTGCGGCCTTCGATCCGCCGGAGTGGCAACGGCATATCGGCAACAAGTCCCGCCGTGATCTCCTGGCTAAGCGTGCCCGCGATCCGCAAGATCCGCTAAGGTTGGTGATCGTGCGCGATATGTGGTTGACTGGCTTTGATGCGCCTAGCATGCACACCATGTACATCGACAAGCCTATGCGTGGGCATGGGCTGATGCAGGCCATTGCGCGGGTAAACCGTGTGTTCCGCGACAAGCCGGCGGGGCTGATCGTCGATTACATTGGTATTGCGCAGAACCTGAAATCTGCATTGGCGCAATATTCGAAGCCCGACCAGGACAAGACCGGTATCGACGAAGCAGAGGCCTTGGCAGTAATGCTGGAGAAGTACGAGATCGTGCGCAACATGTTCCATGGTTTCGACTATCGTACTGCGCTCGATGGCACGCCTGGCGAGCGATTGACGATGATGGCGGAGGCCATAGAATGGATCCTCGACAAGCAGCAGCAATGGGCTGCCGCGGAGAAGACACCGGAAGCAAAGAAGCAGGCGCAACGGCGCTTCGCCGACGGCGTATTGGCGCTGTCGAGGGCATTCGCACTCGTCGCTAGTTCGGACGAAGCGAAGGATATTCGCGAAGAGGTGGGGTTCTTCCAGGCAATTCGTGTTGCGCTGGTCAAGACGGCTGCGGGCGCAGGCATACCCCAGCGGGATCGTGAGCTGGCCATCCGGCAAATCGTCAGCCGTGCTGTCATCTCCACCGAGATCGTCGACGTTCTGGCCGCAGCGGGTATCCAGACGCCGGACATCTCCATCCTGTCGGATGAGTTCCTGGCTGAAGTTCAGCAGATGGAGAAGAAGAACCTTGGGCTGGAGGCGTTGCGCAAATTGCTCAATGACAGCATTCGCTCCCGTACCCGGACCAACGTAGTCGAAACCCGTGCCTTTTCAGAGCGCTTGGAAGACGCCGTTGCTCGCTATCACGCCAATGCCATCACCACTGCCGAGGTGCTGCAGGAACTGATCAAACTCGCCAAGGACATTCGTGCCGCACGCAGCAGAGGTGAAGAACAGGGGCTTTCCCAGGAGGAGATCGCATTCTATGATGCATTGGCTGACAACGAATCGGCCGTACAGGTGATCGGTGACGACAAACTCCGCGTGATCGCCCATGAACTGCTAGTCAGCCTGCGCGAGAACGTCTCAGTGGATTGGGCGCATCGTGAATCGGCTCGGGCTCGGCTGCGGGTGTTGGTTAAGCGCATCCTGCGCAAGTACGGTTACCCTCCAGACCTCCAAGACGGCGCTGTCCAGACGATCCTTCAACAAGCAGAGGTTTTAACGGAGGGGTGGACCGCCTCTGACATGAGGTCTATGAACGGCTAATGTGTCACTGTCGTTCGAGGCTCCTCGGGCCTGCCGATCGCACATGCCTTTAAGCCAGATTCTGAGCATTAAGGCTCAGATAGAAAGGGGGCTTTCATGGGCATGACGAATGTAGTTGCGACGCCCAATGCGAACGGCTGGTCATCGCACCCTGTACAAAATGATGGTCTGCCCTTACGCGACGCAAGCCGTTTCCCTACCGAACCCGGTCAGCCTCGGCTCGCCCCTAGTCTCTGAGGGTTTCCGCATGGGCTCGCTCGGTTAGAAGTGGACCACCGCTTTGGAACCCCAGAGCGACGCTGAAAAAGAAAAAGCCCTGAAAGATCAGGACTTCCTCTTGTATGGTGGCGAATCAGGAGATCGAATCCCAAATCCGCGGATTACGATTCCACGGTCTGACACCGCCGGTGACGAGACATGACGCTCAACTGGTAGGCTAGTCCTACCAACTTTGTCACTCAGTCGCAAAACTGTGGCGCCAGTCGCACATACTCTGGCGCCCTACGGTTACGAAGCGCCTTAGACGTCAATATTCCCCGCCCGCAACGCATTCGACTCGATAAACGCTCGCCGCGGCTCGACATCATCCCCCATGAGGGTAGTAAAGATCCCGTCCGCCGCGATCGCATCCTCGATCTGCACACGCAGCAGACGCCGCACTGCCGGATCCATCGTCGTTTCCCACAGCTGCCCGGGGTTCATCTCCCCGAGCCCCTTATACCGCTGCTTCGAAACGTTCCGCTCGGCATCCGCCAGCAGCCACTTCATCGCGCTCTTGAAGTCACTAACGGCCATGCTGCGCTCACCACGCTTGATGACAGCACCTTCCCCGATAAGCCCCGTGAACGTATTCGCGGTGGCCACGAGCTGCTGATAATCCGCCGTGTGCTGGAATTCCTGATCGATGACCGAAACGCGCACATTGCCGTGATGCGTCCGCTCGACATTCAGCGACCGCTGTTCCCGAACCGGATCATACGAAGGCACCACGCGCACTTCGTTCTTCAAAGCTTCATCATGCAACGCAGCATGAAGCGCCTTCGCCGAAGCCTCGGTCGACTCCTCATTGGAGAGATCGATCACCACCCCGTCCATGACCGCTTCCAGCGCGGCCGGGTCATACAATCGGCTCAACCGATCGATCACGCTTTGCGAAAGCAGATACGACCTTGCCAGCTCCCCAAGCGCATCCCCAGAAATCGCGGCCGCATTCTCACCCGGCACCAGCTCCGAGCCTTGCAGCGCCAACCGCAGCATGTGCGCGTTGAGCTCCGCGTCATCCTTCAGATACCGCTCGTCCTTGCCCGCCTTGATCTTGTAAAGCGGCGGCTGCGCGATATACACATAGCCGCGCTCGATCATGTCCGGCATCTGGCGATACAGGAACGTGAGCAGCAGCGTCCGGATGTGCGCACCGTCCACGTCCGCGTCGGTCATGATGATGATGCGGTGATAGCGCAGCTTGTCGAGGTTGTAGTCTTCCTTGCCGATCCCGCAACCGAGCGCGGTCACGAGCGTGACGATCTGCTCGGACGACAGCAGCTTGTCGTAGCGCGCCTTCTCGACGTTCAGCACCTTGCCGCGCAGCGGCAGGATCGCCTGGAACTTGCGATCACGCCCTTGCTTGGCCGAGCCGCCTGCCGAGTCGCCCTCGACGATGTAGATTTCGCACTTCGCCGGGTCTTTCTCCTGGCAGTCCGCGAGCTTGCCCGGCAGGCCGACGCCATCGAGCACGCCCTTGCGGCGCGTCATCTCGCGCGCCTTGCGCGCAGCATCGCGCGCACGTGCGGCTTCGACGATCTTCCCGCAAATGATCTTTGCGTCGATAGGCGTCTCGAGCAGGAACTCTTCCAGCGCCTTCGCGACGACTTCTTCAACCGGCGCGCGCACTTCCGACGAAACCAGCTTGTCCTTCGTCTGCGAGCTGAACTTCGGCTCCGGGACCTTCACGGACAGCACGCACGACAGCCCTTCGCGCATGTCGTCGCCGGTCGTCTCGACCTTCGCCTTCTTCGCGATTTCGTTGTCGGTGATGTACTTGTTGATGACGCGCGTCATCGCGGCCCGCAGGCCGGTCAGGTGCGTGCCGCCGTCGCGCTGCGGAATGTTGTTCGTGAAGCACAGCACGTTCTCGTTGTAGCTGTCGTTCCACTGCATCGCGACTTCGACGCCCACGTTGTCCTTCTCGCCGGTGGCGAAGAACACTGTAGGGTGCAGGTTGGTCTTCGTCTTGTTGATGTACTCGACGAAACCCTTCACGCCGCCGGCGAATGCGAAATCGTCTTCCTTGCCCGAGCGCAGGTCGGTGAGACGGATCCGCACGCCGTTGTTCAGGAACGAAAGCTCGCGCATCCGCTTCGCGAGGATGTCGTAGTGATACTCGACCGTGCCGAAAATGGTCGGATCGGCCATGAAGTGCACTTCGGTGCCGCGGTTCTCGGTGTCGCCCGTCACGAGCATCGGCGACACTTCCACGCCGTCCACCACCTCGAGCACGCGATCCTGCGCGACGCCGCGGTGGAACTCCATGAAACGCTTCTTGCCGTCACGGCGCACGGTGAGGCGCAGCCAGCTCGACAGCGCGTTCACGCACGACACGCCCACGCCGTGCAGGCCGCCGGACACCTTGTAGCTGTTCTGGTCGAACTTGCCGCCGGCGTGCAGCTCGGTCATCACGATCTCGGCGGCGCTGCGCTTCGGCTCGTGCTTGTCGTTCATCTTCACGTCGGTCGGAATCCCACGGCCGTTGTCGGTCACGGAAATCGAGTTGTCGGCGTGAATCGTCACGTGGATGTCGTTGCAATACCCGGCCAACGCTTCGTCGATCGAGTTGTCGAGCACCTCGAACACGAGGTGGTGCAGACCGGTACCGTCCGACGTGTCGCCGATGTACATCCCGGGGCGCTTGCGCACCGCTTCCAGCCCCTCGAGGATCTGGATCGACGAAGCGCCGTAGCTGCTGTTATCGGGTCGCGAATTGTGCTGTTCACTCATGGATATCTTCCGGTTCTGCGGGGCCACTCTCGTGGCGGCGCGGTGCGTTTCAGCGGGGGAAATCGCCGGCCGCTCGAGTTTCCTGGCCCGCCCCGGGGCACCGAAAAGGCACCAAAGGGGCGGGTTGTCGGTTCGCCATAAAAACGCCAAAGGGGCTTGCCGCCCCCTGGTGTGTGTCGCGATGTCGAACGCGTCAGATGCGCATCGGCATCACGACATACTTGAACTCGTCGTTCTCGGGCACGGTGATCAGCGCGCTCGAGCTGGCGTCGCCGAGGCTCACCTGCACGGTGTCGACCTTCAGGTTCGCGAGCACGTCGAGCAGATACGTGACGTTGAAGCCGATGTCGACGGTATCGCCCTGATAAGCGATTTCCAGTTCTTCCTGCGCCTCTTCCTGATCGGCGTTGGTCGACATGATCTTCAACTGGCCCGGCGCGATGATGCAGCGCACGCCCTTGAATTTGTCCGAGGTCAGGATCGCCGCGCGCTGCAGCGAACGCTGCAGTTCTTCACGGCCGATCTCGAACGTGTTCTTGTGCGCCTTCGGGATCACGCGCTGGAAGTCGGGGAACTTGCCCTCGACGAGTTTCGACACGAGCTCGACCTGGCCGAACGTGAACTTGGCCTGGGTTTGCGCGATGTCGATGGTGACGGTGTCGTCGATGTCCTCGAGCAGGCGCTGCAGCTCGAGAATCGTCTTGCGCGGCACGATGACTTCCTGGCGGCCGAACGTGCCGCCTTCGAGCTTCATCGACGAGAACGCGAGGCGGTGGCCGTCGGTGGCCACGGCCATCAGCTGGTCGCCGTCGACGACGAGCAGCATGCCGTTCAGGTAGTAGCGGATGTCCTGCTGCGCCATCGCGAAGTGCACCATGCCGAGCAACTGGCGGAACGACTTCTGCGGGACGGTGAGCGTTGCGCCGAAATCCTTCGCCTGCGCGACGGTCGGGAACTCGTCGGCCGCCAGCGTCTGCAGTGCGAAACGGCTCTTGCCCGATTGAACGGTGAGGCGCTTGTCGGCGAGCGACAGCGTGACCTGGCCGTCAGGCATCGCGCGCAGGATGTCGAGCAGCTTGCGGGCCGCGACGGTGGTCGCGATCTGGTCGCCGCCGACGCCGAAATCGGCGCGCGTGGTGATCTGCAGCTCCAGGTCGGTCGACAGGAATGAAACGTCCGGGCCGTTCTTGGTGATCAGCAGGTTGGCGAGGATCGGCAACGTATGGCGGCGTTCGACGATGCCGCTGACCGTTTGCAGCGGCCTGAGGAGGGTGTCTCGTTCGGTCTTGACCAGTTGCATAGAGTTCCTTCGTTGAGTAACGGCCTGCAGCGCAGCAGCCACGCAGCGCCCCGCCGGCCGGGCTCTTGGCCCGCCACCACCGGGGCGGTCAAACCAGTATTGTGCCTCAAAACCGAACCGCCCCCCTTAAATTGGGGCGGAGGCCGAATTATCAAGCGCGCCCGCCCGCTCAGCCCTTCAGCGTCTGTTCCAGCACGTGCAGCTCGTGGTTGAGCTGCGCGTCCTTGCTGCGCTCGTCGGCGATCTTCCGCACCGCGTGCAGCACGGTGGTGTGATCGCGCCCGCCGAACAGCTCGCCGATCTCCGGCAGGCTCTTCTGCGTGAGTTCCTTCGCGAGATACATCGCGATCTGCCGCGGCCGCGCGATGTTCGCCGGGCGCTTCTTCGAATACATGTCGGCGACCTTGATGTTGTAGAAGTCGGCGACGGTCTTCTGGATGTTCTCGACCGAAATCTGCCGGTTCTGCACGGTCAGCAGGTCCTTCAGCGCTTCCTTGGTCAGCTCGATCGAGATCTCGCGACCGTGGAACTTCGAATACGCGAGGATCTTGCGCAGCGCGCCTTCGAGTTCGCGCACGTTCGAGCGCAGGTGCTTCGCGACGAAGAACGCGACGTCTTCCGACAAGTTCACGCCTTCCGATTGCGCCTTGCGCATCAGGATCGCGACGCGCATCTCGAGCTCGGGCGGCTCGATCGCGACGGTGAGGCCCGAGTCGAAGCGCGAGATCAGGCGATCGTCGATGCCCGAGATTTCCTTCGGATACGTGTCGCTGGTGATGATCACCTGCGCCTTGTTCGCGACCAGCGCCTCGAACGCGTAGAAGAATTCCTCTTGCGTGCGCGACTTGCCGGAGAAGAACTGGATATCGTCGATCAGCAGCAGGTCGAGCGAGTGGTAGTAGCGCTTGAAGTCGTCGAACGCCTTGCGCTGGTACGCCTTCACCACGTCGGACACGTACTGTTCCGCATGGATGTAGCGGATCCGCGCGCCGGCCTTGTCGAGCAGCAACTGGTTGCCGATCGCGTGGATCAGGTGGGTCTTGCCGAGGCCGACGCCGCCGTACAGGAACAGCGGGTTGTACGAGATGCCGGGGTTGTCCGCGACCTGGATCGCGGCGGCGCGCGCGAGCTGGTTCGCCTTGCCGGTCACGAAGTTGTCGAACGTGAGCACCGGATTCAGCTTCGAACGTTCGTACATCGAATCGGCTTCGCCGCCGTTGGCGGGCGCGGCGCCCGGGCCCGGACGCCACGTGCGGCGGCCGGCCGCGGCTTCGTGCGCGGGCAGGCTCGGCAGGTCGATGTCGGCATCGTCGGCGTTCAGGTGGTGCGCGGCGGCCGCGGACGGCGTCATCGGCACGCCGGCCGGCGCGCTGGGCGTGGCGGCGGCATGCGCGGTCAGGTTGGCGGCGATCGCGGCGACCGTCGCGGCCGGGCCGCCGGGAGTCAGCGGCGCGCGCGGCGCAGCCGGTGCGGCGCCCATGGCGGCGCTGCGCATGCCGGCCTTCGGATCGAGAACGAACTGGACTTCGATCGGCGTGTTCCAGAATTCACGGGCCAGATCGGCGATCCGCCCCGAAAACTGGCTCTTGACCCAGTCCAGCTTGAAGCGGTTCGGCGCGGCGATGGACAGCGTGTTCGCCGACGCATCGAAGGCCACCGGGGCCAAGGGTTTGATCCACGTCACGTACTGCTGGGGCGTCAGCTCGCGCTCCAGCAGTGCGGAACAGTGTTGCCAGAAATCGTTCATCAAGTAGCTGTCGTTTTTGCGTGCACAGCGCGGCTCGCCGGCGCGCTTGTCGCGGTCGCGCAACAAGGCCCGAAGCGGTCGTGCGAGCGTGCGTCGGACGCCTGCGTCACAGTCTTGGCGGGGCAGGCGCGGGCCGAAGCGGCGTGCGGGATTCTTGGAGATAAGGCGAGATTCTAACGCCAAACGAGGCCACAGCGGGACTTATCCACAGGCTGGGTTTGTGGGGCGCGGGGCCGGATCGCCCGGGCTATGCACAGGCGGACGACTCCTAAGGTATTGACCGTCAAGAGAAAAACGGTTTAAATAACGGGTTCCGCGAAAACCAATCCTGTATTCCCGGCGATTGCGTTCGCCCGAATGCCTCCGGTTAAGGGCACGCGGTCCCCTGAATTTCGACATTCTCGAACAAGTGAGAACATCATGAAACGTACTTACCAACCGTCCGTGACGCGCCGCAAGCGCACCCATGGCTTCCGTGTCCGCATGAAGACGGCAGGTGGCCGCAAGGTCATCAACGCTCGCCGCGCGAAGGGCCGCAAGCGCCTCGCCATCTAAGGCAGGTTGCGCGCTGTGTCCGCCGTCCGCAGTTCCGCGGAAGGTGCCGTCGAGCCGGGTGCGAATCCGTCGCAGACGAAAGCCGCCTTCCCGAAAGCTGCGCGACTTCTGAAAACGGATGAATTTTCATCCGTTTTTCGTTTGCGCCCCTGGCGGCGTTCCGCGCACTTCGTGATCTACGGCAAGCCGACCGGTCAGCCCGCGCGTCTGGGGCTCGTCATCGGCAAGAAGTATGCGCCGCGAGCGGTAACCCGTAACCTCGTGAAGCGGCTGGCGCGCGATGCGTTTCGCTTGCGCCGGGCCGAATTCGCCGGGTACGACCTGCTGCTGCGGCAGCACACGCGCTTCGACAAGAAAGCGCTGCCGAGCGCGGCTTCCGCCCCGCTCGCGGCGATGTGCGAGGCCGAGATCCGCGAACTGCTCGACAGGGCAGTCCGGGAAATCGCCCGCCGCGCGTCGAAGCCCGCGTCCGAGTGACGCATCCGTGCCCGGTGCGGCGTTCGCGCCCCCGGCCGGTTTTGACGCGGCGTCGTACGGCGCCGCCCAAGGTATGGAAACGGTATTGATCGCCTTGCTGCGCTTCTACAAGGTTGCCGTGAGCCCGATGCTCGGCAACCGTTGCCGTTTTTATCCTTCCTGTTCGGATTACGCGCGCGAGGCAATCCAGTATCATGGCGCCGCGCGCGGCACGTATCTCGCCGTCAGGCGCGTGTGCCGATGCCATCCGTTTTCCGCGGGCGGCATCGACCTCGTCCCGCCGCCCAACTCCGACACTCGCGCTCGCGGCGAAGCCGACGCGCGGTCCCATCGACTCTGAGACAACGCATGGATATCAAACGCACCGTCCTATGGGTGATCTTCTTCATGTCAGCTGTCATGCTGTACGACAACTGGCAGCGGGACCATGGACGCCCGTCGATGTTCTTCCCGAGCGCCACGCACACGGCCCCGGCCGCTGCCGGCGGCGCATCGGGCACGGGCGCGACGACGACCGCAGGTGAAGTGCCTGCCGCCGCGGCCGGCGCCGCACCGTCGACGACGGCCCCGGCCGCCCAGGCGCAGCTCGTGAAATTCTCGACCGACGTGTACGACGGCGAAATCGACACGCGCGGCGGCACGCTCGCGAAGCTGACGCTGAAGAAGCAGGGCGACGGCAAGCAGCCCGACCTGTACATCACGCTGTTCGACCACACGGCCGGCCACACGTACCTCGCACGCACGGGCCTGCTCGGCGGCGATTTCCCGAACCACAACGACGTCTACACGCAGGTCAATGCGGGCCCGACGTCGCTGACGGGCGACCAGAACACGCTGAAGCTGTCGTTCGAATCGCCGGTGAAGGGCGGCGTGAAGGTCGTGAAGACCTACACGTTCACGCGCGGCAGCTACGTGGTCGGCGTCGACACCAAGATCGACAACGTCGGCACGGTGCCTGTCACGCCGACGGTCTACATGGAACTGGTGCGCGACAACACGGCCGTCGAAACGCCGATGTTCTCGCATACGTTCCTCGGGCCGGCGGTCTACACGGACGCGAAGCACTTCCAGAAGATCGACTTCAGCGACCTCGACAAGAACAAGGCGAACTTCGAGAAGGCCGCCGACAACGGCTGGGTCGCGATGGTGCAGCATTACTTCGCGTCGGCTTGGATTCCGCAGCAGGGCGTGAAGCGCGACATCTACGCTGAAAAGATCGATCCGACGCTGTACCGCGTCGGCGTGAAGCAGCCGGTCGCCGCGATCGCGCCGGGCCAGTCGGCCGACGTGCAGGCGCGCCTGTTCGCCGGTCCGGAAGAAGAGCGCATGCTCGAAGGCATCGCGCCGGGCCTGGAGCTCGTGAAGGACTACGGCTGGGTGACGATCATCGCGAAGCCGCTGTTCTGGCTGCTCGAGAAGATTCATGGCTACGTCGGCAACTGGGGCTGGGCGATCGTGTTGCTGACGGTGCTGATCAAGGCGGTGTTCTTCCCGCTGTCGGCCGCCAGCTACAAGTCGATGGCGCGCATGAAGGAAATCACGCCGCGCATGCAGGCGCTGCGCGAACGCTTCAAGAGCGATCCGCAGAAGATGAACTCGGCGCTGATGGAGCTGTACAAGACCGAGAAGGTCAATCCGTTCGGCGGCTGCCTGCCGGTCGTGATCCAGATCCCGGTGTTCATCTCGCTGTACTGGGTGCTGCTCGCATCGGTCGAAATGCGCGGCGCGCCGTGGATTCTGTGGATTCACGACCTGTCGCAGCGCGATCCGTTCTTCATCCTGCCGGTGCTGATGGCCGTGTCGATGTTCGTTCAGACGAGCCTCAACCCGACGCCGCCGGACCCGGTCCAGGCGAAGATGATGAAGTTCATGCCGATCGCGTTCTCGGTCATGTTCTTCTTCTTCCCGGCTGGTCTGGTGCTGTACTACGTCGTGAACAACGTGCTGTCGATCGCGCAGCAGTACTACATCACGCGCAAGCTCGGCGGCGTCAAGAAGAAGCCGGCCTGACGCCCGTTGGCCTCGCGGGCGGTCAGCTGCCCGCGATGCTCGCAAAAAAAGCCGCATGGTTCATGACCATGCGGCTTTTTTGTTTCCCGGCGGCGGCGCGTGCGGTGGCTGCGTTCAGGCTTTCTTCGCTTCGAGTTTCGGATCGCCGTAGAACTGCTCGATCAGTTCCTGAACGAGGTAGCGCTGGTGCGGAGACAATGCCTCGATCTTCGACGCGAGTTCGATCGTCTCGGGCGTCGGCGGATAGCGTTCGTCGCGCGGCAGCGGTTGCGGCGTCGGATGTTCGATCACGCTCGGCGACGGCCCGTAATGCAGCCAGTGCACTTCGACGCGCAACCATTCGGCCAGCGTTTCGAGTTTGTCCGACGTCGGGATCGTGCGGCCCGTCAACCATTTGTGCGCGGTTTGCGGCGAAACGGGATGCGTTCCGCGGTGGCGCAGATTGAATCGGTTCGCCAGCTCCGTCGCGCCCGTGACCTTCTCCGGGCTGCGCCGCAGGGCGAATTTCAGGCGTTCCGAGAACGCGGCTTTTTCTTCGGATGTCGGCATGGGGAGATTGTGCAATTCCATCGCCGCGTCTCAGACAACCATATGAGATAAACGTATCTCATTCAGACGAATCCCGACCTTGGTTAGGATGGGGAATGAAATTGAGGGACGTACTGCCAAGCCCCTCCGGCCCGCATACTCGTCCGAAATGGCCGGTGTGTGATGCGGCCGGACTGATACTCGGCTTATCCCCGGTGGGATAAATTCGGGCGAGTCCGAATCCGGCGTCGCGGCCGGTGGCGTGTGAGCCGGCACGCTACAATGCCGGCGTTCCGATGCCCGAGCTGTTGTGCGGGCGCACCATTGACACGCTGTTTACCCGATTTCTCCGATTCCCATGCTCGCTACCGATTCCGATCCGATCGTCGCCATTGCCACTGCTGCCGGCCGGGGTGGCATCGGGGTCGTCCGCGTGTCGTTCGGGCGCGGCGGCGAGGCGGCCGCGCTGCCGCTGATCGACGCGTTGTGCGGGCAGAAGCTCGCGCCGCGTCATGCGAGCTACGTGCCCTTCCTCGACGCGCACGGCGCGCCGCTCGACCGCGGGATCGCGCTGTATTTCCCGGCGCCGCATTCGTACACCGGCGAGCACGTGCTCGAGCTGCAGGGGCATGGCGGGCCGATCGTGATGCAGCTGTTGCTGCAGCGCTGCCTGGATGCGGGGCGTGGCTTCGGGCTGCGGCTCGCGGAGCCGGGCGAGTTCACGCGACGCGCGTTCCTGAACGACAAGCTCGATCTCGCGCAGGCCGAGGCCGTCGCCGACCTGATCGAGGCGAGCACCGAAGCGGCCGCGCGCTCGGCCGGGCGTTCGCTCGACGGCGCGTTCTCGCGGCAGATCCATGCGCTCGTCGACGACGTGATTACGCTGCGGATGCTGGTCGAGGCGACGCTCGATTTTCCGGAGGAGGAAATCGACTTCCTCGAAGCGGCCGACGCACGCGGCAAGCTCGCGAAAATCCGCGCGCAGCTCGCGCACGTGCTCGGCGACGCGCGGCAGGGCGCGCTGTTGCGAGAAGGGCTGTCGGTCGTGCTTGCGGGGCAACCGAACGTCGGCAAATCGTCGCTGCTGAATGCGCTGGCGGGCGCCGAGCTGGCGATCGTCACGCCGATCGCCGGAACGACGCGCGACAAGGTGGCGCAGACGATTCAGGTCGAAGGGATTCCGCTGCACATCATCGATACGGCCGGGCTGCGCGAGACGGAGGACGAAGTCGAGCGGATCGGGATTGCGCGCACGTGGAGCGAGATCGAGCGCGCGGATGTCGTACTGCATCTGCTCGATTCGCGCACGGGGATGACGCCGGACGACGGGACGATCGCGGCGCGGTTTCCGGCCGGCGTGCCGGTGGTGCGCGTGCTGAACAAGACGGATCTGACCGGCGTGCCGGCGTGCGTCGAGCATCCGGCGGCGGAAGGTGACCTGACCGAGGTACATCTGTCGGCGAAGCGCGGCGACGGGATCGACATGCTGCGCGCTGAGCTACTGCGGATCGCGGGGTGGCAGGCGGGGGCCGAAGGCGTATATCTCGCGCGCGAGCGGCATCTGATCGCGCTGCGGGCCGCGCAAGAGCATCTCGCGCAGGCGGCGGATCATGCGGAGCAAAGGGCGCAGTCGCTCGATCTGTTTGCCGAGGAGCTGAGGCTCGCGCAGGAGCAGCTCAATGCGATTACCGGGGAGTTCACTTCGGACGATCTGCTTGGGGTGATTTTCAGCAGGTTTTGTATCGGGAAATGATCCCCGGCTCGCCGATCTCTTGGGTGCGGCTCATGTGCCAGCATCGTACCGGCACGCCTAGTAACACGTTACGGTCCAGAATAGGGTGACCGAGCCTCTCGTGACGGCTCCGTCACGGAGCTGACTATTTCGCCCGCGGGTTGTTCGCGCGAATACTTGAAGATCCACGTTCAAACAATGTTCGGCCCGATGTCGTGCTCCATGGTTGGCGCGATCGCCGGGCCTGCATTAGCTCGCGCTTCCCATTCTTGTCGTACTCCGCTGTCCGTCTCACTTGCGATTGACTACCAGCCGGCTCAGCAAATCCTCGTATTGCTCGTTCACGCCCACATGTCCACGCTCATGGCAAGCCGTCTGCTCGGAGGTGCGTAATGGCCTATTCCCCCATTACTCCGGTTCAGAGCGTCCCCGCATAACCGTAGGCGAATACTGCGGCTGCGTGCTCATCGATTTCAGATCTGGTTCGCAGCGCGGCGAGTGGAATCTTGGCCGCGCCGGTGTCTCGTTGCGCCATGACCAATTGCGCTAAGGATCCAAGCGCTGCGCCTCGCCGCTCAAGTAGCCGACTCGAAGGCAATGGACTAGCGATTTCAGCGGGCAGCGTATTTCATTGACAGATAGACCTTAGGGGTCTAAATTGGATTGCGTTGGGTAACGCTCCGCGTAGCCCGCTACCTCCGAAAGGAACGACATTATGAATAGCATCGCATTTGCGCGAATTCCGCGCGACCACGCCTATGGTCCTCAAATATTTCCCGCCGACGCCGGAAGACCTGCAAGCGCTGAAGGTGCGCCTCGGATTCACCGGCGAGCAGATGGCTCAGATGTTCGGATTGGCCGGCAACAGTCAGTGGCGGAAGTACACGGGGGGAATCGAGCCGAGACCGATGTCGTTGTCGATGCTGTTTCTAGCGCTAGCGCTGCAGGACCGTTCCGCGACGGTCGACCAAGTGCTCGAGAAGTGTCGGGAGGTCGGCGCAACGATCGAGCTGGACGGCGAGTAAGCGCTGACGGCCTGCTTGCTGCCGCCTTTCCGAATATTCTTCCCAAATCTGCCGATCCGCTCGCCCTCATACCGAGGGCCTGGTGTAACGGTCGGCCGTCGAAGCCCGTGATCACTGTCACGTCCGAGCTATTCGAACTTACCGGTATCCGTGCTGCAGGACACTGGCTGAATGTTTGCCCGATGACGAGTCCGGGCCGGTGGTGTCGGTCGATGTTCGATAACCTCGTCGCTAGCTTCGGTCGTACCCCCTCCCGTGCGGACGGCTGCGTAGCGTTCAAATGCAGTATCAAGGCCGCATCTCGCACCGACCGTAAAGCCTCGGAGGTGTGTGCATGAGAACCTCCGTCACCGAAATCATTCTTCGCTGTTCGCTCGGTGCAGTGAAGGCATATGCGTTTTTCGTGATCGCTGAGATCGAGCATCGGGGCCACGCGGCGCGTTGCGTGGAAAAGGCGGAGGCGCATCATGGCTCAAAATGATGACGCAAGCCTGTCTGTCGAGGAGGCGCGCCGCGAACTGTTGCAGGCATCGCGTCAACTGAGCGTTCTGTTGCTCGATTTGTCGATGGATCCCGAACGGGTGTTTGAACACTTTGCCGTACGTCGTGACGCTTTCTTCGAGCTGTTGTCGGATCTGAGCGTCAAGGTCAATACGCGTCTGGAGGAAATGCTTCGTGAGTGAAAGCATGAGTCTACCCGTCGAGACGCAGCTCGCTGGCGTGCAGGCAAGGTAGAAGACCTAGTGGAGGCCGTTGTCGCCGTCAACGTCGCCTGGCCCAAATATCCTTCGTGGATCATCGACGGAATATTCGCTGCGATATTCGCGTTCTTGGCGGCGAGATCGTGGGTACTATGGCGCGGCTTCCGTGCATCGACGGCAAGCGGCCCTAGAGGGAGTGCTCGTATTTCCAGATCGACGTGGCCGAACATCCGAGCTGGTCGTATCGACCTGATTGAGCGCAGGTCAGGATCGTTGCATCCGGATCATCACCCGCATCAATCCCAATGACGATGATGGTGGTAATACCCGCCGTCACCGTAATACCCGCCACCATCAGGCACCACGATACAGCCGCTCAACAACACGGCGACGCCGACAATCAGCAAAAGGGTTTTCTTCATGGCGTTCACCTGCTCGGGTTCGATATGAAACCGAGCATAGCGAGCGCCCGCAACCCGGGCTGTAAGCATTGGTATCCCTGCGGCGCTTTGCGTAACGGCGCATTATTCCGGTCAAAATGACCGTAACAAATACCCAAACAACAGACGTTATCAGGCGACGACCACCCTGTTTCGCCCCGTATCCTTCGCCCGATACAGCGCGGCATCGGCGGCTTCGATCAACGCATCGGGTGTCGACAGATCATCCGCCGACACGGTCGCACAGCCGACGCTGACGCTCACGCGCCCGGCCGGCGAGTCGGGCATCGCGAGGTCGAGCCGCAGCACCGCTTCGCGCGCTTCGTCGGCTACCACCCGCGCGCCGCGCGCGCCGGTGTTCGGCAGCACGATCGCGAACTCCTCCCCGCCGTAACGCGCGACGATATCCGCGGGCCTCCGCACGGCACCGGCCAGTGCATTCGCGACGGCGATCAGGCACGCATCGCCCTTCACGTGACCGAATGCGTCGTTGTACGCCTTGAAGTGATCGACGTCGACCATCAGCAGCGACAGCGGTTCGCCCTGCCGTCGCGCCTGCAGGAACAGCGTGTGGAAATGATCGTTGAAGTGGCTGCGGTTGAACGCGCCCGTGAGCCCGTCGCGCGCGGACGAACGAATCAGCGTGGCGTGCGCTTCGAACAACTGCTGATACAGCATCGTCACTTCCCACGCGAGCACGCACACGAGCACGCCGGGCGTGAACATGCTGAACACGCGTGCGACGTACCAGCCGACCGTGAAGCGGTTCGTGGTCAGCAGGTTCAGCGTCGTGTCGGTCAGGCACGCGAGCACCGCGATGGCGAGCCACAGGTCGAGCGTCGTGCGCAGCCGTCCCGTGACCAGCACGCCCACGAGCGCAAGCACGTTGAGGATCCAGACGACGAGCGCGATGCCGTTGACGGGCAGCACGGCCGCGTCGCGAGGCGGATGGAACGCGGGCGGCAGCGACACGTTCAGCGCGAGCGCGCACAGGAGGGCCGCCGCGACGGCCGGCCCGCCGACGAGCGCGACCGTCCAGCGGCGCGTCTCTTTCGCGCCGACCGGGGCGCGCGTCAACCGCTCGCGGGCGAACAGCGCGGCCATCACGAAGCACGGAAAGCCGGCATGCCAGAAGATCCACATCCATGCGGCGCTTTGCGGGCGGGCGCCGAGCAGGCCATGCGGCGCGAACACGCCGGGAAAGGTGAGCAGTTGCAGCGCGACGGCGAGCGCGGTGAACGCATAGGCGCCGCCGAGCGCACCGAGCACGGGCTGGCGCGTCACGGTGAACTGCGCGCCGAGGAAGAACGCCGCGATGCTCGCGGTCGTGAACACGGTGAGCGCGCACATCGGCATGAACGGCTCGACGGCCGGCAGCGCGACGTTCGCGTGCGGCGCGGCGATCCCGAGCGCAAGCAGGATGACGAGCGCCGTCAGCGCGCCGAACCACAGCTGACGTTGCGTCGTGTGCTGGATCAGGATGCCTTCCATGGACTCCCCCGGACACGCGTGCTCAAACGCCCGATCTTGCGCCGGGCAGCACGCATCCGATCGCGGCGCGACCGGTGCGGTCCGATCCTATCTCGTTATTGGCGTCCGCTCAAATGCCGAGCCCCGGGCCGAAGTTGCCGGCGACGCAGCGTGTGACGGCGTCGACGTCCGCGTAATCCTGTTCGGGCAGGCCGTCGAGCATCGACAGCACGTCGTTGCTGGCGCCGGCATCGCGTGCGGCATCGACGATCGCATCCTTGTTCGCCGGATAGCGGACGGCCGCCAGCACATCGGCGATCTGCAGGTCGATCGTTTCGTTCGGGATATCGTGCGGAGGAAGGGCGGGCTTGTCGTTCACGTCGGCGTCTCGCGGGTTGGGCGGGAATCGGGTCGAAGCGCAAGAATCGTGCACCGCATGTTACTCGGCCGGCGGAGGCGGCCGGCGCGTGCTGCGATCGACGATGATCGAAGTCAATGCCCGCGACGCATGCGGCGCCACGGATGCTTCCAGTCGATGTGCGGCGCGTTCTCGTCGCGCGGATGCTGGCGGCGATGTTCCTGCCAGAGTTCGTCGGAAAACAGCGCGGCCACGATGACCAGCGGCAGCACGAGGAAAATTCCGAGTATGACTTGCTCCATCACGATAGCCTCCTTGCGGTGGCAGGAACCCTTGCTCCCATTCTAGGCTCTGAACTGCGCCCGCGTTCAATTTCTTACAGTGCGAAACGGGCCCGAACGCGGCCGTGCCGCGCGGGCGTTCCGCACGTGCGCCGGCATTAAAAAGGACATGAACATGCAACTCCAGAACGATACCAACACACTCGCGCTGCGGCCGCTGGAGCGCCAGGACCTGCGCTTCGTCCACGAGATGAACAACGACGCGAAGATCATGCGCTACTGGTTCGAGGAGCCGTACGAAACCTTCTCGGAACTGTCGCAACTGTACGACCGCCACGTGCACGACCAGCGCGAGCGCCGTTTCGTCGCGGTCGATGCGCAAGACGAACTGGTCGGCCTCGTCGAGCTGATCGAGCTCGATTACATCCACCGTCGCGGCGAGTTCCAGATCATCATCGCGCCTCAGTGCCAGGGGCGCGGCTACGCGGGCCAGGCGACGCGCCTCGCGATCGAGTACGCGTTCAAGGTGCTGAACATGCGCAAGCTGTACCTGATCGTCGACACGTCGAACGCGGCGGCAATCCATGTGTACGAGAAATGCGGATTCCAGCACGAGGCCGAATTAAAGGAAGAATTTTTCGGGAATGGCGCGTATCACAACGCTTATCGCATGTGCATCTTCCAGCGCGATTATTTCGAGCGCCAGCAAATCGGGCTGAATAAAGCAGGGTAAACGCCACACTGGTAAAAGGCACTTGCGGCGGGGCTCGGAGGGCGCAGAACGGAGGCGGGAACTACGGATAAATACGGATGCGCTTATACCTGGCATTTTTCTTGTATCAGGTAAATGCGATTCCGCGCTGCGGTAAAGTCGAATCGTTTCGGATGACTTTATGTGCAACGCATCAAAATGATCCGGATAGCGAAATGGATTATCCAAACCGTTCAATCGGCGCATTGTAACTTTGCTGAAAGCCCTGTCGGGTAACGCTTTCCGCCCGGCGGCGCGGGCCGGCGCGTCGTTCGGCAGCCGTTGCCGCCGGCGTGAATCGCGCCAAAAGTGGGTTGCGCGCGGGGTGCGACAATCCGCCGCTATTGCGGTCGCACAACAAATGTGCTTGCTATCGTTTGCCGGTCTTCTAAAGTGAAAAACGCGGGTTCACGATCACCTTTAAACACATAGCTAACCCAGCCTGGTGCCCGCAAGCCTGGAGACAGAACATGATGAAGCGTACCGGTGTCCTTTTTGCCCTTGTCGGCGCATTTTGTGCTGTGTCGATTGCCAAGGCCGGCGGCGATTCGGCCGTCAAGCCGAAGCAGGAAATCCAGCTGACGAAGAATGCATGGGGCTGTCTGTCCAAAGACAATCTGGATTCCGTACTGAATCACGAACGTGACGGCAAGTCGCAGGCGAAGCAGCAGTACTTCGACGACTTCCGCTGCCTGTCGGTGCCGGAAGGCCAGCGCTTCCGCGTGGTATCGGTCGATCAGGGCGACGTGCAGTTCGTCAGCGCCGACAACAGCGACCAGCAAGGTCTCTGGACCGATTCGCGCTTCGTCAAGCAGTAACCGTCCATTCACCGCGCCGTCGCACGACGCCCGAGCGCACCGGCCCGACGGGCCGGCGGAGCGAATCGAACACGGCCCGGCCATGCCGGGCCGTTGTGCTGTGAATCGCGCATGAAGCACGCCGGACGGCGCGCATTCGGTATCATCACGGCCCGACCGAACCGAATGCCCGCCCGGGCCGCATCCGCATGGCGCTGAAATCCACGATCTACAAAGCCGAACTGCAAATCGCCGACATGGATCGGCATTACTACGCCGATCACGCGCTGACGGTGGCGCGCCATCCGTCGGAAACCGACGACCGGATGATGGTGCGCATCGCCGCGTTCGCGCTGTTCGCGCACGAACGGCTCGAATTCAGCAAGGGGCTGTCGGACGTCGACGAGCCCGATCTGTGGCAGAAGGACCTGACGGGCGCGATCGACGTGTGGATCGAGGCCGGCCAGCCGGACGAACGGCGCATCGCGAAGGCGGCCGGCCGTGCCGGGCAGGTCACGGTGATCGCCTACGGCGGCAAGACGTCGGAAATCTGGTGGCAGGGCGTGCGCAGCAAGGTCGAACGGCTGCGCAACGTGCAGGTGCTGTCGCTCGCCGACGGCGTCGCGGCCGCGCTCGGGCGGCTCGCGGAACGCACGATGCGCCTGCAGTGCACGGTGCAGGACGGCGCCGCGTGGATCTCGAGCGCCGACCACGATCCGATCGCGGTCGAGTGGACGGTGCTGAAGGCGCGCGCCGACGCGTGACGGCCCGCGCGCCGGCCGCGTTCAGCCGAGCGCGGCCGGCGGCCCCTTGAATTCGACCATGTTCCCTTCGGGATCGAACAGGTAGATCGACGGCCCGTAGCCGCCGGCGCCGTAGCGCTGCGCCGGCGCTTCCGGCCGCGCGCCATGCGCGGCGAAATGGGCGATCAATGCGTCGGGGTCGAACGGCTCGACGCGCAGGCACAGGTGGTCGAGGTTGCGCCCGGTGCCGGGCGGGCCGCTGTCGGGGCGATCGATCGGGCCGCCGACCGTCAGCAGGTCGATCAGCGCATCGCCGGCGCGCAGTTGCACGAGGCCCAGATCGGGCTGCTCCTTCTCCACGTGGCAACCGACGGCGTCGCAGTAAAAGCGTGTCATTGCCGCCATGTCGGTCACGCGCAGCACGATGTGATCGATTCCGCGGATGGTGGGCTTCATGGGCGGGAACTCCTTCGCAGTCGACGAGCATCGAGTGTAGACGCATCGCGCCTGCGCTGCCGGCCGGAACGCGGCACAATCGACGGACGAAAAAAAGCCCGTTCACGCAGAGCGGAACGGGCTTAATCCATATCAGGAGGAGACATGGAGGAGACAGTTCCAACTATACACACGGCGATGGTGCGACGCAATATTCCGATTGCAAAAAAACGTCAGGACGATGATTTGCCGCATCCGCACTGCAGCAAAATGGTGACGGGACGATGACGAAAACCGCGCGGGAGCGGCTGTCGCGCACATTTCGTCGGATTTATTTTTAGCGATGCGGCCCCGATTCGCCGGCACGAATCACAGAGCAAGATTCGGGGCGCGACGGCATGTGCCGATGTCTAGAGTAGGCACCATCTACACTAGAGAGTGCGAGGTTCAGATGAAAACCGCCTATCCGACCGACGATGCCCGCTGGGGCGCCGTGACCGAACGCGATCCGCATGCGGATGGCGCGTTCTTCTATGCCGTCAGCACGACCGGCGTGTTCTGCCGCCCGACCTGCGCGTCGCGCCAGCCGCGTCGCGAGAACGTATCCTTTTTTGCCGATCCGGCGGCCGCGCGCGCGGCCGGCTTCCGGCCCTGCAAGCGTTGCCAGCCCGAAGGGCTGCCGCGCGAGCTGGAAATCGTCAATCGCGCGTGCGCGGTGCTCGACGCGCACGCCGAGCGGCTCACGCTGCAGCAGTTGAGCGACGCCGTGCACGTGAGCCCGTTCCATCTGCAGCGGCTCTTCAAGCGCGTGGTCGGCGTGTCGCCGCGGCAGTACCAGGCCGCGCAGCGCGGTGCCGCGCTGCGACAGGCGCTGCAAAGCGGGCAGCCGGTCACGCGGGCGGCCGTCGACGCGGGTTTCAACTCGCCGTCGCGGCTCTATGCGTCAGTGCCGCGCGAGCTGGGGATGGCGCCGTCCTCCTTCCGCCGCCAGGGCGCGGGCCTGCGGATCGACTATGCGACCGCGTCGACGTCGCTCGGCACCGTGCTCGTCGCCGCCACCGAACAGGGCATCTGCCGGATCGCGTTCGGCGACGACGCGGCGTCGCTCGTCGGCGAGCTGAAGGACGCGTTCGCGCGGGCGGAACTGGTCGAATCGTCGGCCCGGCTCGCGCCGTTCGTCACGCAGATCCGTGCGTACCTCGACGGCACGCGGCACGCATTCGACCTGCCGCTCGACATCGCGCCGACGGCGTTCCAGCAGCGCGTGTGGGAAGCGCTGACGCATATCCCGTACGGCGAAACGCGCAGCTATTCGGAGATCGCCGAGGCGCTCGGCTCGCCGCGCGCGGTGCGGGCGGTCGCGTCCGCGTGCGCGTCGAATCCGGTCGCGCTCGCGATCCCGTGCCACCGCGTCGTGCAGAAGGGCGGCGCGCTCGCCGGCTATCGCTGGGGCGTGCGCCGCAAGGCGACGCTGCTCGCGGCCGAGGCGCGTCATATCCACACCGATGAAGCCGAAGCCGAGACGGAGGGCAGTGCGGTTTGAGCATCGAAACGACAACGATCACATCCATCGCGAACGGCGGCCCGGTGCCGCCGTTCGCGCGGATGGAACTGCGCTACAAGGCGCCGTACGACTGGGCGCGCGTGCTGCGCTTTTTCAGCGGGCGCGCGATTCCGGGCGTCGAGCAGGTGGCCGACGGCGCGTATCGCCGCATCGTCGACCTGCACGGCGATGCCGGCCGGCTCACCGTCACGAAACACCCGCGCAAGCATTGCCTGATCGCGACCGTCGAAGGGGCGCTCGCGCGTCACGTCGACGATGCATTCGCCGCGCGCGTCGCGACGATGTTCGACCTCGGCGCCGATCCGGCCGCGATCGGCGGCGATCTCGCGCGCGATCCGTGGTTCGCGCCGCTCGTCGAGGCCGCGCCGGGGCTGCGCGTGCCGGGCGCGTGGTCGGGGTTCGAGCTGGCCGTGCGCGCGATCGTCGGCCAGCAGGTGAGCGTGAAGGCCGCGACGACGATCGTCGGCCGGCTCGTCGAACGGGCCGGCGAACGCGTGATTCATGAAGACGACGGCGCGCCCGCGTGGCGTTTCCCGACGCCCGACGCGCTGGCCGCGTGCGATCTCGACAAGATCGGGATGCCCGGCAAGCGCGTGGCGGCGCTGACCGGCGTGGCGCGCGCGGTGGCGGCCGGCGACGTGCCGGTCGACCGCGCGCATGCCGATCTCGCGACGCTGCGCGGCGCATGGCTCGATCTGCCCGGCATCGGTCCGTGGACCGTCGAATACATCGCGATGCGCGCATGGCGCGACCCGGACGCGTGGCCGGCATCCGATCTCGTGCTGATGCAGTCGATCGCCGCGCGCGACCCGGCGCTCGACCGGCTCACCAGCCAGAAGCGCCGCACCGAAGGCTGGCGGCCGTGGCGCGCGTATGCGGCGCTGCATCTGTGGAACGAAGTGGCCGACCGGGCGGGCGCCGCGCGCGGCGGGTAAGCGCGGCGGGGCGAGCGCGGCGGCCCGCGCTCGGGTGCGACCGCAACGCGGCTGGGCCGCAACCCGCTGCGCAAGCGGTGCCGGCAAGCGGCAAGCGCCGGCGCGACGCGACTCGTCATGGCGGAGTCCGCGCCTCCGGCGTCGGCCGGATGTCGCGCGTGCGATGCCCGCGCACGCGTCGTTTCGCGATCCATTCGGCGACGAGGTTGCACCTGCCGCCACCCGTTCGCCGTTCGCGTTCCGTCCGACGAATGGCGCCGACCGGCGTGCCGATCGGCCTCGTCCGGAGCCGGCGATACCGGCCGGGACTGCCGCGCCCGGCCCGTCCGACGGCCCGCTCAGGCCCGCGCGCCATGCCCGGGGCCACCTCAAGCGCGGGTTCCGGCGAGATGTTAAAGTGCCCGCTACCAACGAAGCGACCAACAATCCAGCCGGCCGCGCGGCGTTCTGCGCGCGGCCGTCACGCACTTGCGTCTCCATGTCGAACACCATGACTCACCGCCAGTCCGAACTGCTGCTGAATCGCCTCGACGCGCTGAGCTCGGGCCCGACGCGGCAGCATCTGCCCGACGGCCTGCGCGGCATCGAAAAGGAAAGCCTGCGCGTGACGCGCGACGGGATGATCGCGTTCACGCCGCATCCGCGCGCGCTCGGTTCGGCGCTCACGCATCCGGCGCTGACGACCGACTATTCCGAAGCGCTGATCGAACTGATCACGCCCGCGGAGCGCGACGCCGCGCTCACGCTCGAACGCCTCGACGATCTGCATCGCTACGTCTATTCGTCGCTCGGCGACGAGATGCTGTGGAGCGACTCGATGCCCGGCCTGCTGCCGGCCGACGACCAGATCCCGATCGCCAACTACGGCACGTCGAACATCGGCCGCCTGAAGACGGTGTACCGGCGCGGCCTCGCGTATCGCTACGGCCGCACGATGCAGTGCATTGCCGGCATCCACTACAACTACTCGCTGCACGAGGAAGTGTGGCGGCGCCTGCATGCGGAAGAAGGGTCGACGGCGACGCTCGTCGATTACCAGTCGGAACGCTACCTCGCGCAGATCCGCAACTTCCGCCGCCGCAGCTGGCTGCTGATGTACCTGTTCGGGGCATCGCCCGTGCTCGACACGAAGTTCCTGCGTGGCAAGCCGCATCACCTCGACACGTTCGACGCCGATACGCTGTACCGGCCGTACGCGACCAGCCTGCGGATGAGCGATCTCGGCTACTCGAACACGACGGCCCAGGCCGCGCTGCACGTCGACTACAACACGCTGCCCGGCTATCTCGACGCGCTGTCGAAGGCCGTCAGCGAGCCGTATCCGGCGTACGAGGCGATCGGCACGCATCGCGACGGCGAGTGGATCCAGATCAACACGAACGTGCTGCAGATCGAGAACGAGTTCTACTCGACGATCCGGCCGAAGCGCGTCACGTATTCGGGCGAGCGGCCGCTGCATGCGCTCGCGTCGCGCGGCGTGCAGTACATCGAAGTGCGCTGTCTCGACATCGATCCGTTCGAACCGACCGGCATCGCACTGGAGACCGCGCGCTTCCTCGACGCGTTCCTGCTCGCCTGCGCGCTCGACGAAAGCGCGCCCCTCGACTGCGACACATACAAGGAAGCGAACGCGAACTTCGGCAGCGTGACGCTGGATGGCCGCAAGCCGGGGCTCACGCTGACACGCGACGCCCAGCCGGTCACGCTGCAGGCGTGGGCGGATGCGCTGATGGCCGATATCGAAATCGTCGGCCGCCGTCTCGACGACATTCGTGGCGGCGACGAGCATGCGCGCGCGATTGCCGCGCAACGCGAGAAGCTCGCCGATCCGGAGCGCACGCCGTCCGCGCGCGTGCTGCGCACGATGCGCGAGAACGGTCAGTCGTTCCTCGCGTTCGCGCTCGCTCAGAGCGAAGCGCATGCCGCGCATTTCCGCGCGCATCCGCCGTCGGCCGAGACGCTGCGCACCGAGCAGGCGCTCGCCGCGAAGTCGCTGGCCGAGCAGGCCGAGCTCGAAGCGAAGGAGGCCGGATCGTTCGACGCGTTCGTCGCCGCCTATCGCGCCTATACGCTGAACCGCTTCAGCGTGTGACGATCGCGCATGCGGCCGGCGCAGCGTGCGCCGTGCCGCGATGCGATTGCAATCCGGGTCCGTCAGCGATCAGTAACGGGCGTACGTGCCGCGCTCGGCCACGCCGGCTTGCCCGATTCCGCGTTGCCCCGGCCGTCGCTGCCGTAACCGGCGGCGTCGCGCTCACCACGCGCCTGCGCGGCACGCTGCATGACCGCCTGCATGTTCCGCGGAAAGTCTGGACTGCTTGCGAGGCTCGATCGGTAGCCGGCTGCCTGCAGTTCCACGAGTTCCTGGCGGACCTGCGTGCGCGTGAGCGCCGACGCGGTTTGCGCGTGAGCGGCGAACGCCGCGCCGATCAGCATGAACGCGCATGCCGCGTGTTTCATCGTCGTCATCGTGTTTGCTCCGTGAGGTTCCGGTGCCGCGCCATCGCCGGCGCGGCCGGAAACGATGCAGCCAGTCCAGGCTTCGGAGGCCAAACGAAACATCCTCGTGGCTGGCAGTCATCTTTTCCGGTCGCGCAACATTGCGCGGCCACCGGTGAGCCGGCCGCGACGGGTTTTCTGTCGAACGCGACAGCGGCACGCCATCTGCCGGCCATCGTGCGGCGGCGGGTTCGTATCGGCTCGCCCGCATCGGGCTTCTCCCCCCTTGTACAAGCGCGTCGCGCCTCCTAACCTCTTTTAAGCGACCGATCGGTTGGCCGCGCAACGTCGTTGCGTACGCAAGCGCCCGATCGCGGTCGCGACTGCAGGAGACTGCAGGACATCGCTTGTACCGAGCCCGGCGCATCGACATGCGAAGCCGGGCCGGCCGCACAAGGCATGGGACCCGAGTAGACGCTGAAGCGCCAACTCGGGTCGACATCTGGAGACACGATGAATCCCACCGACGCCCTACCGCCCGGCATCGTCTTCGCGCAACCGTTGACGCCGGTCGCGCACTCGCTGCTCCTGTCGTTCCTCGTCGCCGCGATCCCGATCGCGGTCGCGCTGATCGCGCTCGGCGTGCTGCGCCGCCCCGCGTGGCAGGCGTCGCTCGCCGGGCTCGTCGCGGGCCTGGCGGTCGCGATCGGCGCGTGGGGGATGCCGGCCGGGCTCGCGTTCAACGCGGTCGGCGCCGGCATGGCGCTCGCGGTCGTGCCGGTGATGTGGATCGTCTTCAACGCGCTGCTGCTGTACAACATCGCGGTGAAGTCGGGCCGCTTCGACCAGTTCCGGCAGTGGATGCTCGACAACCTGCCCGACGACCGCCGTCTCGTGCTGCTCGTCGTCGCGTTCTCGTTCGGCTGTCTGCTCGAGGGAATCTCCGGATTCGGCACGCCGGTCGCGATCACGAGCGCGCTGCTGATCGCGCTCGGTTTCCCCGCGCTCGAAGCGCTCACCTATACGCTGCTGTTCAACACGGCGCCGGTCGCGTTCGGCGCGCTCGGCGTGCCGATCACCGTGCTCGGCGCGGTCACGTCGCTGCCGCCCGCGACGCTCGCGCAGATGGTCGGCCGTCAGTTGCCATTCTTCGCGCTGCTGCTGCCGTTCTACGTGGTCGGCGCATACGGCGGCTTGCGCTCGATCACGAAGCTGTGGCCCGCGCTGCTCGTGTCCGGCGGCAGCTTCGCGATCGCGCAGTTCGTCACGTCGAACTTTCTCGGCTACCAGCTCACCGACGTGCTGTCGTCGCTCTCGTCGCTGATCGTGACGATCGGCTTCCTGCAGGTGTGGAAGCCGCAGCCCGATCCGCAATTCGCGCTCGCGCGCAGCGTGCCGGCCGCCGCCGGCGCCGCGCGCGCGGGCTTCGGCGGCTGGCTGCCGTGGCTCGTCGTGTCGGTGGTCGTGATCGTCTGGGTGCACGCGAACATCGCGGCGATCGGCGACGTGAAGATCAAGTGGCCGGGCCTGCACAATGCCGTGTACGTGTCGCTGTACCACAAGCCGTATGCGGCGATCTGGGATTTCCAGCCGCTCGGCACGGGCACCGCGATCCTCGTGTCGGCGATCATCACGGCCGCGCTGACGCGCACCGGCCCCGGCGCGTTTTTCGAATGCGTGGTGAAGACGTGGCGGCAGACGTGGATCGCGATCGTCACGGTGATGATGATCGTCGGGCTCGCGTACCTGCTGAACTACTCGGGCATCAGCTACACGCTCGGCACCGGCGTCGCGTCGACGGGCGCGCTGTTCCCGCTGGTGTCGGCATCGCTCGGCTGGATCGCCGTGTTCCTGTCCGGCAGCGACACGTCGGGCAACGCGCTGTTCGGCAACCTGCAGGTCGTCGCCGCGCGGCAGCTCGGCCTCGATCCGGTGCTGATGGCCGCGACCAATTCGTCGGGCGGCGTGATGGGCAAGATGATCTCGCCGCAGAACATCGCGACGGGCGTGTCGACGACGGACCTGAAAGGGCAGGAAGGCGTCGTGTTCGCGCGCACCTTCTGGCACAGCGTGATCCTCACGCTGTTGCTCGGCGTGCTGGTGTTCCTGCAGCAGCACGTGCTGACATGGATGATTCCGGCGCTGCCGAAGTGACGCACGGCGCGACGACGGAAGGAAGGCACGAGGACAACGACGAGGGAAGGCGCGAAAAAAGCGCCCGGCAGTGTGCGGAAGCGGCGAACGCGCGGCGGCTCAGCGCGCGTTCGCCCGCCGCATCGTTCGCCCGGGTTCGACCACACCGGCCGCTTCGGCGCCGTCCGGCAGGATGCACGCGAGGAACGCGTCGATCGCGGGGCTCTGACGGCGCGCCTTCAGGTAGTACACGTATTCGTCGATCGTCGTATCGACACCGCGCAGCGCGATCACGCGCAGGTCGGGATGACGCTCGGCCTCGCCGCGCGGAAACAGGCTGCCGCCCACCCCATGCAGGATCGCCTCGCGAATCGCTTCGCGGCTGCCGATCTCGGCGACCGAGGTGGCCGCGACGCCGGCCGTGGCGAGGATCGTCTCCGTGCAGCGGCGCGTGATCGACCCTTCCTCGCGGATCAGCAGCCGCACGTCGGCGAGCTGCACCGGGTCGATCGAATCGAACCGCGCGAGCGGATGACGGCGATGCACGACGAGCACCAGCGGATCGGTCGAGATCACCTTGCGTTCGAGGCCGTCGGCATCGTTGCGCTGCGACGAGACCGCGAGATCGATGCGAAACTCCTGCAGCGCCTGCAGGATTTCCTCGGAGTTGCCGATCCGGCACGTGAGCGCGATCGACGGGTGCGCGCTCGAGAAGCGGCCGACCGCGTCCATGATGTAGTACGGGCCCGTCGCGCCGATCCGCAGGTGGCCTTCGAACAGGCCGCCGACGTTGCGCAGCATGATGTCGGCCTGCGCCTCGAGCGCGATCATCTTCTCGACGAGCGGGAGCAGCTCGATGCCCGTCTCGGTCACCTCGAGCTTGCGGCCGCTGCGGTAGAACAGCTCGACGCCGTACACCTGCTCGACCTGCCGGATCTGCGCGGCAATCGTCGGCTGGCTCACGCCGAGGTGGCGCGCGGCGCGCGTGATGCTGCCCTGCCGGACGGTCGCGTGGAACGCCTTCAACTGATCGAACACGACTCGGCTTCTCCCCCCTCTACATCGCGCGTCAGCGTAGCGCACGCATGTGTCGGCCACATGAAAGGCGCATCGTGCGCGACTTCGAAAAAAAGCTGGGGGTGACCGCAAGAAACCTGCGGGAACCGGTCACGGCCGGGACATGCCGGTGAGGGGTAATAACGGCGACGCAGATCGCCGGCTCCGCTCGCCCGGCGAGCCCACTCCCACCGACCACAAGGTTCTCTTCATGTCCTCGAACAATCGACGCGATTTCCTGCGCCTCGCCGCGCAGTCGGCCGGCGCGATGGCCGCCTACGCGGGCTTCCCGCCCGCGATCCGCAATGCGCTGGCGATGCCGGCCGCCTATCGCACCGGCACGATCCGCGACGTGGAGCACGTCGTGATCTTCATGCAGGAAAACCGTTCGTTCGACCATTACTTCGGCGGGCTGCGCGGCGTGCGCGGCTTCGACGACCCGCGTCCGCACCTGCTGCCGAGCGGCGCGCCGGTGTGGCAGCAGCCGCCGGCGTCGGTGTTCACGAAGAACTACCATTCGCGCGGACTCGATCCGTCGGCGCCGTACGTGCTGCCGTTCTACCTCGATCCGAAGCAGACGACCGAATTCCAGCCGGGCACCAACCACGGCTGGAGCAGCGGCCACCTGTCCTGGAACAACGGCCAGTGGGACCAGTGGGTGAACCAGAAGCAGGACGTGCTGACGATGGGCTACCTGAAGCGCCAGGATCTCACGTACCACTACGCGCTGGCCGACGCGTTCACCATCTGCGATTCGTATTTCTGCTCCGCGCATGCGGACACCGCGCCGAACCGCATCTACCTGTGGACCGGCACGGTCGACCCGCGCAACATCTACGGCACCCCGCCGAACGGCCCGGGCATCGGCGAGCGCGACGACGTGAACGGCTACACGTGGACGACCTACGCCGAACGCCTGGAGAACGCGAAGATCAGCTGGAAGGTGTACCAGGGCGGCACCGGCATCCCGGGCGACCCGACCGACAACTACACCGACAACTCGCTGATGTTCTTCAAGCGCTTCCAGGTGAAGGAAGGCGCGAGCGGCCCGCTGGTCGACAAGGGCGCGTCGGACCACACGCTCGCCGAGCTGAAGGCCGACGTGCAGGCTAACCGCTTGCCGCAGGTGTCGTGGATCGTGTCGCCGTACAAGTACAGCGAGCACCCGCAGGCGTCGCCGACCGACGGCGCGTTCTACATCAACATGGTGCTCGAGGCGCTGACGTCGAACCCCGAGGTGTGGGCGAAGACGGTGTTCATCCTGAACTACGACGAGAACGACGGGCTGTTCGACCACGTCGTGCCGCCGGTGCCGCCGGTCACGAGCGGCGTGGGCGGCCAGGGCATCGTGTCGTCGAACCTGCTGTCGAACCTCGGCGACGAGCTGCTCGACCTGAACAAGTACCCGGGCGAAATGAGCCCGCTCGTGCCGGGCGCCGACCCGGGCGGCATCCAGCCGATCGGCCTCGGGCCGCGCGTGCCGTTGATCATCATCTCGCCGTGGACGAAGGGCGGCTGGGTCTGCTCGGAGACGTTCGACCATACGTCGGTGCTGCGTTTCCTCGAAGCGCGTTTCGGCGTGAAGGAGCCGAACATCAGCGCGTGGCGCCGGTCGATCTGCGGCGACCTCACGTCGGCGTTCGACTTCTCCGCGCGCCCCGACACGCGCACGGTGAGCTTCACGGTGCCGCAGCACATCGCGACGGCCGGCCAGGCGTACCAGGTGCCCGCGCAGCAGTCGATGCCGGCGCAGGAACCCGGCACGCGTCCGGCGCGTGCGCTGCCGTACGAACTGTTCGTGCACAGCCGCGTGGGCGCGCAGGACGACACCGTGTCGCTCGACTTCGCGAACACCGGCGACGCCGGTGCCGCGTTCTACGTGTACGACCGCCGCAACCCGGCGACGCCGCCGCGCCGCTACGCGGTGTCCGCGCGCGACCGCTTCCTCGATACGTGGAGCACGTCGGCCGCACGCGGCGAGTACCATCTGGCCGCCTACGGCCCGAACGGCTATCTGTGCGAATTCCAGGGCAACACGCGGCTCGCCGCGGACGGCCGCCACGCGAACCCCGAAGCGAAGATCGGCTACGACGTGCGCAACCGTCACGTGTACCTGCAACTGCGCAACAGCGGGCGCGCGACCTGCCGCGTGACGGTCGACAACGCGTACAGCCATGCGCATGCGAAGACCTACACGCTGGAGCCGGGCGAGCGCGTCGAAGGGCACTTCGAGCTGTCGTCGAGCCACGGCTGGTACGATCTGACGATCACCGCGACCACGCTGCACGGCGGCGACGACAAGGTCGTGCGCCGCTTCGCGGGCCACGTCGAGACGGGGCGGCCGAGCCACAGCGATCCGGGGCCCGTGAAGCACACGGCCTGACGGTTGCGCAGGCGCTCGCGCGATGCGGGGCGGTGCCCCGCACCGCGCGAGCGCCGCGTGCCGGTTGCATGCTGGCCGTGTTCCGTCGGTGTTCCGGCACGCAGGATTGGCTTTTGGAAACTGAAAACTGTTGACAATATGCCGTAGCGAGGGTATACAAGGATCATTCGCCGATATGGCGCCCTCGTTTTCATCCACAGCCCCGCTGCCTGCCCGACCATGACTGCCCCGAACACGCTCAGCGCCATCGAACTCCTGCAAAGCCAGTCGCTCGCGATGATCGTCCAGGACATGCTCGAGCGCGCGATCGTCTCCGGCGAATACGCACCGGGCGAGAAGCTCAACGAAGTCGAGATCGCGACCAGGCTGAACGTGTCGCGCGGCCCGGTGCGCGAAGCGTTCCGCGCGCTCGAGCAGGCCGGCCTGCTGCGCAACGAGAAGAACCGCGGCGTGACCGTGCGGGTCGTGCCGCTGCGCGAGGCCGAGGAGATCTACGAAGTGCGCGCGATGCTCGACGAATCGGTCGCGCGCGCGCTCGCGAAGCGTATCTCGCCCGATACGCTGAAGGTGCTGAAGGGCATCATCCAGTCGATGAAGGACGCCGCGAAGACGCACGACGTCACGCGCTACACCGAGTTGAACGTGCAGTTCCACGACGCGATGGTCGTCGGCGTCGGTAATACGCATCTCACCGATACCTACCGGCGGCTCGTGCGCCAGCTCGGCCTGCTGCGCCAGGCGGCGATCGAGGCCGAGGAGGATGCGATCGCCGTGTCGGCGGCCGAGCACGACAAGATCGTGCAGGCGCTCGCGGCCGGCGACGAGGAAAAGGCCGTCGCGCTCGTGCGCGAGCACGTCGCGCACGGCCTCGCGCGGATGCGCCGCATGCACGAACAGGGGTTGCTGGCGACGGGCAAGGCGGCGCGGGAGAAGGCCGGCGCATAAGAACCGGCAATGCCCGCGCGGGCTGCCGCGCACCGGCAAAGGGACGCGTCGCCGCGTCCCTTTTTCGTTGCGCTTCGGTTCAGCGGGTCAACCCGTCGTCACGCCTTGTCGGCCTTCCCCGCCGCGCTCGCGAACTTCGCGAGCCACGTATCGACCGCCGCCGGCTGCCGGTTTTCGTCCTCCGCGCGTTCCTTGCGGCGAATCGCATTGCGCACGACGTGCGCGCCGACATAGCGGATCGGCTCCGGCGGGAAATGGCCGAGGGGGCCGCGCACGATCGGGCTGCGCGTCCACGCGTTGTCGAGACCGAGCACCAGCGACGACAGGATCTGCCCGCCCATGTAGGTCGGCCCGACGCCGTTGCCCGAATAGCCGAAGCCGTAGAACACGTTCGGCGCGTCGTCGAGGCGGCCGAAGAACGGGAAGCCCGTCACGGAGCGGTCCGACGGCCCGTTCCAGCTTGCGGTGATCGGCACGCCCGCGAGCGACGGGAAGAATTCGCGCAGGCTCTGCGTGAGCTGCGCCTCGTACGGCGAGCGCCGGTCGAACACCGGTGCGATGCGGCTGCGCCACGAAAACGTGTTGCCGCCCTTGCCGAGCATCAGCCGGCCATCGACGGTCGTGCGGTAGTAGTAGACGAAGATCCGCGAATCGAGCACCGACACGCCGTCCACCAGCCCGGTGCGCTCGAGTAACTCCGGGCATTTCTCGGTGATTACCATGTCGCTCGACACGACCGCGATCGTTCGTTCGAACTGCGGGAAGCGGCTTGCCATCCACGCGTTGATCGCGAACACGAGTTTGCCGGCCGTCACGCTGCCTGACGGCGTATGCACCACGGCCGGCTGCCCCGGCGTGAAGTCGAGCATCGGCGTGCGTTCGTAGATCCGGATCCCCATGTCGAGCGCGACGCGGCGCAGCCCGCGTACCAGCTTGCCGGGATGCACGGTCGCGGCGATCGGCGAGTAGACGCCGTCGAGATTGCGCGCGGAGCCCGAGCGTCGCGCGACTTCGGCGGGCGGCAGCGGCTCGTAGCTGTGGATGCCGCACGCGGCGAGCGCGTCGAGCACCGGCGCGAGCGTGCCGACCTGCGCGCGCGACGTCGCGGTGTACAGCGTGCCGTCGAGCCGCAGTTCCGCGTCGATGTCGTGCGCGCGGCAGAAATCGGCGATGTGCTGCACGGCCGCTTCCGATGCCTTCACGAGCCGGATCGCCTCGGCTTCGCCGAACAGACGCCGCAGCGTCAGGAATTTCGCGGACCACGTGAGCAGGCAGCCGCCGTTGCGGCCGCTCGCGCCGGCGCCGCAGAGGTCGGCTTCAAGGATCGCGATGTCGAGCGCGGGGTTCTGCTGCTTCGCCTGGATCGCGGTCCAGAGGCCCGTGAAGCCGCTGCCGACGATGCACACGTCGGCCTGCGTCGCGCCTTGCAGCGCGGGGGCGAGATCGCCGTCGTTGAACAGCGCTTGTTCGATCCAGAAGGGTCGCATCGGAAGGTTCGTCGATAAGGGGCCGTGCGGCGCACGGCCGGGAAAAAACGCTCGCCCGCATGCTCATGCGCACGCGGCCGGGTGCATCGCGTCACATCGTCATGCCGCCGCTTCGGCCGATACGCGGCGCACGCCCATCGCCTTCAGCGTGTCGGCGATTGCCGCGACGGCGCCCGGAATCCCGGCTTCGCCGAAATGGCCGATGCAGCCGACGCGGAACGTCTCCACTTCGGTCAGCTTGCCCGGATACAGAATGTAGCCGCGCTTTTTGACCTCCTGATAAAACCGCTTGAAATCGTAGTTCGGATCGTCCGGCGCATGGAACGTGACGATGATCGGCGCCTGGATCGCCGGATCGAGGAACGGCCGGAAGCCGAGCGCGAGCATCCCGTCGATCAGCGCGCGATAGTTGCGCTGGTAGCGGCCGCCGCGCGCGGCGAGCCCGCCTTCGTCGACGTATTGCGCGACGGCCGCGTCGAGCGCGGCGACCACGTGCGTCGGCGGTGTGAAGCGCCACTGCGTCGTGCGCTGCATGTAGACCCACTGGTCGTACAGGTCCATCGCGAGCGAGTGGCTGTTGCCTTCGCAGCGTTCGAGCGCGCTGCGCTTCGCGATCACGAAGCCGAGCCCCGGCACGCCTTCGAGACACTTGCCGGACGCCGCGATCACCGCATCGAACGGAGTCGTGCGCGTGTCGATGTCGATCGCGCCGAACGAGCTCATCGCGTCGACGATCAGCGCGCGTTCGTGCCGGGCGACGACCTGCGCGATCTCGTGCAGCGGGTTCAGCACGCCGGCACCCGTTTCGCAGTGCACGAGCGCGACGTGCGTGATCGACGGATCGGCCGCGAGCGCGCGCTCGACGTCGGCCGGATCGACGCGGCGATCCTCGCGGTAGTCGATCGTCGTCAGCTTGCGGCCGAGCACGCGGCAGATCTTCGCGAGGCGCTGGCAGTACGCGCCGTTGTTCGGCACCAGCACGTGACCGTCGCGCGGCACCAGCGTGCCGATCGCCGCTTCGACCGAGAACGTGCCGCTGCCCTGCAGCGGCACGCATTCGTGCGTGCTTTCGCCGTGCACGATCCGCAGCAGGCGTTCGCGCAGCCGCGCGGTGATCGCGTTGAAGTCGCCGTCCCACGAACCCCAGTCGCGCAGCATCGCGTCGCGGGTGCGGTCGGAAGTCGTCAGGGGGCCGGGGGTGAGCAGGATGGGCTGGGCGGCGAGCGTCATGGTGTCTCCTTGATGAAGTCGGGACGTCACGTGAATGCGGCGGGAAATCAACGGCGATGCGGATGGCGCCACGCCTGCGTACGGCGCAGCAGGCGATGCGAGATGCAGGCGAACAGCACGCACGCGAACGACGACGTCGCGAGCACGAGCGTGGCCATCGCGGCGGCCGGGCCCATCTGGCCCGCGTCGTCGAGGTTCAGGATCGCGACCGACGCGGGCTGCGTGTCCGGCGAGTACAGGAACGCGACGGCCGACACCGTCGTCATCCCGTTGACGAACAGGTAGCGTGCGATCAGCAGGATCGCGGGCAGGCACACGGGCACCGTCACGCGCAGGAAGGTCTTGTAGAACGGCACCTTCAGCGATGCGGATACGGCCTCGAACTCGCCGTCGATCTGCCTGAGCGCGGTGACGGCGGTGAGATGGCTCGACGCGTAGTAGTGCACGACCGTGACGATCGCGAGCAGCCACAGCGATCCGTACAGCCCGTTCAGCGGATTGCCCGGCGCGTTGAACAGGAAGATGTAGCTGATGCCGAGCACGAGCCCCGGCACGCCCATCGGCAAGATCGCGCACAGGCTGATGAAGCCGCGCAGCCAGCGCGCGTCGCGGGTCTTCTCGATCAGGTAGGCGCCGCCGAACACGACGATCGTGCCGCCGAGCGCCACCGTCGCGGCCATCCGCAAGCTGTTCTTGTACGCGTCGAAGATCCCGGCCGCGATCAGCCCCATCTTGTAGTGCTGCAGCCCGAGCGTCATCTGGTACGGCCAGAACTTCACGAACGACGCGAACACCGAGATGCCGACCACCGCGACGAAGAACGCGCACACGAGCGCGCAGTACGCGAGCATCGCGGCGTCGAAGCCGCGCGACGGCTTCGGCTGGTACGGCGTCGAGCGTGCGCCGAGCTGCGACTGCTGGCGGCGGCGGATGAGGAAGTCGATGCCGAACGCGACGAGCGCCGGGCACAGCAGCATCAGGCTCACCACCGCGCTGCGGTTGAAGTCCTGCAGCCCGATGATCAGCTTGTAGATGTCGGTCGACAGCACGTTGTACGAGCCGCCGATCACGACCGGCACGCCGAAGTCGTTGATGCACATCGTGAACGCGACCATCGTCGCGCTGATCAGCCCGTACTTCGCGCCGGGCAGCGTGACCGTGAAGAATTTGCGCAGGCGGCGCGTGCCCATCGCGTCGGCGGCCTCGTAGAGCCGGCCGTCCGCGAGCGACAGCGCGGTGACGAGGATCATCAGCACGTGCGGGAACGACGCATACACCATGCTCAGCACGATGCCCGGCAGCCCGTAGATCGAATGGCCGTGCAGCAGCGACTTGAGCAGCCCCGCATTGCCGAACCAGTAGATGAACGACACGGCCGACAGCAGCGTCGGCGCGAGCAGCGGCAGCAGCGCGATCGTGCGCGCGGCATTCTTCAGTGGCATGCACGAGCGCGTGAGCGCATACGCGAACGTGAACGCCATCGGCACGACGATCGCCGTGACGAGCGCGCCGACCGTCAGCGAATGGAGCATCGAGCGCAGCACGCCGCTGTCCTCCAGATACTCGACGAAGTTGTGCGCGCCGACGAACCGCCCGTCGGCGTCGACGAAGCATTTCTGCACGACGAGCGCGAGCGGCAGCAGCAGGAACAGTGACATCAGCGCGGCCATCGCGAAGAGCGCGAGCTGGGCGATGCGGTCGTGCCAGTGCGTGATCTGTCGCACGTCGGCGGGGGCGGACGCGCCGCGGCGGCGCTCGGTCAGGACGGTGCTCATTGCAGTCGCTCCTTCGCGCACGGGAACACGCGGACATGCTCGCGATCGAGCGCGAGGTCGATGCGCGCGCCGGCCTGCACGCCGGTGCGGTCGACGTCGTGATACGACAGGTCGGCGACGATCTCCTGGCCGTCGAGCCCGTCGATCCGGAAGCTCACGCGGCAGAACGCGCCGAGGAATTCGAGCTTCTCGACGCGGCCGGCCAGCACGTTGTCGGCCGTTTCGCCCGGCACGCGGATGCGCAGGTCCTCGGGCCGCACGTAGACCGACACCGCCGCGCCCTGCGCGGGGCGGGCCGCGCCCTGGCGGCAATCGAGACCGACCGCGCCCGCGCGCAGCGTGCCGTCCTGCGCGACTTCGGCGGGAATCGTGTTGACGCGGCCGATGAAGTCCGCGACGAACGGCGACGCCGGCTGACGGTAGATTTCGAGCGGCGTGCCGATCTGTTCGATCACGCCGTGGTTCATCACGACGATGCGATCGGCCATCGACAACGCTTCTTCCTGGTCGTGCGTGACCATGATCGTCGTCACGCCGAGCCGCTGCTGCAGCGCGCGAATTTCCTGGCGCAGCCGCACGCGCACGCGCGCGTCGAGCGCCGACAGCGGCTCGTCGAGCAGCAGCAGGCCGGGGGATGTGGCGAGCGCGCGCGCCAGCGCGATGCGCTGCTGCTGGCCGCCGGACAACTGGCCCGGATGCTTGCGATGGCTGTCGGGCAGGCCGACCAGCGCGAGCAGCGTGTGCACGCGCTCGTGGATCGCGTCGCGCTTCATCTTCCGGTTCACGAGCCCGTACGCGACGTTGTCGTACACGGTGAGGTTCGGGAACAGCGCATACGACTGGAACACGATCCCGTAGTCGCGCAGTTGCGGCGGCAGCCGCGAGATGTCGCGGCCGTCCTGCATGATGTGGCCGGCGTTCTGCGTCTCGAGCCCCGCGATGATCCGCAGCAGCGTGGTCTTCCCGCAGCCGGAGGGCCCGAGGAAGCAGATCATCTCGCCCTTCATCACGCTCAGGTTGATGTCGGTGAGGACTTGCGTGTCGTTGTACCGCTTCTCGATGCGTTCCACGCTCAGATAAGGTGCCATGCGCGCCTCCTTGGAGGGGCGGCCCGGGGGCCGGATTCGACGACGGAAAGGGGAAGGCGGGGCGGCGCGCGGCGCGGCCCCGCTGTGGGTTGCGGCGTTATTGCTGCGCTTTCGCCCCGTAACGCTTCTGCCACGTATCGAGGATCGACTGGCGGTTCTTCGCCGACCACACGAAGTCGTTCTTCACGAGCAGATCCGAGTAGTTGTCGGGGATGCCGGCCAGCTTTCGCGCCACGCCCGGATACGCGACGATCGCCCACCAGCGCGCGGTGATCTGGTTCGCTTCCTTGCTCGCCATGAAGTCGGCGAGCTTCCTCGCGGCGTCGGGCTGCTTCGTCGTCTTCATGATCGCCGTGCCTTCCATGTCCCAGCCGAGCCCTTCCTTCGGGAACACGAGATCGATCGGCGCGCCCTGCGCCTGCAGTTCGTGCCCGCGGAACTCGAACGAGATGCCGATCGGGAATTCGCCGGTGCCGGCGAGCGTGCACGGCTTCGAGCCCGAGTGCACGTACTGCGCGACGTTCTTGTCGAGCGCGTCCATGAATTTCCAGCCTTTGTCGTCGCCGAAGGTCTGCAGCCACGCTGTCACGTCGAGGTAGCCGGTGCCCGACGACACCGGGCTCGGCATCACGATCGCGCCTTTGTAGACCGGCTTCGTCAGGTCTTCCCACGACGTCGGCTTCGGGATGTTCTTCGCTTGCGCGGCGACGCGGTTGTAGCAGATCGTCGCGCCCCACACGTCCATGCCGACCCAGTGCGGCGGCGTGTTCGCGTCGCTGTACTTGCGCGTGAGCTGGTCGAAGCCCTTCGGCGTGTACGGCATCAGCATGCCTTGCAGGTCGAGCAACGTGAGACTCGACGCGGCGAGGCCGAGCACGACGTCCGCGCGCGGGTTGTTCTTCTCCGCGAGCAGCTTCGCGGTGACCGAGCCGGTCGAGTCGCGCACCCAGCGGATCTCTATATCGGGGTTCGCCTTCTCGAACGCGTCCTTGTAGGGCTTCATCGCCTCGTCTTCCAGCGCGGTGTAGACCAGCAGCGACGTCTTGGCGTGCGCGGCCTGCGCGGCGCCGACCGCCATCGCCGCGGCCAGCGCGATACGGGCCGCGCCCGCCGCCCATGCGTTCAAACGCTTCTTTATCAGCACCTCGTTCATCTTCAGACCCCTTGACTGTGGCGCCGCGGCACACGGCGGATGAGTGGAGACCAACCCTCTTGCTGCAACGTTGTTTTGCTTTCTGTTCTCTGCATGTTGTTGACAATCTACAAATCATCAATTTTAATGTCAAGCATGGAAAACACCTCCCTTCGGCGCGACGCGGGCGCCGACGGCTCACCCCTTCGACCTGAAAGGAATGAACGTCATGACTGAAACGCCTGTATCCGTGGAAGTGAACGGCCGCCGCTACAACTGGATGAGCCGTCCCGTGGTGGTGGTTTGCGTCGATGGCTGCGCATACGAATATCTGGAGGAAGCGGCCGAGGCCGGCGTCGCGCCGTTCCTGCGCACATTGCTGAAGCCGGGCACCGCGCTCAAGGGCGAGTGCGTGGTGCCGAGCTTCACGAACCCGAACAACCTGTCGATTGTCACCGGCGTGCCGCCGGCGATCCACGGGATAAGCGGCAACTACTTCTACGATCGCGACACCGGCGCCGAGGTGCTGATGAACGATCCGAAGTACCTGGTCGCGCCCACCGTGCTCGCGACCTTCGCCGAACAGGGCGCGCGCGTCGCGGTCGTCACCGCGAAGGACAAGCTGCGCCGCCTGCTCGGCAAGGGGCTGAAGGGCATCTGCTTCTCGTCGGAGAAGGCCGACGAAGCGAGCATCGAGGAAAACGGCATCGACGACGTGCTCGAACTGGTCGGCAAGCCGGTGCCGAGCGTTTACAGCGCGGACCTGTCGGAGTTCGTGTTCGCCGCCGGCGTGCGCCTGCTCGAGACGCGCCCGATCGACCTGATGTACCTGTCGACCACCGACTACGTGCAGCACAAGTGCGCGCCCGGCACGCCCGGCGCGAACGCGTTCTACGCGATGATGGACACGTATCTGCAGCGTCTCGACGAACTCGGCGCGATCGTCGCGATCACCGCCGATCACGGGATGAACGCGAAGCACGACGACGCGACCGGCGAGCCGAACGTGGTCTACCTGCAGGAGCTGTTCGACGAATGGCTCGGCCACGATGCGGCGCGCGTGATCCTGCCGATCACCGACCCGTACGTCGTGCACCACGGTGCGCTCGGCTCGTTCGCGACCGTCTACGTGCCGGCGACGGCCGACACCGATGCGCTGCGCGCGCGGCTCGCCGCGGTGGACGGCATCGAGGTCGTGCTGACGGGCGCCGAAGGCTGCGCGCGCTTCGAGCTGCCGCCCGCGCGCATGGGTGACCTGATCGTGATCTCGAAGCAGGACGTCGTGCTCGGCACGCGCCGCATCAAGCACGACCTGTCGGGCCTCGACGTGCCGCTGCGCTCGCACGGCGGGATCTCCGAGCAGATCGTGCCGCTGATCTTCAGCAAGCCGGTCGCGACCGACGTCACGGGCCGCGCGCGGCTACGCAACTTCGACATCATCGACATCGCGCTCAACCATCTGCAGTGACGCGGACGCATCCGCCAGGAGACACTCATGAACGCCATTGCAGAATCATCGGACGTCGGCACGCTTCATCGTGAAGCACTGCGAATCGATGGAGAAAAGATCTACCGCGACGCGGTGATCGACGTGCGCAACCCGTACGACGGCTCGCTGGTCGGCACCGTGCCGAAGGCGACGCTCGACGACGTGCGCCGCGCGTTCGCGGTCGCACGTGCGTACCGGCCGACGCTCACGCGGCACGACCGCGCGGCGATCCTGCGCCGCGCGGCCGACATCGTGCGCGCGCGCACCGCGCAGATCGCGGCACTCATCACGGCCGAGGCCGGCTTGTGCATCAAGGACTCGACGTACGAAGCCGGCCGCGTGGCCGACGTGCTGACGTTCGGCGCCGGCGAAGTGCTGAAGGACGACGGGCAGATCTTCTCGTGCGATCTGACGCCACACGGCAAGAAGCGCCGCGTGTACACGCAGCGCGACCCGCTGCTCGGCGTGATTTCGGCGATCACGCCGTTCAATCATCCGATGAACCAGGTCGCGCACAAGATCGTGCCGTCGGTGGCGACCAACAACCGGATCGTCGTGAAGCCGTCGGAGAAGGTGCCGCTGTCGTGCTACCTCTTCGCGGACATCCTGTACGAAGCCGGCCTGCCGCCGCAGATGCTGCAGGTGATCACCGGCGACCCGAAGGAGATCGCCGACGAGCTGATCACGAACCCGGCGATCGACATGATCACGTTCACCGGCGGCGTGTCGATCGGCAAGTCGATCGCCGCGCGGATGGGCTACCGGCGCGCGGTGCTGGAACTCGGCGGCAACGATCCGATCATCGTGATGGAAGACGCCGATCTCGACGAAGCGAGCACGCTCGCGGTGTCTGGCTCGTACAAGAATTCGGGGCAGCGCTGCACGGCGATCAAGCGGATGCTCGTGCACGAGGCGGTAGCCGATCGCTTCACGGAGCTGGTCGTCGAGAAAACGCGCGCATGGTCGTACGGCAATCCGTCCGATCCGTCGGTCGACATGGGCACGGTGATCGACGAAGCGGCCGCGAAATTCTGCGAGCAGCAGGTGAACGACGCGATCGCGCGCGGGGCGCGGCTGCTGGTCGGCAACGTGCGCGAGGGTGCGCTGTATTCGCCGACCGTCGTCGATCGCGTGACGCCCGACATGCCGCTGGTGAAGCATGAAACCTTCGGCCCGGTGTCGCCGATCATGCGCTTTCGCGACATCGACGAAGCGATCCGGATGTCGAACAGCACCGACTACGCGCTGTCGTCGTCGGTGTGCACGAATCGCTTCGACCACATCACGCGCTTCATCACCGAGCTGGAAGTCGGCAGCGTGAACGTGCGCGAGGTGCCGGGCTATCGACTCGAACTGACGCCGTTCGGCGGCGTGAAGGATTCGGGGCTCGGGTACAAGGAAGGCGTGCAGGAGGCGATGAAGAGCTTCACGAATACGAAGACGTATTCGTTGCCGTGGTAAGTGGCGTGCAACGCGCTCGCGCCGGCATCGCAGCTGGCGCGAGCGTTATTCGATCGGCTCATGTCGTTCGCCGATTTGCGTTTTTGGCGCACCTCGACGCGTCGGTAGAATTCGCGGGCCGCTCGAACGGCACCCGCGTGCCGGCCTCGTGACGCGAGACGCGGTGCCGGCTCAGCCCGGCGCGTACCCGTCGAGCACGGCCGCCACGATCGCTTCCGGCGCATCTTCCTGAACCAGATGGCCCGCGCGCGGGACCCGGATCAGCTTGCCGTTCGCGATGCGATCGGCCAGGGCTTGTCCTTGCTCGCGCGGAATCCACACGTCGTCCTCGCCCCGCACGATGCGCACCGGAAAGTCCGGCGGCGCGTAGCGGGCCTCCGCTTCCTCGATGTAGCGCTGGCGCATCTGCGCGATCTGACGATAGAACGCGGCCTGGCCGGCCGGCGTGAGCCATGGTGCACGGTAGATCGACAGCACGTCATCGCTCAACGGCTGCGCGACCGCATTGCCGAGATAGGCCGACAGGAGTGCACGATGCGCGTACGCGGGCAAGCCGGCGAACGCGGCTTCGTGCTGCGCGACGTGGCGCACGAACGGCGAGCCTTGCGGCGCGATCGCGACCGGGTTCACAAGCGTGAGATCCGCATACGCGATGCCATCGAGAAAGTGCGCGCGCAGCACGGTCGTGCCGCCGTAGTCGTGCGCGAGCACGCGCGGCCGCGCGAGTTTCCATTCGTTCAGCAGCGCGCCGAACAGCGCGTTCTGACGGCCCAGCGACACGTCCGCGTCCGGCATGTCGGACTGGCCGTAGCCGAGCAGGTCGTAGAAATACACGCGATGGCGCCGTGCGAGCCACGGCGCGATCCGGCGCCATACCTGCGACGAAAACGGCGTGCCGTGCACGAGCACCAGCGGCGGGCCTTCGCCGAGTGTGCCCCATGCAATCGAGTGGCCTTCGAAATTGAAGCGGTTCGGGAGTTCGAGCATCGGCTTCTCCGTGATAACCTGTTTCGGTGGTTAACAGGTTACGCCGGATGCTCCGGATGTGAAACCGATAGGCGGAAATAAATGGTTACTCGATCCGACCCCGCTCGACACGGGCATGAATGGAGCGCGGCCGATTTCGTCGGCGGCCATCCGGCGCTCGACTTCCTCAACACGGTGGCCGACACCGGCAAGACGCGCGACGAAGACAAGCTCGTTGACTGGCCGGCCGTGCGCGCATGGGCCGGGAAAGCGGGGTTGCTGGCGCCCGACGATCTGGCGCGGCTGCTGCGTCACCCGCGCCAGGACGGCCCGGACGAGCTGGCGGCGCTGCACCGCTTTCGCGACGACGCGTACGTCGCAATCGCGCACCTGACGGCCGACGGCGGCGGCAGCGCGGGGGCGCGCGCGGCGGACCGGCTCGCGGTGGCGATCCGCGACGCGATCGGGCGCAGCGCGTTCGACGCGGTCGGCGGCCGCTTCGCGTGGCGGCCCGATGCGCGCGCCGCGTCGCGCTGGATCGATGCGGTCGCGCTCGGTTTCGAGCATCTGATGCGCAGCGATGATTTCGCGCGCGTGCGGCAGTGCGGCCGGTGTACGTGGTTCTTCGTCGATCGCGGCCGCGGCGTCGGGCGGCGGTGGTGCGACATGCGCACCTGCGGGAATCGCGCGAAGGTGGAGGCGTTCAGGGAGCGGTGACGTGCGCGTCGCGACGGCTGCCGCACCGCGCGTGCGTCATGGTGCCGTTTCGTGCGGCCGGAGGTCGGGCCATAACGTCGCGGCGACGAACAGCCCCGCTGCCAGGAACGGCGCGCCGATCGCGAACAGGATGGCCGTGAGGCCCCAGCGATCCCAGAAGCGGTCGACGAGCGCACGCTCGGGGGTGACGGGATCGTACAGCACGCTGACCGCGTCGCCTTCGTGCAGATCCGGGTGCGACGACGCCGAGCCCTGGGCGAACGTGATCAGCCGCCCGCTGTCGGTCGTGAACGCGACGATGGCCGAATACAGCGACATGCGCGACCGCGACGACCGTCCGTTTTTCGCGATCTCGACCACATGGCCGGTCGAGCGCGCATAGTGGTGGACGATCTGCCACTGACGCAGGCCGGCCGCGCCGGCCCCGGCGACGAAGCCCGTGCCGATCGCGATCGGGATTAGCACGATCGCGACATCCCAGCGGCGCCGTGCCGCCTTGCGTGCGACGCGGGGCCGCGCCGGCTCCGATTGCCGGCGGCGACGCTCGCCGGCGATCAGCAGGCTGCCGATCGCGAACGACGCGACGGCGAGCAGCGCCGGCACGGCCACCGGAAACCAGCGTTGGGTGAAATCGTCGATCAGCGCGGGGCGCTCGGGGTGGTCGGGATCGACCAGGACATCGACGTTTTCGCCGATGTCGTATGCGGGGACCGTCGAGGCGGTATTGCCGGCGACTTCGCGGCGGCGGCCGTCGTTCGCGAGGTACGCGACGATCGGCCGGTAAGCGCGCATCGCATCGCTGTCCTGGACGATACGCACGACCGTGCCCGGCGCGCGGACCAGGCGGCCGGGTTCCCGGCTTGCCGTGATGGCGAGTACGCCGGCCAGCACGGACAGGATGACACCGATCATCAGCGCGACCAGCGCGTCCTTACCGGGCATGACTTGATCCGGTTCGTGCGTCGTGCGGATTTGGTTGTGCCCGGATGAGCGGCTCATCTCGACGGACAGGCCGATATTGATGCAACCATGCCCTCTGAATGGTCGCGTCTCGTTCACATGCTTCCATGTCTGACGTCCCATGTTCTCTCAGTGCCGGCGGGCAGGCGACGATACCTGCGCCGGTCGTGTGATATTTGTCGGACGATTCTAGCGGAAACGATGCGCAACGGGCGTGCGGTGACGTACCGCGAAAGGCGCGCGCCGTGAGTGCGGCGCGCCAAAACGAAAAAGGCCGGTCAGCTTTCGCTGACCGGCCTTTGGAATTCCTGGTGGGGCGTGAGTGACTCGAACACTTGACCTACGGATTAAGTGGTATGCATAAACTTGTTTGGAATCAGTCATATATTTGTCGCTCGCATCTACGAACCGTCGTTTTTGCAAGGGGCAGAATTCCTGTCGAGTCCAAGCCTCGCTGCGAATGGTCGATTGCGATCTAAATCAACTCGGCTGCGTCACGAATACGCTGCGCCGTCGCTGGCAAGCCATTGCGTTCAAGCGCTTGGGCGAAGTCCTCCGGGCTTGCTTTCGGATTTTTCCATCGTCTCCGCATGCCTTTGAATGCCGACATGGTGGAGATGTAGTCCAGATCCCATTGATTGATGATGAAGCGGTCTGGATGGATGACTTCGATTCCATACGGGCCGACGCTCTCGGCTGGGAAATCCTTTAGATTGGCCGTCACGATGCAATCGGCATGGCCCGCGATGGCCGCTGCCAATACATGCCTGTCGCCAGGATCGGGGAGGCTCATGTTTGCAACGAGCGGGGTCCATGCGGATTCGGGCACTTCCCAATCCAGCACGGCGTCCCGCATGCCATCTCGCCGTATTTCGAGTCTGCCTGCGAGCTCAGGCCGAAGCGTTTCCAGGTTAGTGATCCATTCCTGCTCGATGCATTGAGTCCACTTCGCAGCAAAGAGTCCCGCGGTTGCGAGACTCATGAGGGAGTCGGCAACCGCAATAGGAAACAGCACGCACGCATCGAGCAGGGCCGTATAACGTACGTGACCGGCCATGTCAGTAATCCAGCCCTAGTTTTTCGGCGTTCTCTGCCAGCCGATCCAGTGCCGCCACTTGCTTTTCGCGCATTTGGCGTGCGTACTCGTTAAGATCCTCAAGTGCGATCCGCCGGTGCGTGCCGACCATGCGATGTTTGAGCCTGCCCGCCTCGATTTCCTTGATCACGAATGGACGCGATACGTTGAGGAAGTTGGCGGCCTCCACGGTCGTAAATTCGCGATCTGCTCTCATGATGGTGATCGGCTGGCCCTCGCTTATAGCGCCGAGCAGTTGCCCGATGAGTTTCAGTGAGGCTGGTGGGAGGGCGATAGTTGGATGGTCTCCGGCATCAGTCGTCAGGGTGATTTTTGCCGCGCGCGAATGATCCAGGGCTTCCATGATGCAGCGTTGTGCAACGCTTGCCATTTCGAGGTCCTTCTTGGTCATCTCCGGTGGCGTCATCTCCCGAATCCGCTCTACGGTGCGCATATATTCCTCTCTCAAAGTCAAAAACCAGATAGGCGCTACGCTTGCAATCGCAGCGCTGCGATTGCAAGCGTAGCGCCTATCTGCAATAAATGCAACATGTGCAACAACTGGTTGTCGGTCATGCTCACAAATGATCGCGCTGCACAGTGCGGAGCGCACCGATGGCGGCTGCGTGCGGGCACGAGGCAGGATCGCTGGTTATCACTATCCAGCGCGGGCGGGCTTGGCCGCGAATCACAGGGCCGGTTTGACGTTTGTGAGGCCTCCAACCGGTACGGGTGCTGGGTTTCGAGCGCTTAAACCATTGCGATTGGCATGGGAAGCAAAGCGGCGGAAACCGGCACGGCCCTATTAGGAAAGATCGGCCAAGGCACTACTTGCCGGTGCATCTGGGCGATCGAATCTCGGCGGCGAGTCGATTCGTCGGGGCTTGTTCAGTTGCTGACGGGGCAAATCGATTTTACCCGTTGCTCCATTGTTATCCCGATAAGGCGGCTGAGAAGCAAAGCCCAGGGATGGCTTGGGGAAGTTGCTGAGTGACGAAAAAGCGTTGCACGTTCAACGGGATCAAGTGCGGAAGTGATAGACGCACCGAGCTACAGCCAATCGCGAACCGTAGGGCAAACAGTCGATTGACGCTTCGTCGACAGTCGGAAAAGAAAAAGGCCGGTCAGCTTTTGCTGACCGGCCTTTGGAATTCCTGGTGGGGCGTGAGTGACTCGAACACTCGACCTACGGATTAAGAGTCCGCTGCTCTACCAACTGAGCTAACGCCCCCAACAGAAGAAAGATTATGCGTGAGTATTTCAGACTTGGCAAGCCCTTTGTGCCAATTTCCTGAAAATATTTCGTCAAGACAACGGCGGCTGTCAGCGCGATAACGAGCGGTCGCAGTTTGCGCGCTCCCGGTATGATGACGCCACACGCGCTGCGCGGCGGTCGCGCAACGCTTTCTGGACATTCGAAGATGGACGAAAACGCAGTCCGCGAATTGCTGGATCGCCTGCTGGCCCCGTGGGTCCGCTCGCTGGGTCTGGTCCCCGTGTCGATCGGCGACGACAGCGTCACGCTGCGCCTGCCGTTTTCCGGCGAATTCCGCCATTCGGGCGGCGTGATCTGCGGCCAGGTGTTCACGGCGGCCGCCGACACCGCGATGGTGGTGGCGATCTCGGCCGCGCTCGGCGAATTCCGGCCGATGACGACGGTGTCACTGAACACGAACTTCATGCGTCCTGTGCGCAAGGGCGACGTGCTCGTCACCGCGCGCGTGCTGCGGATGGGCCGCAACCTCGTGTTCGGCGAAGTCGAGCTGTTCGACGAGGACGGCAAGATGGCGGTCCACGCGACGTCGACCTACGCGCTCGTCAGCTGAGCGGCGCGATGTTCGACCAGATCGTCTTTGCGGGCGGCGGCAATCGGTGCTGGTGGCAGGCCGGCTTCTGGGACGTCGCGCAGCCGGCTCTTGGCCTGCGCCCGCGCGTGATCACCGGCATCTCGGCCGGCGCGGCCACGGCGTGCATGCTGTATACGCGCGACGCCGCGTGGGTGATGCGCTATTACGAAGAGGCGCTGCGCCACAACCGGAAGAACGCGTACTGGGGCAACCTGTTCGGTCGCGAGCCGGTGTTTCCGCACTACCGGATCTATCGTCAGGCGTTGCTCGACATCTACGGCGAGCCGTTCGCGAAGCTCGCCGCGGCGCCGGAGATCCGCATAGGCGTGTCACACGTGCCGCGCTGGCTCGGCGCGCGCAGCGCGGTCGCCGCCGGCCTCGTCGCGTACAACATCGAAAAGTACGTGCGCAAGACGCTGCACCCGACGCTCGGGCGCACGCTCGGTTTCCGGCCCGAATTCGTGCGCGCGCAAGCCTGCACGCAAGTAGACGAACTCGCCGACCTGATCCTGCAGTCGTCCTGCACGCCGCCGTTCACGCCGGTGCTGCGGCGCGGCGGCCGGCCGGTGCTCGACGGCGGGATGGTCGACAACGTGCCGGTCGATGCGCTCGACCCGTCGCCGGGCGACGTGCTGGTGCTCGTCACGCGGCTGTATCCGCGTCCGCAAATGTTCACGGTCGCGCATGGCGACCAGCGGCGGCTGTATGTGCAGCCGTCGAGCAAGGTGCCGATTTCGAGCTGGGATTACACGAGCCCGTCGCAGATGCGGCATGCGTACGATCTCGGGCGGCGCGACGGCGAGCATTTTCTCTCGCGGGTCGGCGCGATGACGGGCGGCCGCGCGGCCGCCTGACGATCGGGAATGGAGCAACGGGGCCGCGCGACGTGCGCGGCCCGTGCGATCAGCGCTTGCGGATCGGCGTCAGCGCTTCCGGGTTCGCGACGCTCGACATGTCGCCGTCGTCGAACGCGAGAATGTTGCGGAAGGCGGCACTGAAATACAGCTCGTAGCTTTCGCGTTCGACGTAGCCGATGTGCGGCGTGCAGATCACGTTTTCCATCCGCAGCAGGCTGTAGCCCTGCAGGATCGGCTCGCTCTCGAACACATCGATCGCGACCATCCCCGGACGGTTGTGCGACAGCGCGTTGACGAGCGCGTTTTCCTCGAGCAGCTCGGCGCGGCTCGTGTTGACGAGCAGCGACGTCGGCTTCATCCGCATCAGGTCTTCCTGCGTCACGATCCCGCGCGTGTCGTCGTGCAGGCGCAGGTGCAGCGACAGCACGTCGCTCTGCTCGAACAGCGCTTCGCGGCTCTCGGCGGCCGTGTAGCCGTCGGCGCGCGCGGCTTCGAGCGAATGCTCGCGGCCCCAGATCAGCACGTTCATCCCGAACGCCTTGCCGTAACCGGCGACGAGCCGGCCGATCTTGCCGTAGCCCCAGATGCCGAGCGTCTGGCCGCGCAGCACCTGGCCGAGGCCGAAGTTCGGCGGCAGCGCCGACGTCTTCAGGCCCGACTGCTGCCACGCGCCTTGCTTCAGGTTCGCGACGTACTGCGGGATGCGGCGCTGGGCGGCCATCACGAGCGCCCAGGTCAGCTCGGCCGGCGCGACCGGCGAACCGGTGCCTTCGAGCACCGCGATGCCGCGGTCGGTACACGCGTCGAGATCGATGTGGCTCGACACACGGCCGGTCTGGCTGATCATGCGCAGGTTCGGCAGCTTCGCGAGCAGCTGTGAAGTAATCGGGGTCCGTTCACGAATCAGCACGAGCGCCTCGACTTCCGCCAGACGGCTGGCGAGCTGTCCCAGGCCGCGCACCGTATTGTTGAAGACCTTTACGTCGTGTCCGGCGAGCATCTCGAAGCAGTTCAGCTTGCGGACGGCGTCCTGGTAGTCATCGAGAATGGCAATTTTCATGGTGAACGGGGGTGTCGCGCGTTGAAAGCGGGGCGGGCAGCGGCGCACCTTGCGCGCCCGTTCCGCCCGGCCGGGGCCGACATGATGCTACGTCGGCCGCCTTCGTGGGGTCTTTTTAACAGGTTGTTACGCTCCGCCGCAATCGGCGCAGCCATCCTCCGCGCCGCGCGCACGCCGGACGAAGGGGTGCGCTGTTGTGTCGCATCAAATATGTCCTTTCTGATTCGGTCGCTTACTCGACGAGGTTCACCCAATTGTTGCTTCAAGCAGAATAATTGGATCAACTATCCGCGGAAGCCGAGGATTTTTGACTATTTTTATCGTCAACAGCCCCGTTGTTGAGCAACTCTGCATCATTTCCGCTGTCGTAGGAGAATTACGCATAGGCTTCAACTTTTTGAAGTTGTAACAGCGGCAGGAGTCGTTTATGGATCATTTGCAGTCGATGCGCGTGTTCGTCAAGGTTGCAGATCTCGGCAGTTTCGCGCGGGCCGCGAGCGCAATGGATATCTCCAACGCGGTCGCGACGCGCCACGTCGCCGATCTGGAAGGCCGGCTCGGCACGCGTTTGCTCAACCGCACCACGCGCAGCCTCTCCCTGACGGAGTCGGGTCAGGTCTATCTGGAGCGTGCCCGCCAGATCCTCGACGAGCTCGAGGACGTCGAGCAGATGGTCGTCGCACGCAATCACGAGCCGGTCGGCACGCTGCGCATCGTTGCGCCGGTCGTGTTCGGCCTGCACAACCTCGCTCCCGTGCTGCAGTCGTACACGGAGAATTTCCCGAAAGTGGTGCCGGATCTCACGCTGGTCGACCGGCAGGTCGATCTCGTGGAGGAAGGCTTCGACGTCGGCATCGTCGTCACGCGCCAGATGCGCAGCGCGAGCATCGTCACGCGGCGCCTGACCACCGGTTGCATGACCGTGTGCGCGACGCCGAGCTATCTGGAGAAGCACGGCGTGCCGATTCATCCGGAACAGCTCGCCGAGCATCCGGCCTTGAGCCTGCCGACCGAATACTGGGGCGACGAGCGCGTGTTCACCGGGCCGGACGGCGAAGTGCGCGTGCGCCCGACCAACGTGATCGTCGCGAACAACACCGCGATGCTGCGCCAGTTCGCGTTGCTCGGAATGGGCGTCGCGATCCTGCCGAGCTACCTGATCGGCAGCGACATCGCGCGCGGCGCGCTGGTGCGGCTGCTGCCGGAATTCCGGCTGCCGCAGGTCGAGATCAACATCGCCTACCCGAGCCGGCGCCACCTGCCTGCCAAGGTGCGCACGTTCATCGACCACCTCGTCGAGCATTTCAGCCATTCGACCGACGCGACGATGGGTGAGCAGTGGGCCGCACAGGCCGCGATGCTGCCGCCGATCGGCGTCGAGATGCGGGCCGAGCAGCCCGAATCGACCGATCCGAACCTGCAGCCGCGTCTTGCGCGCTCGCCGCGCACGCGCGTGGCGGTGCCGTCGCCGCTGTAACGGCTCGGCGCCCCCGGTCGCGCGCAGGCCGGCACAAAGAAAAAACGCGGATCGATCGATCCGCGTTTTTTTATGGCTGCGTGCCGGCGCCGGACGCGCCGCAAGCGGCGCCCGGCGGCCGGGCCGTCACGAACCCGTCTTGCGCGCCGTCGTCTTGCGAGCGGCGGTCTTGCGTGCCGGTGCCGGTTTCTCTTCGGCGCCTTCGGTCACGGTTTCGGCATCCTTCGCCGCCGATTTGGCCGTCTTCTTCGCGGCGGCGGCCTTCGGCTCCTTCTTCTCGAACTCGAAGCCGATCTTGCCGTCCGGCTGCTTCACGAGGAACGCCTTGAAGTTGCGGCCGGTGCGCGACGACTTGAAGTTCGGCAGCAGATCCGTGCGGCCGTCGGCCAGCAGCTTGCCCATCTGCTCGCGCGTGATTTCCTGCTGCAGGATCACCTTGCCCGAGCGGAAATCGCAGGTCTTCGGGTTCGCCACCGAGTGCTCGCACACGTAGCTCATCCCGTGCTCGAACACGCGGCCCTTGCACTTCGGGCACGCGCCGACCGGTTCCTGCGCGGAGAAGTCGGGCGCTTCGCCGTCCTCGCCGCCCTGGTCCTGGCCGAAATCGAACTCGAGCTTGTAGTTCTTCGTCTCGTCGTCGAAGGACAGCTTGAGGATCGCCGAAAACGGGCGGCCCATCTTGCTGCGGAACCCCGACAGCGGCCCGATTTCCTTCTTCTGCAGCAGCTCCTCGACTTCCGGGATCTCGAATTGCCGGCTGCCCGGAATCTTCGAGATCGAGAATTCGCACTTCGTGCACGCGAAGCGGCGGTAGTTTTCCTTCACCTGGCCACCGCAGTTCGGGCACGGTGTCTGGAGGGTCGCGTAGTCGCCGGGGATCGTGTCGGAATCGTATTCCTTCGCGCGCTTGACGATCTGCTGCGTCATGCGGGCGATTTCCTGCATGAACGCGTCGCGGCCGAGATTGCCGCGCTCCATCTGCGACAGCTTGTATTCCCATTCGCCGGTGAGCTCGGGCGCCGTGAGTTCCTTCACGCCGAGGCCGCGCAGCAGCGTCATCAGCTGGAATGCCTTCGCGGTCGGGATCAGTTCGCGGCCTTCGCGCAGCAGATACTTCTCGCCGAGCAGGCCTTCGATGATCGCCGCGCGCGTGGCCGGCGTGCCGAGGCCCTTCGCGGCCATCGCCTCGCGCAGCTCGTCGTCCTCGACCAGCTTGCCCGCGCCTTCCATCGCGGACAGCAGCGTCGCTTCCGAGTAGCGTGCGGGCGGCTTCGTCACCAGCGCGACGGCGGCGATCTCGTCCGTCTTCACCTTCTCGTTCTTCTGCACCGGCACGAGGTTCGCGTCCGCGCCTTCGGCATCGCGGCCATACACCTGCAGCCAGCCCGGCTCGACGAGTACCTTGCCTTCGGTCTTGAAGTGATGGCCGGCGACTTCGGTGATTCGGGTCGTCACGCGGAATTCGGCTGCCGGGAAGAACACCGCGAGGAAGCGCTTCACGACCATGTCGTACAGCTTCTGCTCCGGCTCGGACAGCGACTTCGGCGCCTGCAGCGTCGGGATGATTGCAAAGTGGTCGCTGATCTTCGAGTTGTCGAAGATCCGCTTGTTCGGCTTCACCCAGCCCTTGTCGAGCACCTGTTTCGCATGCGGCAGGTAGTTGTTGCTCTCCTTGAGCATCTCGAGCGTGGACTCGACCGTCGACAGGTAGTCTTCCGGCAGCGCGCGCGCATCGGTACGCGGGTAGGTCAGCACCTTGTGCTTTTCATACAGCGCCTGGGCGAGGCCGAGCGTGTTCTTCGCGGAGAAGCCGAAGCGACCGTTCGCCTCGCGCTGCAGGCTCGTCAGGTCGAACAGCAGCGGCGACAGTTGCGTCGACGGCTTCGACTCCTCTGACACCGTGCCGACCTGGTCGCGGCAGGCGGCGACGATCGTTTCGGCGGCCGGCAGGCTCCACAGGCGGGAGTCGCGCCGTTCCGGATCGAATTCGTCGCGCTTGAATTTCGGGTCGTACCACTTGCCTTCGTAGAAGCCGCCCGCGCATGCGAATGCGGCTTTCACTTCCCAGTAGTCGCGCGGGACGAAGCGGCGGATTTTCTCTTCACGTTCGACGACGATCGACAACGTTGGCGTCTGAACGCGGCCGACGGTGGTCAGGAAGAAGCCGCCGCCCTTGCTGTTGAACGCGGTCATCGCGCGGGTGCCGTTGATCCCGACGAGCCAGTCGGCTTCCGAGCGGCAGCGTGCGGCGTCGGCGAGCGGCTGCATGTCCGAGTCGCTGCGCAGGTTCGCGAAGCCGTCGCGGATGGCCTGCGGCGTCATCGATTGCAGCCACAGGCGCTGGACCGGCTGTTTCGCCTTCGCGTGCTGCGCGATCAGGCGGAAAATCAGCTCGCCTTCGCGCCCCGCGTCACATGCGTTGATCAGGCGGTCGACGTCCTTGCGCTTCATCAGCTTCGTGAGCACCTTGAGGCGCGACTCGCTTTTTGCGATCGGGTTCAGGTCGAAATGCGGGGGAATGACGGGCAGATGCGCGAAGCTCCATTTCCCGCGCTTGACCTCGTACTCCTCCGGGGCCGCGATTTCCAGCAGGTGGCCGACAGCTGACGAAAGGACGAAATCGTCGCTTTCGTAATACTCGTCATGCTTGGTAAAGCCGCCCAAAGCGCGTGCGATGTCGTTCGCGACAGAAGGCTTTTCCGCAATGATCAGTGCTTTGGACATGACAGGTGTGTGGTGGTAGACCGGGTTCGCCGGTTGTGAGTCCCTTTTACGACCGCTTTATAGCACACGCCGCAGCGACGGCGGCTCGGCGTGTAAAAAGCGGCTCATCATAGAGGGGGGCCGCAACGGCGGCAAGCGCCGGCCCGCGAATTCAGGCTTCGACGTTCAGGACGTCGCGCAATTTCGGTGCGTGCGGCACACCGGGCACCGCGCTCAGGTCGGACAGCATGCGCTCGACGATCGCCGCGTGCGGCAGCACCGTGCCGAAGAAGCGCGCGGTATGGGCATCCTCGATCAGGATGGTCGGGAAATTCTCGACGTCGAGATCGTCGAGCCGGTCGGCATGGGTTTCGATGTCGATCCAGGCGAAGCAGGCGTCCGGATGCGCGTCGGCGAGCCGGTCGAAGGCACTCCGGTAGTCGCGGCACGTACCGCACCACTCGGCGCACAGGCAGGCGACCAGCAACGTGCCGGGATCGGCGAGGCGCTCGGCGATCCGATCTGCATCGGTGTCGAGATTCAGCGCGGGCATGGAATTCCTTGGGTATCGTCGGCGGCCGGGGCCGCCCCTATGGCGGGAAATGTAGCACGCCCCGCGCGGACGGGGTGGGCGCCGCGTCAAGCCGCGCGAAGCGTCCGCCGGCGACGCTCGCGATGCGGCCCGCCAGTTCCAGCGCGAGCAGCGCGCCATGCAGCACGTCGTCGGACAGGCCACTGTGCTCGGCGAGCCATTCGTACGTAACGGGGCCATATCCGAGGGCGGTGAGCACCGCTTGTTCCGATGGATCACCCGGCGGCGGAGCTTCGATTCGGGGCGGCGCGGCGGCTGCGACGGCGCGATCCGCTTGCGCGATGCCGGCAGGGCCGGATTCGCGGATTTCGCCGGGGTTCGCGCGCGGGTTGCCGGCCCGCGCCGCGCGGCCCGTCGTGCGCGCCGCCGGCTCGCCCAGCCCGTATTCCTCGAGCACGTCGAGCGGCGCCGCGGTGAGCTTTGCGCCGTCGCCGATCAGCGCGTGGCAGCCCTGCGCGAGTGGCGCGTGGATCGAACCGGGCATCGCGAACACATCGCGCCCCATCTCGTTCGCGAGCCGGGCGGTGATCAGCGAGCCCGAGCGCGGGGCGGCCTCGACGACGAGCACGCCGATCGCGAGCGCGGCGATCAGCCGGTTGCGCTGTGGAAAATGCGCGGCGCGGGCCGGCGTGCCGAGCGGCCATTCGGACACGATCGCGCCGTGCGCGGCGATCTCGTGGTCGAGTGCGCGGTGCCGGGCCGGATAGACGAGATCGGAGCCCGTCGCGATCACCGCGACGGTGCCCGACCGGCCGTCGAGCCCGCCACGATGCGCGGCGCCGTCGATCCCGAGCGCAAGGCCCGAGACGATCGTGAGACCGGCGTCGGACAACGCGTGGGCGAAATGCGTTGCATCGGCGAGCCCCTGCGGCGTCGCATGGCGGCTGCCGACCACGGCGAGGCCGCGTGCGTGCAGCAGGTCGAGCCGCCCTTTTACATATAGCAGCGGCGGCGGATCGTGCAGGTCGCGCAGCCGCGGTGGATAGGCCGGATCGCTCAGCGTGACAAGCGCGTTGCCCGGCCCGTCGAGCCAGGCGAGCGCGGCGTCGGTGCGCGTATCGAGATCGTCGCGCTCGCTCGCGCGCACGGCTTGCGCGGCGGCGGGGCTGCTCACGGCGGCGATGGCCTGGTCGGACGCGTACAGCAACGCCGCCGGCGAGCCGAATGCCGCGAGCAGCGCCTGCAACACGGCGGGCGAGAGACCGGGCGCATGCGCGAGCTGCAGCCATGTGCGCAGCGCGGACGGTGTCAGCGCTTGCGGCGACATGAGGCTGCCCTCGAATGCGGCGGCCAGCGCAGTGCGTGGCGCCATGATAAAATTTTCATCATCCGAAATACTCGACAGGGCCGTGCGCGCAGGCGCCCGGCCGATTGCAGGAGGCGTGATCCGCGGCATTGATATGCCACGCATCCGCCTCATCTTCATTGCATCCCGGCGGCGGCGCCAGCCGGCCGGATGGCCGATGCGGCACGCCGCTTCACCGAATACCGAACACCATGGCTTTGCTCAATATTCTTCATTACCCCGACAAGCGGCTGCACAAGGTCGCCAAACCCGTCGACAAGGTCGACGACCGAATCCGCAAGCTCGTCGCCGACATGGCCGAGACCATGTACGCGGCGCCCGGCATCGGCCTGGCGGCCACGCAGGTCGACGTGCACGAGCGCGTGATCGTGATCGACGTCTCCGAGGAGAAGAACGAACTGCGCGCGTTCATCAACCCGGAGATCGTGTGGTCGAGCGACGCGAAGCAGATTTATGAAGAGGGTTGCCTGTCGGTGCCCGGCATCTACGACGAAGTCGAACGCCCCGATCACGTGCGCGTGCGCGCGCTCAACGAGCAGGGCGAGACTTTCGAGCTCGACTGCGAAGGGCTGCTCGCCGTGTGCGTTCAGCACGAGATGGATCACCTGATGGGTCGCGTATTCGTCGAATACCTGTCGCCGCTCAAGCAGACGCGCATCAAGACGAAGATGAAGAAACTCGAACGCGCGATGTGATGCGCGTACGCCCAGCCCGACTCCGAACGCTGTCATGACCCATACGTTGCGCGTGATTTTTGCCGGCACGCCGGAATTCGCCGCGGCTGCCCTTGCCGCGATCCACGAGGCCGGTTTCCCGGTGCCGCTCGTGCTCACCCAGCCCGATCGCCCGGCCGGCCGCGGGATGAAACTCCAGGCGAGCGCCGTGAAGCGCTACGCCGTCGAGCACGGGATGACGGTCGCGCAGCCGCCGTCGCTGCGCCGCGCGGGCAAGTATCCGGCGGAGGCGGCCGACGCGATCGAGCTGCTGCGCACGACGCCGCACGACGTGATGGTGGTGGCCGCGTACGGCCTGCTGCTGCCGCAGGAAGTGCTCGACATCCCGCGCGCCGGCTGCATCAACATCCACGCGTCGCTGCTGCCGCGCTGGCGCGGCGCGGCGCCGATCCATCGCGCGATCGAAGCCGGCGACGCCGAGACGGGCGTCACGCTGATGCAGATGGATGTCGGCCTCGACACCGGCGCGATGATCGAGGAGGCGCGCATCGCGATCGCGCCCGACGATACGACCGCGACGCTGCACGACCGGCTCGCCGCCGACGGCGCGCGACTGATCGTCGACGCGCTCGTGCGGCTCGAGCGCGACGGCACGCTGCCGGCGACGCCGCAGCCGGCCGACGGCGTGAGCTACGCGGAAAAGATCGGCAAGCACGAAGCGGCGCTCGACTGGCGCAAGCCTGCCGACGTACTTGCGCGCCAGGTGCGTGCGTTCGATCCGTTCCCGGGCGGCGTCGCGACGCTCGACGGTGCAGCCATCAAGCTGTGGGCGGCCGAGCCCGTGGCGGCGCGCGGCGACGCGGCGCCCGGCACGATCGTCGAGGCCGCGCCGGAAGGCGTGGTGGTCGCATGCGGCAGCGGCGCGCTGCGCGTCACGCAGCTGCAGAAGCCGGGCGGCAAGCGGCTGCCCGCACGCGAATTCCTCGCCGGTTCGCCGCTCGCCGCGGGCCAGCGTTTCGCGCTACCCGACGCTGACTGACGCCTGAGCGCCATTCGACCCGGTTCGCCGGCCCCGCGCAACTGGCCGGACGGCCGAGTCGCGCGGGGCCGCCGGCACGCGTAGAATTTCCCTGCACTCTCCGGTTTCGAGGTTTTCATGTTCGGCATCGTCCATTTCGGTTTCTTCGTGTTCGCGGTTTTCCTGCTGAACCTCACGCCCGGCCCCGATACGGCCTACATCATCGGCCGCAGCGTCGCGCAGGGGCGCGGCGCGGGGCTGATGTCGGCGTTCGGTATTTCGGCCGGCTGCTGCGTCCACGCGCTCGCATGTGCATTCGGCCTGACCGCGCTGCTGGCGGCGTCGGCAACCGCGTTCACGGTGATCAAGCTGGTCGGCGCCGCATACCTGATCTATCTCGGCGTGCGGATGATCATCGCGAAGCAGCCCGCCGCGCCGTCGGGCGCCGAAGCCGCGCAGGCCGCGGCCGCCAAGCCGCTGCGCCAGCTGTTCATGCAGGGTTTCTGGACCAACGTGCTGAATCCGAAGGTCGTGCTGTTCTTCGTGTCGTTCTTCCCGCAGTTCGTGTCGGCCGACAGTCCGCACAAGGCCTGGGCATTCCTGACCCTCGGCGCGGTGTTCGTCGCGATGAGCACGGTCTGGACGAGCCTCGTTGCGTGGGTGGCAGGCAGCGTCACGCAGCGCTTTGCCGGCAAGCCGGGCGTCAAGAAGTGGCTCGACCGCACGGTCGGCAGCGCTTTCGTCGGCCTCGGCCTTCGTCTTGCAAGCTCGCAACGCTGAGATTGAATTTTTCCGACAAGACCTTATCTAACAAATCGCTTACAATTTCCGCCGTGCGCTGTCATGCGCGGCGGTCCCCTGACGGATAAGGAGTGGGTATGTTCAATTGGGTCAAAACGGCGATGCTGATGGCCGGGATCACGGCCCTGTTCATCGTGATCGGCGGGATGATCGGCGGCTCGCGCGGCATGGCGATCGCGCTGCTGTTCGCGCTCGGCATGAATTTCTTCTCGTACTGGTTCTCCGACAAGATGGTGCTGCGCATGTACAACGCGCAGGAAGTCGACGAGAACACGGCGCCGCAGTTCTACCGGATGGTGCGCGAGCTGGCCACGCGCGCGAATCTGCCGATGCCGCGTGTGTACCTGATCAACGAGGACGCGCCGAACGCGTTCGCGACGGGCCGCAACCCCGAGCACGCGGCGGTCGCCGCGACGACGGGCATCCTGCGCGTGCTGTCGGAGCGCGAGATGCGCGGCGTGATGGCGCACGAGCTCGCGCACGTGAAGCACCGCGACATTCTGATCTCGACGATCACCGCGACGATGGCGGGCGCGATCTCGGCGCTCGCGAACTTCGCGATGTTTTTTGGCGGGCGCGACGAGAACGGCCGGCCGGCCAACCCGATCGCGGGTATCGCGGTCGCGCTGCTCGCCCCGATCGCCGGCGCGCTGATCCAGATGGCGATTTCGCGGGCCCGCGAGTTCGAGGCCGACCGCGGCGGCGCGCAGATTTCCGGCGATCCGCAGTCGCTGGCCACCGCACTCGACAAGATCCATCGTTATGCGGCGGGCATCCCGTTCCAGGCGGCCGAGGCGCATCCGGCCACCGCGCAGATGATGATCATGAATCCGCTGCACGGCGGCGGCCTGCAGAACCTGTTCTCGACGCACCCGGCCACCGAGGAGCGCATCGCGCGCCTGATGGAGATGGCGCGCACCGGCCGCTTCGATTGACCCTGGCGTACCGCGCGGCCGTTGCCGCGCGCAGGCCGCTTCGCCACCCCGCATGCTTCGCGCTGCGGGGTGTTTCGTTTGTGCGCGCCGTAAAGGGGCCAAAGGGGCGGCATGGCCGCACGCTACAATGCGCGGTTTGGGATCGCCGGGCCATGTGGCGGCTGCGATCCCGCCGTTTGCCGCCGCCGTTTGCCGCATTTGCTTGCCGCACCCGATTGCGGCGCCTGTTTGCCGATTCCGTACCGATGACACGACCCCGTTCTTCCGCTCCGACTTCTTCCGGCCGCCCGGCGCGCCTGACTGCGCTGCACCTGGCGTCCGATTCGCTCGGCTTCGCGCTCGACGCGGCCGCGCAGGCGGTCGATGCGGTGCGACGCGGCACCGCGTTGCCGGCGGCACTGTCGGCGGTATTCGCGCAGATGCCGCCCGGTGCGCAGGCGCACGCGCGCGGCGCGACGCAGGACGTCGCCTACCGGACGATGCGCCGCCTCGGCAGCGCGGACTGGCTGATCGGCAAGTTCGTCAGCAAGGCGCCGCCCGCGCACGTGCACGCGGTGCTCGCCTGCGCGTTCGCGCTGCTGCTCGACCCGCCTGACGCCGCCGCGTACCCGGCGTTCACGGTGGTCGACCAGGCCGTCACCGTCATCGGCGCGCGGCGCGAATTCGCGTTCGCGAAGGGGATGGTCAACGCGGTGCTGCGCCGTTTCCTGCGCGAGCGCGACGCACTCGTCGCGGCGATGCAGGACGACCCGGTCGCGCACTGGAACTACCGCGCGTGGTGGGTCGATGCGGTGAAGCGCGCATGGCCCGACGCGTGGCAGGCGATCCTCGCGGCCGGCGAGCGTCAGGGGCCGCTGACGCTGCGCGTGAATGCGCGTCGCGCGAGCGTCGATGCGTATCTCGACACGTTGCGTGCAAGCGGGATCGACGCGACCGCGATCGGCCGGCATGCGGTGCGGCTCGCCTCGGCGCTGCCGGTGGATCGCATTCCGGGGTTCGCCGACGGCGTGGTGTCGGTGCAGGACGCCGGCGCGCAGCTCGCGGCCGAATGGCTCGGCGCGCGCGACGGCATGCGCGTGCTCGACGCGTGCGCGGCGCCCGGCGGCAAGACCGGCCATATTCTCGAACTCGCCGATGCGGACGTCGTGGCGCTCGAAAGCGACGCGACGCGCGCGGCGCGCATCGGCGAGAATCTCGTGCGCCTGTCGCTCGCGGCGAACGTGTGCGTCGGCGACGCCGGCGCGCCGGATGCGTGGTACGACGGGCGCCCGTTCGATCGCATCCTGGCCGACGTGCCGTGCTCGGCGTCCGGCATCGTGCGGCGGCACCCCGACATCCGCTGGCTGCGCCGCGAGGCCGACATCCCGGCGCTCGTCGCGGAGCAGCGTCGCATCCTGTCGGCGTTGTGGCCGCTCGTGAAGCCGGGCGGCGAACTGCTTTACGTGACCTGTTCGATCTTCCCCGAGGAAGGCGAATTGCAGGCCCGCTGGTTTGAAGCGGCCTGCGAAGATGCGGTACGATTGGACGCCCCTGGCCAGCTGCTGCCGGGCGGCGTGCAGGGACGGGCGGCCGCCGGCGCACTCGACCAGAACACCGATCACGACGGATTTTTCTACGCGCGGTTTCAGAAACGGTGACGATCAAACACCTTTTTCCATTTCGGCTCGCGGCCGTCTTGCTCGTCGCGTTGACGCTGTGCCTGGTCATCGTCCGGCCGGCGCATGCCGAATCGATCGCCGTGCAGCGCGCGTCGCTCCAGTCCGACGGAAGCGGCTGGAGCCTGGACGCGCGTTTCGACTTCGAGCTGAATCCGAACCTCGAGGATGCCGTCAACAAGGGCATCCCGCTTTACTTCACGACTGACTTCGAACTGAGCCGCGCGCGCTGGTACTGGTTCGACGAGCAGCCGGTGGCGGTCACGCAGACCATCCGCCTGTCGTTCCAGCCGCTCACGCGCGAGTACCGCGTGTCGACGGGCGGCCTGCAGCTCGGCTTCCCGTCGCTGAAGGATGCGCTCGCGGTGGTCCGTCACATCACGTCGTGGCACGTGATCGACCGCAACCAGGTGCGCGCGGGCGAAACCTACACGGCGTCGGTGCGGATGCAGCTCGATACGGCGCTGATGCCGAAGCCGTTCCAGGTCGATGCGGTGAACAATCGCGACTGGACGCTCGGGTCGGACTGGAAGCGCTTTACCTTCACGGTGACCGAACGTGCTAAATAAAGTACGCCGCGCCGCCAGCGGGAAGAGCCTCCTCATCCGCGTGATCGTCTCGACCGTCGCGCTGACCGCACTGCTGCTGCTCGTGCTGCTCGCGGCCGCGAGCGCGAACACCGAATTCTTCGACCGCTACTACTCGTGGCTGTACGCGACGAACATCGTCGTCGCGCTCGTGTTCCTGCTCGTGGTGCTCGGGCTGATCGGGATGATCGTCGTGCGCCTGAGGAAGGGCAAGTTCGGCACGCGGCTGCTCGCGAAGCTCGCGGTGTTCTTCGCGCTCGTCGGCGTGGTGCCGGGCGGGATCATCTACGTCGTGTCGTACCAGTTCGTGTCGCGCAGTATCGAGTCGTGGTTCGACGTGAACGTCGAGACGGCGCTGACGGCCGGGCTGAACCTCGGCCGCGGGATGCTCGACGCGTCGCTGTCCGATCTGCAGACGAAGGCGCGGATGATGTCCGACCAGCTCGCGAGCGTCGATGCGAACACGAACGGCACGACGCTCACGCTGCTGCGGCTGCGCGACCAGTTCGGCGTGCAGGACGCGACGATCGTCGAGCCGAGCCGCGGCGGCTCGGGCGCGGCGCCCGACCTGCACATCGTCGCGCAGGCGTCGGGCAATTTCGCGGCGCTGATTCCGGACGACCTGCCGACGCCGCTGATGCTGAGCCAGGCGCGCGAACACGGCGCGTATGCGGCGATCGAGGGCGAAGTCGACGGCGACCCGCGCGCGCACGGCGCGAAGGGCGCGCTGCGGCTGCGCGTCGTGCGGCCGATTCCCGATGCGACGACGTCGCTGCTGCAGCCGGCGGAGCGATTCCTGCAGCTCACGCAGCCGGTGCCGCCCACGCTCGCGCACAACGCGGACGCCGTGCAGCGCGCGTACCGCGAGTACCAGGAAAAGTCGCTCGGCCGCACGGGGCTGCGCAAGATGTACATCGGCACGCTGACGCTCGCGCTGTTCCTCGCGACCTTCATCGCGATGATGCTCGCGCTCGCACTCGGCCAGCAGCTCGCACGGCCGCTGTTCCTGCTCGCGCAGGGCACGAAGGAGATCACGGAAGGCGATTACACGCCCAAGCGCGAGATCAAGACGCGCGACGAGCTCGGCTTCCTCACGCAGTCGTTCAATGCGATGACGCGCCAGTTGTCCGAGGCGCGGCTCGCGGTCGAGAAGAACCGCATCGCGCTCGAGCATTCGAAGACGTATCTCGAGAGCATCCTCGCGAACCTGACGGCCGGCGTGTTCGTGCTCGACCGCCAGTTCCGGCTGACGACGGCTAACCGCGGCGCCGAGCGGATCTTCCGGCAGCCGTTCAACGCGCTGATCGGTGCGACGCTCGACCGGATCGGCGTGGCCGCCGGGTTCGGCGCGATGGTGCGCAAGGCGTTCGCCGATCGCGAGGCGGCGTCCGACGGCGGCAGCGGCGATCGCGGCCACTGGCAGCAGCAGTTCGCGATCGAGGTGCCGGGCGAAACCGAGCCGCTGACGCTGCTCGTGCGCGGCACGCGTCTCGTGTCGACGGTCGAGGGGCAGGCCGACGATCCGCAGACGTCCGGCTACGTCGTCGTGTTCGACGACATCTCCGACGTGATTTCCGCGCAGCGTTCGGTCGCGTGGGGCGAGGTCGCGCGGCGGCTCGCGCACGAGATCAAGAATCCGCTGACGCCGATCCAGCTGTCGGCCGAGCGGCTGCAGATGAAGCTGTCCGACAAGCTCGCACCGTCCGACGCGGACGTGCTCAAGCGCGGCGCGACGATGATCGTGAACCAGGTGGCCGCGATGAAGCGGATGGTCGACGATTTCCGCGAATACGCGCGCACGCCGCCGGCGGTGCTCGCGAACCTGCAGTTGAACGAACTGGCGAGCGAGGTGCTCGGGCTGTACGGCGTCGGCGAAGGCAAGAGCCCGATCGTCGCCGAGCTCGCGCCGTCGCTGCCGGTGATTCGCGGCGACGCGACGCAATTGCGCCAGGTGATCCACAACCTGCTGCAGAATGCGCAGGATTCGGTTGCGGAGTCCGCGCATCCGCGTGTGTTGATCGAAACCAAGACAGTAGAATATGGCGATCCCGACGCCGAAGGCAAAACGCACGTCGCGGTACGTCTGACCGTGTCCGACAACGGGCCCGGTTTTCCGGCACGCATCCTGACGCGCGCGTTCGAGCCTTACGTGACGACGAAGGCGAAGGGCACGGGGCTCGGGCTGGCCACGGTCAAGAAAATCGTTGACGAGCACGGCGCGCGGATCGATCTGCGCAATCGCATGCACGGCGAGACCGTCGAGGGTGCGCAGGTGTCGATCCTCTTCCTGCAGATGGCGAGCGATACGCCAGGCGCCGAACCCGGTGCGCAGGACGGGGCGACTCCCGCCAAGACAAAAGCAAGTGAGCAGACAAGGGCAGCGTAAATGGCAACCATCCTGGTGGTAGATGATGAAATGGGCATCCGGGAATTGCTCTCGGAGATCCTCAGCGATGAAGGACATGTCGTCGAGGCGGCGGAGAACGCGCAGGCCGCGCGGGAATACCGGCTGAATCAGGCGCCCGATCTCGTGCTGCTCGATATCTGGATGCCCGATACCGACGGCGTCACGTTGCTCAAGGAATGGGCGGCGCAGGGGCTGCTGACGATGCCCGTGATCATGATGTCGGGGCACGCGACGATCGATACGGCAGTTGAGGCGACCAAGATCGGCGCGCTCGATTTCCTCGAGAAACCGATCGCGCTGCAGAAGTTGCTGAAGTCCGTCGAGCACGGTCTCGCACGCGGCGCGGCGCCGGTGTCCGCCAACGCGGCGGCGAAGGCGGGTGGCGGGCAAGCCGCGGGGCCGGCGGCGGTCGCGTCGGCGGCGGCGCTGCCGACGCTCGGCGACGACATGGCGTCGGCGCTCGGCCTCGCGGGCCAGACGGCCGCGATCCCGTTCGACATCCCGTTGCGCGAAGCGCGCGATGCGTTCGAGCGTGCGTACTTCGAATATCACCTCGCGCGCGAGAACGGCAGCATGACGCGCGTCGCGGAGAAGACGGGCCTCGAGCGCACGCACCTGTATCGCAAGCTCAAGCAGCTCGGCGTCGAGCTCGGCAAGAAGCCGCCCGAAGGCGCGCTGTAAAATATTTTGCGAAAGCACTTGCTCGGGGCCCGATAGCTCGATATACTTTCATTCTTCGTTGGCCCGGTAGCTCAGTTGGTAGAGCAGCGGATTGAAAATCCGCGTGTCGATGGTTCGATTCCGTCCCAGGCCACCAGCATTTAAAACCCCAAGAATCGGAAGGTTCTTGGGGTTTTTCGTTTGTGGTGGGTATTGCGCGTCGTGGGCGGCGGGCCCGGCAGCATTCGCCGGGGCATGATAAAATCCGTGCCCGCTCAATGACTTAGCGCATCGCTTCATGCGCATGGCAGGCTGCCCACGGCGCACCTGCCGTGGCGCGCGGCCACGATGCCGCGCGATGGGCGGTATAAGCGCGCCGCCGCATTCGCGGCCGACCGCGCTGCCTATACTGGTCGAGCCGGCGCGGGCCGGCCGCGTCGGCCGCCCGGCGGCAGCCGGCCTCGGGGCGCAGTGCGACGCGAGCCTACACATTCACGGAGTATCACGGTGATTCGGACAGACGCTAAAGACGGCGCGCTCGTGTTGTTTTCCGGCGGGCAGGACTCCGCCACGTGCGTGGCCTGGGCCCTCGAACGCTATCAGACGGTCGAGACGCTCGGCTTCGATTACGGCCAGCGCCATCGCGTCGAACTCGAGTGTCGCGATGGCGTGCGCGAAGCGCTGAAGCGCAAGTTTCCCGCGTGGTCGGACCGGCTCGGCGACGATCACATGATCGACCTGTCGGTGCTCGGCGCGATCAGCGATACCGCGATGACGCGCACGATCGAGATCGAGACGACGGCAAACGGCCTGCCGAACACGTTCGTGCCGGGCCGCAACCTGATGTTCATGACGATCGCCGCGGCGATCGCCTATCGCCGCGGGCTGCGCGTGCTGGTCGGCGGGATGTGCGAGACCGATTTTTCGGGCTATCCGGACTGCCGCGACGACACGATGAAGGCGCTGCAGGTCGCGCTGAATCTCGGGATGGACACGCGCATGGTGCTCGAGACGCCGCTGATGTGGCTCGACAAGGCGCAGACCTGGCAGCTCGCCGAACAGCTTGGCGGCGAGGCGCTCGTCGAACTGATCCGGGTCGAGACGCACACGTGCTACGTGGGCGAGCGCGCGGAACTGCACGACTGGGGCTTCGGCTGCGGCGAATGCCCGGCCTGCAAGCTGCGCAAGCGCGGCTACGAGGCCTACCTGAAGGGCGAGCGGGTGACCGAAGCGCCGCTGTGACGCGGCTGCGCGGGCAGCGCTTGATGGACAACGGATTCTGATCGACAACGAGCGGCGCAAGCCGGACGAAGCACGATGACTTACGCGGTCAAGGAAATTTTCTACACGTTGCAGGGCGAGGGCGCGAATGCGGGCCGGCCGGCCGTGTTCTGCCGGTTCGCCGGCTGCAACCTGTGGTCGGGCCGCGAAGAGGATCGTGCGGAGGCCGTGTGCCGCTTCTGCGATACGGACTTCGTCGGCACCGACGGCGAGAACGGCGGCAAGTTCAAGGACGCCGCGGCGCTGGTCGCGACGATCGCCGGCTTGTGGCCGCAGGGCGAAGCGCACCGCTTCGTCGTCTGCACGGGCGGCGAGCCGATGCTGCAGCTCGACCAGCCGCTCGTCGACGCGCTGCATGCGGCAGGCTTCGAGATCGCGATCGAGACCAACGGTTCGCTGCCGGTGCTCGAATCGATCGACTGGATCTGCGTGAGCCCGAAGGCCGATGCGCCGCTCGTCGTCACGAAGGGCAACGAACTGAAGGTCGTCGTTCCGCAGGACAATCAGCGGCTGGCCGACTACGCGCAGCTCGATTTCGAGTATTTTCTCGTGCAGCCGATGGACGGCCCGTCGCGTGACCTCAATACGAAGCTCGCGATCGACTGGTGCAAGCGTCATCCGCAGTGGCGGCTGTCGATGCAGACCCATAAATATCTGAACATTCCCTGAGCCCCGGCTTTTGACATCGTGCTGATTACCCGAAAACTCGAATTCGACGCGGGCCACCGCATTCCCGATCACCGCAGCCAGTGCAGGAATCTGCACGGCCATCGCTACGTGCTCGAAATCACGCTGCGCGGCGATCTCGTCGATACCGAGGGGGCGCCCGACCGCGGCATGGTGATGGATTTCGCCGACGTGAAGGCGCTCGCGGTCGAGCATCTCGTCAGCAAGTGGGACCACGCGTTCCTGGTCTATGCGCGCGACGAGGTCGTGCGCTCGTTCCTCGAGCAGATGGCCGACCACAAGACGGTCGTGCTCGACCGGATCCCGACGGTGGAGAACCTCGCGGCGATCGCGTTCGACCTCCTCGCGAACGTGTACGACGCGCACTACGGCGTGAACCTGCGTCTCGAGCGCGTGCGCCTGTACGAGACGCCGAACTGCTGGGCCGACGTCGAGCGCCAGCCCGGCCGCTGATCCCGCCTTCCCGCGAGGCAGCCCCGCCGTCCGGCGCGGGCTGCCCGTCACTGCAGCCGCCTCGCCTTCCGCGCCGTGCCGGTACGGCTCCCCCGTCCGTTCCCGCATTGAGCACCCCGCCGCGCTATGATCGTCGTGCGGCACCGAAAAACGCTCGTGTGAGCCATTGCGCGGCTCGCGCTGTCAGATCGGCTGGCTCGGTCCGACTCACGTTCTCCGGCGCGCGGTCTGCCGCCGCCGCCATGCTTCGATTGCCCGGCGGCGTGCGTTTCGCTTCGCCTGTTGCTTGTCCCGTTCGATTGCCGTTCCGCTCCGGAGGCCGTATCGATGAGCACGCTCACCAATTCCCTCAAACAACGCCTGCGCGACGGTGACGAGCCGCTGTACGGCCTGTGGCTGTCGCTCGGCAGCGACTCGGCCGCGGAAGCGCTCGCGCATGCCGGTTACGACTGGCTCTGCATCGACATGGAGCATGCGCCGAACGACAGTCGCGACGTGGCGTCGCAACTGCGCGCGATCGCCGCGGCGCACCTGCCGAGCGAGCCGGTCGTGCGCGTGCCGGCGCGGGAGCCGTGGCTCGTGAAGCGCGCGCTCGACGCCGGCGCGCGCACGCTGATGTTCCCGTGTATCGAGACGCCCGACGACGCCGCGCACGCAGTGCGGCTCACGCGCTTCCCGTCGCCCGAATCGCCCGACGGGCTGCGCGGGGTGGCCGGCATGGTGCGCGCGGCGGCGTTCGGCATGCGCCGCGACTACCTGCAGACGGCGAATGCGCAAGTCGCGGTGATCGTGCAGGTCGAATCGGCGCGCGGCGTCGACGAAGTCGAGCGGATCGCGGCGACGCCTGGCGTCGATTGCCTGTTCGTCGGCCCGGCCGATCTCGCGGCGAGCCTCGGACATCTTGGCGATATCCGCCACCCGGACGTCGAAATCGCGATGGCGCGCGTGCTCGCGGCCGGCAAGCAGGCCGGCGTCGCGGTCGGCATCTTCGCCGGCGACACGGCGGCCGCGCGCCAGTATCGCGAGGCCGGCTACCGGATGATCACGGTGTCGGCCGACGTGAGCTGGCTGTTGCGCGCGACGCGGCAGGCGTTGCAGGAGGTACGGTCATGAACGGCGCAGACGGTGCGTGCCGCAGGCGCGCGCGGATCGGGGCGATGGTCGGCCTGTGGGCCGTGTGTGCGTCGGCGGCCGCGCAGGGTGCGCCGCAAGCGAAGCCCGATCCGTCGCACGAGACGCAATCGGCGGTCGCCGACTACAACGCCGGCGACTATCGCGCGGCGCTGGTGCAATTCCACGATGCGGCCGAGCGCGGCGATCGCCTCGCGCAGTTCAACTACGCGATGATGCTGCTGACGGGTGAAGGCGTGACGGCGAACGTCGATGAAGGGTTGCGCTGGCTGAAGCGCGCGGCGGACGCGAACATGTCGCATGCGCAGTACGTCTACGGCCGGATGTTCGACGACGGCGAGTTCGTCGCGCGCAACCCGGCCGAAGCGCATCGCTGGTTCCTGCGGGCCGCGAAGCAGGGGCACGTGCAGGCCGAGCTGTCGCTCGCGAACCAGTTCCTCGACGGGCGCGGCACGCCGCGCGACAACCGGCAGGCGTTCGCGTGGTACAAGCAGGCTGCCGACGCGGGCGAGCCCATCGCGCAGTACGTGACCGCCTCGTTCTACGAACGCGGCGGCGACGGCGTCGCGCAGAACCTGAACATCGCGCGCGCGTATTACGCGGCGGCGGCCGCGCAGGGCGACGAGACGGCCGGGCTGAAATTCAAGGAGTTGAGCGCGCGGCTGAAGGCGCCGATGCCGGCATCGGGCGCCGGCGCGGAGCAAGGCAAGCCGCACGCGCCGACGCAGTAAGCGGCCGTATTCGGCTTCCCCAATGAAAAACGGCGCCGGGCGCCGTTTTCGTGTGCCGTGGTGCGGGCCGCGCGCTCAGCTCTTCATCAGCCGCCGCTGCCGCCCGACGCTCATGATCATCCCGATCGCGATGCCGAGCGTCGTGAGCGCGGTGCCGCCGTAACTCATGAACGGCAGCGGCACGCCGACGACCGGCAGCACGCCGCTCACCATCCCGATGTTGACGAACGCGTAGACGAAGAACGCGAGCGTGAGCGAGCCCGCGAGCAGCCGGCCGAACAGCGTCGCGCCCTGCGCGGCGATGTAGAGCCCGCGCGCGATCAGCGCCATGTACAGCGTCAGCAGCACGAGGCCGCCGGCGAGCCCCCATTCCTCCGAGAACACCGCGAAGATGAAGTCGGTGTGTTTCTCCGGAATGAATTCGAGGTGCGCCTGCGTGCCTTTCAGATAGCCCTTGCCGAGCACGCCGCCCGAGCCGATCGCGATCACGGCCTGGATCGTGTGGAAGCCCTTGCCGAGCGGGTCGGACGTCGGGTCGAGCAGCGTGCACACGCGGTGCTTCTGGTAATCGTGCATCAGCGGCCACTGCACTTCGGGCTGGCAGATGCGCTCTTCGAACACGGCGATCGAGCCGACCGCGATCACGCCCGCGACGAGCACCGGCACGATCAGCTTGAACGACAGCCCGGCGAGATAGATCACGAAGAAGCCGGCCGCGAACACGAGCAGGCCCGTGCCGAGGTCGGGCTGCTTCGCGATCAGCCCGACCGGCACCAGCAGGATCCCGAACGCGGCGACGAAGTCGTACCAGCGCAGGCCGCCTTCGCGGCGCTGGTAGTACCACGCGAGCATCAGCGGCGTCGCGATCTTGAGGATCTCGGACGGCTGGATCACGACGCCGACGTTCAGCCAGCGCTTCGCCCCCTTCTTGGTCATCCCGAACAGCGCGACCGCGACCAGCAACGCGACCCCGAACGTGTAGAGCGGGACCGCGAAGCGCATCAGCGTGGTCGGCGGGATGTTGGCGATCACCCACATCAGCACGAACGTCAGCAGGATGTTGCGCAGTTGATCCTCGACACGGCCCGGCATGTCGATCGCCGCGCTGTACAGCGTGACGATGCCGACGCACAGCAGCAGGAACACGATGAGGGCGAGCGGACGGTCGAAGCCCGCGAACATCTGCTTGATCTTGTCGAGCCAGGCGCGCTTGTCGAATTGCATGCCTTTCTCCGTTAATGAGCGGTGCCGGCGTCCGCCGCTTTCGCGGGGGCCGTCGCACGGTGGTTGTCGTCCCGCGGCGTGGCGACGAGCGGCTGCGCGTCGCTGGCGGTCCGGCGCGGCCGGTGCGGGCGCCGCATCGGCGGCAGGCTCGCGGCCATCGGCGCCGCGGCGCTCGCGTCGGCTGGCGCCGTGGCGCTGGCGCCGGCCGCAGCCGACGCAGTCGATGCCGCCTCGGCCGCGCTGGCCGCCGACGGCACGACCGGCTGCGGCAGCGCGGTGAAGCCGGCCGCGACGGCGGCGGGCTTCGAGGTGTCGCCCACCACGGGCGCGCTCGCCGGCTCGGTGGCCGACGCCGCGGCGGCCACGGCCGCGGCCTGGTTTTTCGGGTTCTGGCGCTCGACCAGATAGTAGTCGAGCACGCGACGCGCGATCGGGCCGGCGGCCTGAGCGCCCCAGCCGCCGTTTTCGACGACCAGCGCGACGGCGATCTGCGGGTGGTCGACCGGCGCGTACGCGATGAACAGCGCGTGGTCGCGCAGGTGCTCGGCGAGCAGGTGGCCCTTGTAGTTCGAGCCCTGCAGCGAGAACACCTGCGCGGTGCCGGTCTTGCCGGCGGCGAGGTACGGTGCGCCGCGGAACACCTTGTACGCGGTGCCGGACGGGTTCTCGATCACGTTCTCCATCCCGCGCTTCACGACGTCGATGTCGGCCGCCTTCAGCGGGATCACCTCGCTTTCCTTCGGCACGGTCAGGTGGCGCGCGCGCGAGATCGGATCCTCGACTTCCTTCACGAGGTGAGGCTTCATCACGACGCCGTTGTTCGCGAGCGTCGCGGTCGCGTGCGCGAGCTGCAGGATCGTGAACGAGTTGTAGCCCTGGCCGATCCCGAGACTGATCGTCTCGCCGTCGAACCACTTCTGCTGCGCGGCCTTCTTGAACGCCTTCTTCTTCCAGTCGGTCGACGGCAGGATCCCGCGCGCCTCGCCCTGGATGTCGATGCCGGTGATCTGGCCGAAGCCGAACGGCTTCATGAAGTTCGCGATCGCGTTCACGCCGAGATCGCGCGCGAGCATGTAGAAGTAGGTGTCGTTCGACACCATGATCGCCTTGTTCATGTCGACCCAGCCCTGGCCCGAGCGCACGTCGTTGCGGAACGTGTGGCCGCCGAACGTGAAGTAGCCGGGATCCTGGAAGCCCCAGCCCGGCGTGCGCTTGCCGAGCGTCAGGCCGGCGAGCGCCATGAACGGCTTGTACGTCGAGCCGGGCGGGTAGGTGCCGTGCAACGGGCGGTTCAGCAGCGGCTTGTCGGGCGAGTTGTTCAGCTCGTCCCAGGTCTGCTGGTCGATGCCGTCGACGAACGAATTCGGGTCGAAGCTCGGCGACGACACGAACGCGAGCACGTCGCCCGTCTTCGGCTCGATCGCGACGAGCGCGCCGCGCTTGCCGGCGAACGCCTGCTCGGCCACCTGCTGCAGCCCGATGTCGAGCGACAGCACGAGGTTGTTGCCGGGCGTTGCCTGCGTGCGCGACAGCGTGCGTACCGGCCGGCCGCCGGCCGTCACCTCGACTTCCTCGAAGCCGGTCAGCCCGTGCAGCTCGGCTTCGTAGCTCTGCTCGACGCCGATCTTGCCGATGTAGTCGGTGCCCTTGTAGTTGTTCGCGTCGCGGCGCGGATCGTAGTGCTCCTGGTCGCTGTCGTTGTCGTCGCTCATCGCGTCGATGCGATCCTGGTCGCGCTTCGAGATCCGGCCGATGTAGCCGATCACGTGCGCGGCCGTCATGCCGAGCGGGTACTGGCGGAACAGCCGCGCGCGCACGTCGACGCCGGGGAACCGGAAACGCTGCGCGGTGAAGCGCGCGACTTCGGCGTCGGTGAGCCGCGTGCGGATCGGCAGGCTCTCGAAGTTCTTCGAGTCTTCCTGCAGCTTCTTGAAGCGGCGGCGGTCGCGTGCGTCGATCGGGATGATCTCGGACAGCTTGTCGATCGTGTTGTCGAGCGTGTCGTCGAGCTTCGACGGCGTGATCTCGAGCGTGTACGCCGAGTAGTTCTTCGCGAGGATCACGCCGTTGCGATCGGTGATGATCCCGCGGTTCGGCACGATCGGCGCGACCGAGATGCGGTTTTCCTCGGCCTGCAGCGCGTATTTGCCGTGCTGCATCAGCTGCAGATAGAAGAAGCGGCTCGCGAGCAGCCCGAAGCAGACGAACACGAACACGCCCGCCGCCGCGACGCGCAGGCGGAACCTCGAGAGCTGCTGTTGGGTGTCGTTGAATTCGGTCATTTAAGGGCAATCTGGCCCGCGCGCGGGCGCGGGCGAGGTGCCGCCCCGGAGCGCGGCGCGCGGCGGGCGTGGGGGCGGCGGGTATTCAAGGTCGGTCCGGCTCAGATCGGGCGCGTATCGTCCGGGTCCACCGGGCGGCGTTGCGGCATCAGCAGCAGATGGCTCGCGATTGGCCACAGCGCGGCTTCGACGAAACCGTCGACCAGATAGCGCCAGCCGGGGAACGCGGCGCCCATCAGCAGGCGGATCACGAACGGCACGAGCTGCGCGCCGACCAGCAGCGGCGTGACGTACAGCACCTGCACGCCGATCGGCATCCACAGCACGCGGCGATGGATCGTGATCGCGCCGTACGACAGCAGCGTATAGGCGAGCGCGTGCTCGCCGAGCAGCCCCGCATCGTGCACGTCCATCAGGATGCCGAGCGCGAACGCGACGCCCATCCCGACCTTGCGCGGCTGGTGGATGTTCCAGAACAGCAGCACGAGCGCGACGAAGTCGGGCACGCCGGGCAGGCGGCCCCACGGCATCAGGTTCAGCAGGAATGCGGCGGCGAGGCTGAAGACGATGAAGTACGGATTGACCGGCTGCAGGATGTATTGCGGGCGGTTCATCGCTGGGCTCCTGATTGCCCGGCGACGGGCTTGGCCGGCGCGGCGGGGGCAGCCGGCGCCGGCTTCGCAGCGGCGGGCTGGGTCGCGGCGGCCGGTTTCGCGTTCGCGTCGGCTTTCTCGGCCTTCGCGGCGGCTTTCGCGCCCTTCTTGCCCTTCGCGTTCTTGTCGGCGGCGGGATCGGGCTCGGCCGGGCGCGGCGGGATGTCGTTCCGGTAATGCAGCACGAGCATCTGGCGCGCGCCGCGCACGGCCGCGACCGGTGCGCAGGTCACGCGGGCGAATGCGGTATCGGCGAGCTTGTCGACGCGCACGACCTTCGCGACCGGCAGGCCGGGCGGATAGACGCCGTCGAGGCCGCTCGTGATGAGCTCGTCGCCGGCGACGAGATCCGCGCTCGTCGGCACGAAGCGCAGGTCGAGCGAATCGCCCTTCGGCGTGCCGTAGATCACGCTGCGCAGGCCGGTGCGCAGCACCTGCACGGGAATCGCGAGATCGCGGTCGGTGACCAGCGTGACTTCGGATTGCAGCGGGAACACGCGCGTGACCTGGCCGATCACGCCGTCCTCGCTGACGACGGGCGAGCCGTCCTGGATGCCTTGCTGCGAGCCTTGCCCGACCACGATCTTCTGCGTGAACGGATCGCTCGTGTCGTACTGGATCTCGACCGGCGTCGATTGCGTTGCGATGTGCTGGCGCAGCTCGAGCACCGCGCGCAGGTGCGCGTTTTCCTGTGTGAGCACGGCGGCCTGGTTGGCCTGCGTGGACAGCTGCAGGTTGCGCTTGCGCAGGTCGTCGTTCTCGTGGCGCAGCGACGCGCCGGTGACGGCGATGTCGGCCGCGCCCATGAACAGGTCGCGCGGGACGAGCGCCGCGCGTTGCAGCGGGTAGAGCACGGTGCCGAGCACGCCGCGCACGATTTCGAGCGTGCTGAAGCGCGCGTCCGACACGAGGAGCGCGATGGCGAGGGCGACGAAGAAGATGAGCCGCGCGAGCGCGGGCGGACCTTGCTTGAAGAGGGGCGGCGGACTGTATTCCATGGTCGGCGCCGGGCGCGTGTGATCGGTTAAATAATGCTCAGACGCGCAAACGGCGCGGCGGTTCGTTCTGAACGAGCGATCCGGCCACGCCGCGGGTGCGTCATATCAAACGGGACTGCTTAGGCGATCACTCGTACGAGAAGATGCTGCCCAGCTTGTCCATGCGCTCGAGCGCCATGCCCGAACCGCGCACGACACAGGTCAGCGGATCTTCCGCGACGAGCACCGGCAGGCCGGTTTCTTCCGCGAGCAGGCGGTCGAGGTCGCGCAGCAGCGCGCCGCCGCCCGTCAGCATCATCCCGCGTTCGGCGATGTCGGCGCCGAGTTCCGGCGGCGTCTGTTCGAGCGCGATCTTCACCGACGACACGATCTGGTTCAGCGGATCGGTCAGCGCTTCGAGAATTTCGTTGCTGGAGATCGTGAAGCTGCGCGGGATGCCTTCCGACAGGTTGCGGCCCTTGACTTCCATTTCCTTGACTTCGGAGCCCGGGAACGCGGAGCCGATTTCCTTCTTGATCGCCTCGGCGGTTTGCTCGCCGATCAGCATCCCGTAGTTGCGGCGGATGTAGTTGACGATCGCCTCGTCGAACTTGTCGCCGCCGACGCGCACCGAGCCTTTGTAGACGATGCCGCCGAGCGAGATCACGCCGACTTCGGTCGTGCCGCCGCCGATGTCGACGACCATCGAGCCGGTGGCTTCCGACACCGGCAGCCCCGCGCCGATCGCGGCCGCCATCGGCTCCTCGATCAGGTAGACCTGCGACGCGCCGGCGCCATGCGCCGCTTCCTTGATCGCGCGGCGCTCGACCTGGGTCGAGCCGCACGGCACGCAGATGATGATGCGCGGCGACGGCGAGAACATGCGCGACTCGTGGGCCGTCTTGATGAACTGCTTGATCATCTGCTCGGTGACGGTGAAGTCGGCGATCACGCCGTCCTTCATCGGGCGGATCGCCTCGATGTTGCCCGGCACCTTGCCGAGCATCTGCTTGGCTTCCTTGCCGACCGCCTGGATCGTCTTCTTGCCGTTGGGGCCGCCTTCCTGGCGGATCGACACGACGGACGGCTCATCGAGCACGATGCCCTTGCCGCGCATGTAGATCAGGGTGTTTGCGGTGCCGAGGTCGATCGCGAGATCGTTGGAGAAGTAGCTGCGCAAAAAACCGAACATTCAGAATCCTGTTTCGCTCTGAGCCGGCCCTGTGTAGCGAGGAGCGCTGAGGGCGGCAGCGGAAAAAATAACAGCCTCGGGAAGCGTGGCGGAAGCGGCCGCCGCGGCGCACGAAGCTGCGAGTGATGTCTACCGGGGATCGCACGAAGCACGCACGGCTTGCCGAAGTGGGCGAAACGGTGCGGGAAAAGGCTGCCGGGTTTGGGTCGAACGCGTAATGATACCTTATAATTTCACGGTATTTGAATCGAAACGGGCGGTATTTTTGCCGCTTCGGCCCCGATTTTTGAGGGTGGGATCGCACCCTCCAACCCCCCGCCGCAGTGCTGCTTTCGATGCACTGCGCAGCCTTGTTTTTCCGGTGATCGCATGGCCCTGACCCTGACCGATGTGAAACGCATCGCGCACCTCGCGCGACTCGAAATGGCCGACGCCGACGCCGAGCACATGCTCGGCCAGCTCAATGAATTCTTCGGCCTCGTCGAACGGATGCAGGCGGTCGACACCGCCGGCATCGCGCCGCTTGCCCACCCGATCGAACAGATCCAGGAAGTCGCGCAGCGCCTGCGCGACGACGCCGTGACGGAAGTCGTCGATCGCGACGACAACCAGCGTCCGGCGCCGGCCGTCCAGGACGGCCTCTATCTCGTGCCGAAGGTGATCGAGTAAGCGTTCGATGAAAAGCGCGCCGGCCGGCCAGCGCCGCGCGCCACCCAGAATTCCCAGGAAAACCACTCAATGCACGCAAAAAGCCTGACCGAACTGCGCGCCGCGCTCGCCGCCAAGGAATGCTCGGCCGTCGAGCTCGCGCAGCTCTATCTGAAACGGATCGACGCCGCGCGCGACCTGAACGCGTTCGTCCATGTCGACGCCGACCTCACCCTCGCGCAGGCGAAAGCCGCCGACGCCGATCTCGCGCGCGGCGCGGGCGGCGCGTTGACCGGCCTGCCGATCGCGCACAAGGATGTGTTCGTCACGCGCGGCTGGCGCTCGACCGCCGGCTCGAAGATGCTCGCGAATTACGAGAGCCCGTTCGACGCGACCGTGGTCGCCCGCCTGCAGGCGGCCGGCATGGTCACGCTCGGCAAGACCAACATGGACGAGTTCGCGATGGGCTCGTCGAACGAGAATTCCGCGTTCGGCGCGGTGAAGAACCCGTGGGACACGAACGCGGTGCCGGGCGGCAGCTCGGGCGGCAGCTCGGCCGCCGTCGCCGCGCGCCTCGCGCCGGCCGCGACCGGCACCGACACCGGCGGCTCGATCCGCCAGCCCGCGTCGTTCGCGGGCGTGACCGGCATCAAGCCGACCTACGGCCGCGTGTCGCGCTACGGGATGATCGCGTTCGCGTCGTCGCTCGACCAGGGCGGCCCGATGGCGCAGAGCGCGTCCGACTGCGCGCTGCTGCTGAACGCGATGGCCGGTTTCGACGAGCGCGACTCGACGAGCCTCGAGCGCGACGACGAGGATTTCACGCGCCACCTCGGCCAGCCGTGGGCGGCCGGCAACGATGCGGCCAAGCCGCTCGCCGGCCTGCGCATCGGCTTGCCGAACGAGTATTTCGGCGAGGGCCTCGCAGACGACGTGCGCGCGACGATCGACGCGGCGCTCAAGCAATACGAAGCGCTCGGCGCGACCCTCGTGCCCGTGTCGCTGCCGAAGACGGAACTGTCGATCCCCGTGTACTACGTGATCGCGCCGGCCGAGGCATCGTCGAACCTGTCGCGTTTCGACGGCGTGCGCTTCGGCCACCGCGCCGCGCAGTACGGCGATCTGCTCGACATGTACAAGAAGTCGCGCGCCGAAGGCTTCGGCCCCGAGGTGAAGCGCCGGATTCTGGTCGGCGCGTACGTGCTGTCGCACGGCTACTACGACGCGTATTACCTGCAGGCGCAGAAGATCCGCCGCATCATCGCCAACGATTTCCAGGAAGCGTTCAAGTCCTGCGACGTGATCATGGGCCCGGCATCGCCGACGGTCGCATGGGATCTCGGCGCGAAGGGCGACGATCCGGTGCAGATGTATCTCGCGGATATCTACACGCTGTCGGTGAGCCTCGCCGGTCTGCCCGGCATGAGCGTGCCGTGCGGCTTCGGCGCGGGCGCGAACGCGAAGCGCCCGGTCGGTCTGCAGATCATCGGCAACTATTTCAACGAAGCCCGGATGCTGCAGGTCGCCGACGCGTTCCAGCGCGCGACCGACTGGCACAAGCAAGTACCGGCAGGAGTGTAAGCACCATGACTCAATGGGAAGTCGTTATCGGTCTCGAAACGCACGCGCAACTGTCGACCGTCTCGAAGATTTTCTCGGGCGCATCGACGCAGTTCGGCGCCGACCCGAACACGCAGGCGTGCCCGGTCGACCTGGCGCTGCCGGGCGTGCTGCCGGTGCTGAACCGCGGCGCGGTCGAGCGGGCGATCCGCTTCGGCCTCGCGATCGGCTCGACCATCGCGCCGCGCAGCATCTTCGCGCGCAAGAATTATTTCTACCCCGATCTGCCGAAGGGCTATCAGATCAGCCAGTACGAGATTCCGGTCGTGCAGGGCGGCCGGATCACGATCCAGGTGCCCGCCAACGAGAAGGCCGGCAAGGCCGCGTACGAGAAGACGGTCAACCTCACCCGTGCGCACCTCGAGGAAGACGCGGGCAAGTCGCTGCATGAAGACTTCGCCGGGATGACCGGGATCGACCTGAACCGCGCGGGCACGCCGCTGCTCGAGATCGTCACCGAGCCGGAAATGCGCAGCGCGGCCGAGGCCGTCGCATACGCGAAGGCGCTGCACGGGCTCGTCGTGTGGCTCGGCATCTGCGACGGCAACATGCAGGAAGGCTCGTTCCGCTGCGATGCGAACGTGTCGGTGCGCCCGGTCGGCCAGGAGAAGTTCGGCACGCGCGCGGAAATCAAGAACCTGAACTCGTTCAGGTTCCTCGAGGAAGCGATCAACTACGAAGTGCGCCGCCAGATCGAACTGATCGAGGACGGCGGCGAAGTCGTGCAGGAAACGCGCCTGTACGATCCGGACAAGCGCGAGACGCGTTCGATGCGCAGCAAGGAAGACGCGCACGATTACCGCTACTTCCCCGATCCCGACCTGATGCCGCTCGTGATCGGCCGGGACTGGGTCGAGCGCGTGCAGTCCGGCATGCCGGAGCTGCCGGCGGCGATGCAGCAGCGCTTCGTCGACGAGTACGGCGTGTCCGCGTACGACGCGGGCGTGCTGACGTCGAGTAAGGCGATGGCCGCGTACTTCGAAGCGGTGGTCGCGAAGGCCGGCGCGGCGAACGCGAAGATCGTCGCGAACTGGCTGATGGGCGACGTGTCGTCGCAACTGAACCGCGACGGCATCGAGATCGATGCGATTCCGGTGTCGGCCGCGCAGCTCGCGCTGTTGCTGCAGCGCATCGCCGACGGCACGATCTCGAACAAGATCGCGAAGGAAATCTTCGCCACGATCTGGGACGAGAAGGCGGACGACGAAGCCGCGGCCGACCGCATCATCGACGCGAAGGGGCTCAAGCAGATCTCCGACACCGGCGCGCTGGAAGCGATCATCGACGAGGTGCTCGCGGCGAACGCGAAGTCGGTCGAGGAGTTCCGCGCGGGCAAGGAAAAGGCGTTCAACGCGCTGATCGGCCAGGCGATGAAGGCGACGAAGGGCAAGGCCAATCCGCAGCAGGTCAACGAACTGCTGAAGAAGAAGCTCGGCTGAGCATGCGCGCGCGCCTGAACCGCGCTTGACGACGGGCCGCTCCGAACCAGTTCGGGGCGGCCCGTTGCGTTTGGTGGATGCGGTATCGTATGCACCACACCGCCCAAGGAGGAACGAATGGCGAAACAACCGTCGCTCGACGATTTCCGCGTGCCCTACAGCACGCGCGAGAAGGAAGCCGCCGCATTCAAGCTCGATGCGTTCGACCCGGCCGCGAAGCCGTTTTCGTCCGGCTCGAAGGAGGCCGACCGCGAACGGCTGTCGGTCGTCTCGACCGAGCTCGACGTGCAGCAGGAGCGCCTGCACACGCAGCAGAAGAAGCGCGTGCTGCTCGTGCTGCAGGGGATGGACACGAGCGGCAAGGACGGCACCGTGCGCGCGGTGTTTCGCGAGGTCGATCCGCTCGGCCTGCGCATCGTGCCGTTCAAGGCGCCGACGCCGATCGAGGCCGCGCACGACTTTCTGTGGCGCGTGCATGCGCAGGTGCCGGCGGCGGGCGAACTCGCGATCTTTAACCGCAGCCACTACGAAGACGTCCTCGTGCCGCGCGTGCTCGGCGCGATCGGCGACAAGGAGTGCGAGCGCCGCTACCGGCAGATCCGCGATTTCGAGACGATGCTGTTCGAGAACGGCACGACCATCGTCAAGTGCTTCCTGCACATCTCGAAGGACGAGCAGCGCGCGCGGCTGCAGGCGCGCATCGACGACCCGACCAAGCACTGGAAATTCGACATCTCCGATCTCGACGCGCGCAAGCACTGGGATGCCTACCAGTCCGCGTACCGCGAAGCGCTCGCCGCGACGTCGGCCGAGCACGCGCCGTGGTACGTGATCCCGGCGAATTCGAAGACGCACCGCAACGTGATGATCGCCGAGCTGCTGCTGCGCACGATGACCGACATGAAGCTGGAATTCCCGCCGCCGAAGCCCGAGCTCGAAGGCGTGAAGATCCGCTAAGCTGCCACCCTGTAAAAACATCGAACTGAACGGAACCCGACATGATGCGAGTGATCACCGCCAACCTGAACGGCATCCGCTCCGCCGCGAAGAAGGGCTTCTTCGACTGGCTCGGCGAGCAGAACGCCGATTGCGTGTGCGTGCAGGAAATCAAGGTATCGGCCGACGACCTGCCGGCCGAATTCGTCGAGCCGCACGGCTTCAAGAGCTATTTCCACCACGCCGAGAAGAAGGGTTACAGCGGCGCGGGCGTGTACAGCCGCCGCGAGCCCGATGACGTGATTATCGGCTTCGGCAGCAGCGAATTCGATGCCGAAGGGCGCTACGTCGAGGCGCGCTACGGCAAGCTGTCGGTCGTGTCGGTGTACGTGCCGTCCGGATCGAGCGGCGAAGAGCGCCAGCAGGCGAAGTACCGCTTCATGGCCGAATTCATGCCGCACCTCGCCGCGCTGAAGAAGAAGCGAGAGGTGATCCTGTGCGGCGACGTGAACATCGTCCACAAGGAAATCGACATCAAGAACTGGAAGAGCAACCAGAAGAACTCGGGCTGCCTGCCGGAAGAGCGCGAGTGGCTCACGAAGCTGTTCGACGACGTCGGCTACGTCGACGTGTTCCGCACGCTCGACCCGCGCCCCGAGCAGTACACGTGGTGGAGCAACCGCGGCCAGGCGTACGCGAAGAACGTCGGGTGGCGGATCGATTACCAGATCGCGACCCCGGGTGTGGCCGGCACCGCGAAAAGCACGTCGATCTTCAAGGACATCAAGTTCAGCGATCACGCGCCGCTGACGATCGACTACGACTACCAGAAGTGATTCCTGGGCTACGCGGTGCGCGTAGCCGCCGAATGCAGAACGGGCCGCATGTCGAACATGCGGCCCGTTGCGTTTGACGCGGCTTACTGCTTGATCGACGCCATGTCGATCACGAACCGGTACTTAACGTCGCTCTTCAGCATCCGCTCGTAGGCCGTGTTGATCTGCTGCATCGGAATCGTCTCGATATCGGAGGTGATCCCGTGCTCCGCGCAGAAGTCGAGCATTTCCTGCGTTTCCGCGATCCCGCCGATCAGCGAACCCGCGAGGCGGCGGCGCTTGAAGATCAGGTTGAACACCTGCGGCGACGGATGATCGTGCTCCGGCGCACCGACGAGCGTCATCGTCCCGTCGCGCTTCAGCAGGTTCAGGAACGGATTCAGGTCGTGCTGCGCGGCGACCGTGTTCAGGATGAAGTCGAAGCTGTTCAGGTGCGCGTTCATCTGCGCTTCGTCCTTCGAGATCACCACTTCGTGCGCGCCGAGCCGCTTGCCGTCCTCGATCTTCGACGGCGACGTCGTGAACAGCACGACGTGCGCGCCCATCGCGCGCGCGAGCTTCACGCCCATGTGGCCGAGGCCGCCGAGGCCGACGATCCCGACCTTCTTGCCCGGGCCGACGTTCCACTGGCGCAGCGGCGAATAGGTCGTGATCCCCGCGCACAGCAGAGGCGCGGCGCCGGCCGGGTCGAGCGTGTCCGGCACGCGCAGCACGAACGCCTCGTCGACGACGAGCTGCGTCGAATAGCCGCCGTACGTGATGTCGCCGGTCACGCGATCCTGACCGTTGTAGGTGCCGACGAAGCCGTTCTCGCAATACTGTTCGAGACCTTCCGCGCAGCTCGCGCAGGTGCGGCACGAATCGACGAGGCAGCCGACGCCGACCAGCTCGCCGACCTTGAAGCGCGACACTTGCGGGCCGGTCGCGGTCACGCGGCCGACGATTTCATGGCCGGGCACGACCGGATAGATCGTGTTGCGCCATTCGTTGCGCGCCTGGTGAAGATCCGAGTGGCAGACGCCGCAGTAGAGGACGTCGATCTGGACGTCGAGGTCGCGCAGCGCGCGACGCTGGAATTCGAACGGGGCGAGCGGCGACTGCGAATCGGTCGCTGCGTAGGCATAGGTTGTGCTCATGCAATGGCTCCTTGTCCGGAAAACATCCGGCGAAACAGACTGCCGCCGCACCATGTGGCGATGCGGCGAGACAGGTGCCTATCGTAAGGAGCGCACCGCCGCGGCGAAATACCCGAAGGTCTGGAAGATTTGCCTATTCCTCTCGAATTGCCCGCGAACAGCCGTCAAAATACGTTCACGGTGCTACATTGCGAGCCAGATTCTCTTGCCGGACAGGACCATGCCGATGAGCTTCCAGCCCCTTTTGGCCGACGCGGCCGAGCGCGTGCGGCGCCGCATGATCGAACTGCATACGCGCCTCGCGCCGAACGAGGGCGACACGCTCGCGGCGCTCGACGGCGTGCGCTTCATCCGCGTGACTCATCCCGCGCCGCGCATGCCCGTTCTGTACGAGCCGAGCATCATCGTCGTGTGCCAGGGGCGCAAGCTCGGCTATCTGGGCGATCGTTCGTTCGTGTACGACGCGCAGCAATACCTGGTGCTGTCGGTGCCGCTGCCGTTCGAGTGCGAGACGTTCGCGAGCATGGAGGAGCCGTTTCTCGCGATCTCGATCCGCGTCGATCTCGCGGTGATCGCCGAACTCGCGATCCTGCTCGACGAGACGCTCGGCGCGGCCGTCAGCGAGCCGCTCGGCATCTATTCGACCCCGCTCGACGCGCCGCTGGCCGACGCGGTCGTGCGGCTGCTCGAGGCGCTCGCCTCGCCGCACGACACGCGCGTGCTGGGGCCGGCGATCATGCGCGAGATCGCGTATCGCGTGCTGACCGGCGAGCAGGGCGACGCGATGCGCGCGGCGCTCGTGCAGCAGCATCATTTCGGTCGCATCGCGAAGGCGTTGCGGCGCATTCATGCGGAGCTGAAGGCCGATCTCGACGTCGAGACGCTCGCGCGCGAAGCCGGGATGAGCCTCGCGGTGTTCCACGCGCAGTTCAAGCACGTGACGGCGACGTCGCCGATGCAGTACGTGAAGACCGCGCGGCTGCATCAGGCGCGGCTGATGATGGTGCGCGACGGAGTGGGTGCCGGCACGGCGGCCGCGCGGGTCGGCTATGCGAGCGCGTCGCAGTTCAGCCGCGAATTCAAGCGGCTGTTCGGCCGCAGCCCGGGTGACGAACTGCGCTGGATGCGCGAGAGCGGCAGCCGTGCGGCGGGCGCGGCGTCGGCCAAGCCGGCCGCGGCCAACGCCGGCGCATGAAACGATCGGCTTCGCGGGCCGCTCAGCGCCGCACGATCTTGCGTCGCTGCGCGCTGATGCCCGCGTAGTCGGGCAGCGATTCGACGCGTTTGCCCGTCGCCTTCGCGTACAGCGGCATCAGGTCCGGCAGCCGGTTCAGCAGATCCTGGCGCCGCGCCGTGCTGTACGGGTGCGTGTAGATGAAGCCCGTCGTCTTGTTCGCGCGTGTCGCGACCGCGAGCTTGTCCCACAGCGTGATCGCCGCGCGCGGATCGAAGCCCGCGCGTGCGGCGATGTCGCCGCCGATCACGTCGGCTTCGGTCTCGTCGGTCGGATCGTAGTGGAGCGTCTGCAGGCGCTCGCCGAGGTTCAGTGCCTGCGGCAGCGGATCGCCGACGCCGAACAGCGGCGGCAGCGTGGCCGCGCGCAGCGACGTCTGCGAGGCTGCGCCGAAGTTGCTGCGCGCGTGTTCGCGCAGCGCGTGCGCGATGCCGTGCGCGAGCAGCACGCCGAGCTCGTCGTCGTTCAGGCGGATGTGGTCGAGCAGGCCGCCGTACACGAGCACCTTGCCGCCCGGCAGGCAGGTCAGGCGGATGTCGCGCGAGCGGATCGCGTTGACGTCCCATGCCCAGTTCTTTACGCGATCGTTCCACTTCACCGAATACGGCGCGAGCTTCGCGACGATCGCGCGCAGGCGCTTCACGCGCGGCTGGTTCGCGGCCAGCAGGCGGTTGCCGTCGGCGGCCGCCTGCACGATCTGCGCGTACTCGCTCGCGGTGAGCTGCTCGAGCAGCGGCGACGGAAGCAGCGTGCGGAACGCGATCTCGTTGCCGTAGCGGACCTGCTGCGGCGTCGGCGTATACGTCTTCGTCGACACGGCGCCGCCGGTCGGCTGCGCGGCTTCGGCGGCGGACGGCGCGGCGGGCGCGGCGGGCGCGGCGGAAGTCGCCGGTGTGGATGGCGTTGCCTGCGCCGCGGCCGGCGCGGAGCCCGCCGCGGCCGAGCCGGTGTCGGCCGCGTGCGCGAACCCCGCGGCGAGTGCCGCGGCGCCGACGCTCAGCGAAGCCGCAACGCGCGCGACGCGATGCAGGCGCTTACTGAGCACGGCTGGCCTCGCCGTTGCGGGCGGCACCGTTCCACGGCGCGATCCTGAACAGCAGCAGCATGCCGGGAATCGCGAGCGCGGTGCACACGATGAAGTAGTCGTACCAGCCGATCTTCGCGACGACGAAGCCGCTCGCGGCCGACGCGAGCGTGCGCGGCACCGACGCGAGGCTCGTGAACAGCGCGAACTGCGTGGCCGTGTAGCGCGGGTCGGTCGTGCTCGCGATATACGCGACGAACGCGGCCATCGTCAGGCCGGTCGTGAAGGTTTCGAAGCCGTAGACGATTGCGAGCGCGACCGTCATCGGGCTGAATTGCGGCGCGACGGCAATGCCGAACACCGACAGCGCCGAAGCGATCGCATGGCTCGTCGAAACGGTGAAGTCGTAGAGCACCGCGAGCACGGGCGAGCCGGGGCCGAGCTGCGCGAGCCACGCGAAGCCGAGCGTCGACACCATCTGCAGCGCGCCGAAGATCCACAGCCCGCGGCCGATGCCGATCTTCACGAGCCAGATGCCGCCGATGATGCCGCCGGCGACGCTCGCGACGAGCGCGGTGGTCTTCGCGACGATGCCGATCTCGGTGCGCGTGAAGCCGATGTCGAGGAAGAACGACGTCGACAGCGTGGTGGCCATCGTGTCGCCGATCTTGAACAGGAAGATGAACGCGATGACGAGCAGCGCGCCGGCCCAGCCGTCGCGCTGGATGAATTCACGGAACGGCAGCACGATCGCGTCGCGCAGGTTGCGCGGCGGCGTGCCGACCACTTCCGGCTCGCGCACGACGAGCGTCATCAGGATGCCCGGCAGCATGAACGCGCCGGTGATCGCGAATACCGCGTCCCACGGCAGGTGGTCGGACAGGATCAGCGCCAGCGAGCCGGGGATCAGCGCGGCGAGCTTGTACGCGTTCACGTGCACCGCGTTGCCGAGCCCCTGCTCGGTGTCGCGCAGCAGCTCGCGGCGATACGCGTCGATCACGATGTCGGCGCTCGCGCCGAAGAACGCGACGAGCGTCGTGAGCGCGGCGACCGTCCAGATCGAGTCGCGCGGCGACACGAAGCCGAGCGCGGCGATCGCGCCCGCGACCAGCAACTGCGTGAGCAGCAGCCAGCCGCGCCGGCGGCCCGGCCGCCAGCCGGGCAGGCGCGGGATGTAGCGGTCCATCAGCGGCGCCCACAGGAACTTCCACGTATACGGGAACTGGATCAGCGCGAACAGGCCGATTTCCTTCAGGTTCACGCCTTCGGAGCGCAGCCATGCCTGCACGAGGTAGACGAGCGTGAAGAGGGGCAGCCCGGACGTGAAGCCCAGAAACACGCAGATCAGCATGTGCGTGTTCAGATAGGCGCGCCAGCCGGGGTGATCCTCGTGAGCGGTGAGTGCGGGCGCCTCGTGTGGCGTTTTCGACATGGAGTGGAACTGGGTAGCGTTGACTGACGGCGGCGGTAGCGCAGGCGGCGCGGACGGGCGCAGGAGGGGCGGCCGCGCGCGTGGGCGGGCCGGATCTTCCGTCAACGGCTCCCCGGCTCAGCTGCGCTTGACGCGATAGACAGCAAGACTACCACGCCAGTTCGCTCCCCATCGAATCGGCTGGCCTTCGTGCAGCACGACGCGGTCGAGGATCGTGACACCGACCTCCGGCGCGAGCGCCTCGAAATCCTTGATCGTCAGCACCCGCACGTTCGGCGTGTTGTGCCACTGGTACGGCAGCGATTTCGATACCGGCATGCGGCCGTGCAGCACCGACAGCCGGTGCGACCAGTAGCCGAAGTTCGGGAACGACACGATGCACTCGCGCCCGACGCGCGCCGTTTCGCGCAGGATCGCGGCCGTCTGGTGGATCGTCTGCAAAGTTTGCGACAGGATCGCGATGTCGAAGCTGTGATCCTCGAACAGGCGCAGGCCGTCCTCGAGGTTCTGCTGGATCACGTTGATGCCGTTTTTCGCGCTCGCGAGCACGCCCGCGTCGTTCAGCTCGATCCCGTAGCCGGTGACGTCCAGCTCCTCCATCAGCAGCGCGAGCAGCGAGCCGTCGCCGCAGCCGAGGTCGAGCACGGTCGAGCGCGGCTCGACCCAGCGGGCGATCGTGCGGAAGTCCGCGCGCGCGGACAGGGAATTCAGCGCTTGCTGGTTCATGCTCCCACCTCGATGGCGATTCGTTCGTAATACGCGCGGATCAGGTTGTGATAGCGCGCGTCGTCGAGCAGGAACGCGTCGTGGCCGTGCGGCGCATCGATTTCCGCGTAGCTGACCGTGCGCTTGTTGTCGAGCAGCGCCTTCACGATCTCGCGCGAGCGCGCCGGCGCGAAGCGCCAGTCGGTCGAGAAGCTCGCGATCAGGTATTTCGCTTGCGTCTGTGCGAGCGCGGCCGTCAGGTTGCCGTCGAACGCCTTCGCCGGGTCGAAATAGTCGAGCGCGCGCGTGATCAGCAGGTAGGTGTTCGCGTCGAAGTAGTCGGCGAACTTGTCGCCCTGGTAGCGCAGGTACGACTCGACCTCGAATTCGACGTCGAAGCTGAAGTTGTACGCATCGAGTGCGCCGTCCGCGCGGCGCAGCGCCCGGCCGAATTTCTCGGCCATGTCGTCGTCGGACAGATACGTGATGTGGCCGATCATCCGCGCGACGCGCAGGCCGCGCTTCGGTTTCACGCCGTGCGCGTAATAGTCGCCGCCGTGGAAGTCGGGGTCGGACAGGATCGCCGAGCGCGCGACCTCGTTGAACGCGATGTTCTGCGCGGACAGCTTCGGCGTCGACGCGATGTCGATGCAGTGCGCGACGCGCTCCGGATACATCAGGCTCCACGCGAGCGCCTGCATCCCGCCGAGGCTGCCGCCCATCACGGCGGCAAAGCGCTCGATGCCGAACGCGTCGGCGACGCGCGCCTGCGCATGCACCCAGTCCTCGACGGTCACCACCGGGAACTTCGCGCCGTACGGCTTGCCGGTCGACGGATCGATGCTCATCGGGCCGGTCGAGCCGAAGCACGAACCGAGGTTGTTTACGCCGATCACGAAGAAGCGGTTGGTGTCGAGCGGCTTGGCCGGCCCGACCATGTTGTCCCACCAGCCGGTGCTGCGCGGATCGTCCGCGTAGACGCCGGCGACGTGATGCGACGCGTTGAGTGCGTGGCAGACGAGCACCGCGTTCGAGCGCGCGGCGTTGAGCTCGCCGTACGTCTCGACGACGAGCTGATAGTTGCCGAGCGCGCTGCCGTTTTGCAAACGCAGCGGTTCGGCGAAGTGCATGGTCTGTGGAGCGACGATGCCGATCGATTCCATTCGTTCCGCCTTATGACTGGGCGGCTAAATGGTGTCGGCGAGGCGCGGAGTCGGAGATGCGCGGCTGACGACCTCTTTAGCCGCATTTGTAGTGAACCGCCGGGACAAAGAGAAACCAAGGCCCCGGCCGGTTCGCGCGCCCGCAATCGAGTCAGCAAATCGGCGCGCTTCCGACCTGCCGCCAAGGGGGCGGCAGGTCGGCAAAGTATAGCGGAAATTGCGAAGCGCGGATTTCGGCGCGTGGCCGAGCGCGCCGTCAGACGCCGCTCACTGCAGGATCAGCCGCAACTGCGCATCGGCCTGCTCGCCGGGCGGCTTCTGGAATCCGCCCTTCGCGAAGCGATGCCACCTGCCGATCACATAGCTGACGAGCAGGCTCGCCCGCACAGCCGGATCGTAATCGGCCGGCAGCACGAACGGCGCCGCGCCGTCGGGCGCGCCCGCTTCCGTGCGCGCGACGCGCAGGCATTGCTTGACGGTCGCCTCGATACGGTCGAGCAACTGGTTCACGCGCTCGGTGAGCCGCTCGTCCTCGCCGACGAGCGCCTCGCCCGTCAGCACGCGCGTCATCCCGGGATTCTTCGCGGCGAAATTGAGCATCGTCAGCGCGATCGTGCGTGCCTGCAGCACGCCGTTCGGCTCCTTCGCGACGATCTGGTTGACGAGGCCGAACAGCGACTGCTCGATGAACTCGATCAGCCCTTCGTACATCTTCGCCTTGCTCGCGAAGTGCCGGTACAGCGCGGCTTCCGACACGTCGAGCCGGGCCGCGAGCGCGGCGGTCGTGATCTTCTCGGATTTCGGCGCCTCGAGCATCGCGGCGAGCGTCTGCAGGATCATCACGCGCCGCTCGCCCGGCTTCGGGCGCGGGCGCGAGGGTGTGGCCTGGCCTTCCGTTACGGCTTGGTCCTGCGGGTGAGTCGGCTGCATTTTTGTCGCCCCGATCGAGTGCCCAGTCGCAGCGATTTTAACGAACGAATCCGCTGGTCGACATAAAGCGGGCGCCCGGTGCCCGGCAGATGGCCCGGCAGGTGCCCCGTGATCCATACCGTGCCGATGCCGAGGCGCTTGTAGTGCTTCAGGTGGCTGCGGGTATCCTCGACGAGGATCGCGTCGGCCGCACGCGCATGCGCGGCGCGCAGTATCCGGCGCAGCATCGCGTGGTCGGGCTTGGCGCGCCACGCACGGCGGTCGCGCATGTGTTCGATCGCGATCACGCGCTCGAACAGCCGCTCGATGCGCAGCTCGTGCAGCACCGCGCGCGCGTAGTGCTCCGGCGCGTTGGTCAGCACCAGCTTGCGACCCGGCAGCGCGGCGACGATGCGCGCGAGGCCGCGCTCGGCGCGCACCATCGCGGGCAGGTCGGAAAACGTGTGGACCACGCGCAGGAAGTCGTGCGGGTCGATCGGGTGATGGCGCGTGAGGCCGAGCAGCGCGGCGCCGTAGCGCTCGGTGTAGCCGTTGCGCAGGCGGTCGGCTTCGGCTCGCCCGACCTGCAGCGCGTCGATGATGTATTGCGTCATCGCACGGTTGATCTCCGGAAAGATCGCGTGCGACGCGTGGTGCAGCGTGTTGTCGAGATCGAACAGCCAGACGGGCGCGCCGGCGCGCGGCCGGCTGCGCGAGATGCGTCGGCGCCGCAACGGGGCCGGCAGAGCCGAGCCGGCAGGCGGGCGGCGCGCGCTCAATGCGAGCGGATCATCGTGCCGAACGGCTGCTCGGTCAGGATTTCCAGCAGCACCGAGTGCTCGATCCGGCCATCGACGATGTGCACCGACTTCACGCCGCTCTTCGCCGCGTCGAGCGCCGACGAAATCTTCGGCAGCATGCCGCCCGAAATCGTGCCGTCCTCGAACAGTGCGTCGATCTCGCGTGCGGACAGGTCGGTCAGCAGGTTGCCGTCCTTGTCCATCACGCCCGGGATGTTGGTCATCATCAGCAGCTTCTCGGCGTTCAGCACGGTCGCGAGCTTGCCCGCGACGAGGTCTGCGTTGATGTTGTACGAGAGGCCGTCCTGACCGAGGCCGATCGGCGAGATCACCGGGATGAACGCATCGTCCTGCAGCGCCTTCACGACGGCCGGGTTGATCGCCTCGACTTCGCCGACCTGGCCGATGTCGATGTACTGGCCCGGGTTGTCGCGGTCCGGCATCAGCAGCTTGCGCGCGTGGATCAGGCCGCCGTCCTTGCCCGTCAGGCCCACCGCGTGGCCGCCGAAGTGGTTGATTAGCATCACGATGTCCTGCTGCACTTCGCCGCCGAGCACCCATTCGACGACTTCCATCGTCTCTTCGTCGGTGACGCGCATGCCCTGGATGAAGGTGCCGGCCTTGCCGATCTTCTTCAGCGCGTGATCGATCTGCGGACCGCCGCCGTGGACGATCACCGGGTTGATGCCGACCAGTTTCAGCAGGATCACGTCGCGCGCGAAGCCTTGCTTGAGCCGCTCTTCCGTCATCGCGTTGCCGCCGTATTTGATGACCACGGTCTTGCCGTGGTAGCGACGGATATACGGCAGCGCCTCCGCGAGGATTTCTGCTTTCAGCGTGGGGGCGATCTGCGAGAGGTCGATGGGCTCGGACATGGCGGCGGCTCTGGCTGGGAACGGTTGAAACAGGGCGAATTGTACAGGAGTGGCGCAGCGCAGCATCGGGTTTTTGGGCCGGCCGGAACACCGGCGGCGCGACGCGGCATCGCACGCGGCGGCCCGCCGGCTATGGCGCGGCACGATTCGAGCGTGGTCGCGCTGAGGGCGCCGACGGGCGGGTGCGCGTGCGTTTGCGGCCGACTTCGGCCGGGCGGCCGGCGTGCAAAATTCAGCCGCCGCGCTATGCTTGTCGCGTAGGGCGATGTCCCGCCCGCTTCCGCGAATGCGCCATGACCGATTCCGCCGCCGACGCCCGTTCCGCCCCGCGCCGTGCGCGCTGCCCGCACTGCGGGCGCGGCTTCGACTGCGGCGCGCACACGCAGCCGTTCGACTGCTGGTGCGCGTCGATGCCGGTGCTGCCCGACGGCACGCCGCCGGCGGCCGGTGCGCGATGCCGATGCCCCGAGTGCCTGGCTGACGAGATTGCGCAGCGCATGGCCGGCGCGGCCGGTTGACGAGGCGCCGCCGGAGGCCCCGCCGCGCACGCGCGTCGCCCGTTCGTGCGCGCGGATCCGGCCCCGCTAGAGGCGCGGGGCGCTAAACGGGTAAACTGCCCGGATGCAACGAATCACCACCACCGGGCGCGTCAACCTCAGTCACCTGTTCTGGCTCCGCAATCTCGCGATCATCGGCCAGCTCGTGACGATCGGCGTCGTGCAGACCTATTTCGGCGTACATCTGCCGCTGCCGGCGATGCTGATGGTCATCGCGCTCGAAATCGTTTTCAACGCGCTGACCTGGGTGCGCGTGCTGCGCGCGCGGCCCGAGACCAATTTCGAGCTGCTCGGCCAGCTGTGGGTCGACCTCGGTGCGCTGTCCGCACTGCTGTTCCTGTCGGGCGGCACGACCAACCCGTTCGTGTCGCTGTACCTGCCGTCGCTCGCGATCGCGGCGGCCGTGCTGCCGTGGCACCTGATGATCTGGCTCGCGGCGTTCGCGGTCGCGTGCTACGCGGCGCTCGGCTTCGATTCGGTGCCGCTCAACATGGACAATCCGGCGAACCTGTTCGACTACTACCGCACCGGCATGTGGGCGAACTTCATGGTCAGCGTCGGGCTGATCGCGTGGTTCGTCGCGCGCATGTCGAATGCGCTGCGCCAGCGCGACGCGGCGCTTGGCGAAGCGCAGCAGCACCTGCTGCGCGACGAGCGGGCGGTCGCGCTCGGCGTGCAGGCCGCCACCGTCGCGCACGAAATGGGCACGCCGCTGTCGACGATCGCGATGCTCGCCGAGGAGTTGCGCGACGCGGCGCGCGCCGATCCGGGGCTGGCGCGCTACGAGGCCGACCTGAAGGTGCTCGAGGAGCAGATGACGCTCTGCACGTCGGCGCTCGCGCGCCTGCGCAGCCGCGCGAGCACGCCGGCGAGCCGCCAGCCGGTGGACGACTGGCTCGACACGTTCGTCGAGCACTGGCGCCTGCGGCATCCGCACGTGCAGTTCGAGTTGCTCGGCGCGCGCCCGTCGGGCGTCGCGCTCGACGATACGGTCGCGGCCGGCCAGATCCTGACGATCCTGCTCGACAACGCCGCGCGCGCGAGCCCGCAGCGCGTGACGCTCGCCGCGAAGGTCGCGCACGACCGCGCGGCCGACGAAATCGAATTCGAGGTATGCGACGACGGGCCCGGCATTCCGGCCGCGCTGCGCGAATCGCTCGGCGCGATGCCGGTCGACAGCACGCAGGGCGGGCACGGCGTCGGCCTGTATCTCGCGTTCAGTGCGGCCGCGCGGCTGGGCGGCGAGATCGAACTGTCCGATGTCACGCCGCGTGCGGCGGGCGGCAACGGGCGGGCCGGCGGTGCGGCGAACGGCCACGCGGCGGCCACATCGGGACAACGCACGGGTGCACGTGCAGCCGAACGGCCAACCGGCACGCCGGACAGCCGCCCGCCGGCCGGCGCAGCGGCCGTGCGCGGCACGCGGGCCGTGCTGCGCCTGCCGGTCGTGCGTGTCGCGATGCCGGCTGCCTCAACCAACACGTAGACGGAGAAACCACATGAGCGAGAACAACTTCCTGGTGATCGACGACAACGAGGTGTTCGCGGGCACGCTCGCGCGCGGCCTCGAGCGCCGCGGTTACGCGGTTCAGCAGGCGCACGACAAGGAGGCGGCGCTCCGGCTCGCCGCGGGCGGCAAGTTCCAGTTCATCACCGTCGACCTGCATCTCGGCGAGGATTCGGGGCTGAGCCTGATCGCGCCGTTGTGCGATCTGCAGCCCGATGCGCGGATTCTAGTGCTGACCGGCTACGCGAGCATCGCGACCGCCGTGCAGGCCGTGAAGGAAGGCGCCGACAACTACCTCGCGAAGCCGGCGAACGTCGAGTCGATCCTGGCCGCGCTGCAGACCAACGCGACCGAAGTGCAGGCCGACGAGGCGCTCGAGAATCCGGTCGTGCTGTCGGTCGACCGGCTCGAATGGGAGCACATCCAGCGCGTGCTGGCCGAGAACAACAACAACATTTCGGCGACCGCGCGCGCGCTGAACATGCACCGCCGCACACTGCAGCGCAAGCTCGCGAAGAAGCCGGTTCGGCAATAAGCGGCACACCAACGAAAACGGGCGGCCCCCGACGAAGGGGCCGCCCGTTTTTCATCCGGCGCCGCGCGCGTTACAGCACGTAGCGCGACAGGTCTTCGTCCTGCGACACTTCGCCGAGCGCGCGGTCGACGTACTTCGCGTCGATCGTCACGCGCTCGCCGGCGTGGTTGCCCGCCGAGAACGACACTTCCTCGAGCAGCTTCTCGATCACCGTGTACAGCCGGCGAGCACCGATGTTCTCGGTTTTCTCGTTAACCGCGAATGCGATCTCGGCGAGGCGCCGGATACCGTCGTCGGCGAATTCGAGCTGCACGTCTTCGGTCGCGAGCAGTGCCTGGTACTGCTTGACGAGGCTCGCGTCGGTCGCATCGAGGATCGCCTCGAAGTCTTCGACCGACAGCGAATCGAGCTCGACGCGGATCGGGAAGCGCCCCTGCAGTTCGGGAATCAGGTCGCTCGGCTTCGCGAGGTGGAATGCGCCGCTCGCGATGAACAGGATGTGATCGGTCTTCACCATCCCGTACTTCGTGTTGACCGTCGTGCCCTCGACGAGCGGCAGCAGGTCGCGTTGCACGCCCTGGCGCGACACTTCACCGCCGGTGCCTTCGTTGTTGCGCGACGTGATCTTGTCGATCTCGTCGAGGAACACGATGCCGTTCTGCTCGACGTTCTGCACGGCCTTCGTCTTCACTTCCTCTTCGTTCAGCATCTTCGCCGCTTCCTCGTCGGTCAGCAGCTTCAGCGCTTCCTTGATCTTCACCTTGCGGCGCTGCTTCTTGCCGCTGCCGAGGTTCGAGAACATCGAGCGGATCTGCTCGGTCATCTCTTCCATCCCGGGCGGCGCCATGATGTCCATGCCGACCGACGGCTGCTCGAGGTCGAGCTCGACTTCCTTGTCGTCGAGCTGGCCTTCGCGTAGGCGCTTGCGGAACGTCTGGCGCGTCGCGTTGTTGTCGTCGTTCGCGTGGTCGGCATTGCCGCCGAAGCCCACCGCGCGCGGTTGCGGCAGCAGGATGTCGAGGATGCGGTCTTCCGCCTGATCGGTCGCCTTGCTGCGCACCTTGCGCATCTCGGTTTCGCGCGTCTGCTTGACCGACGTTTCCATCAGGTCGCGCACGATGCTGTCGACGTCGCGGCCGACGTAGCCGACTTCGGTGAACTTGGTCGCTTCGATCTTGATGAACGGCGCATCGGCGAGCTTCGCGAGGCGGCGCGCGATTTCGGTCTTGCCGACGCCCGTCGGCCCGATCATCAGGATGTTCTTCGGGGTGATTTCCTGGCGCAGCGGGTCGGCGACCTGCTGGCGGCGCCAGCGGTTGCGCAGCGCGACGGCGACGGCCTTCTTCGCCTTCGCCTGGCCGATGATGTGCTTGTCGAGTTCCGAGACGATCTCGGCAGGGGTCATGGTGCTCATGGGGCTGTCCTTACTCGATCGTTTCGATGATGCGGTTGTGGTTCGTGTAGATGCACATGTCGCCGGCGATCCCCAGCGACTTCTCGACGATCTCGCGCGGCGACAGGTCGGTATTCTCGACGAGCGCGCGGGCCGCGGCCTGCGCGTACGCGCCGCCCGAGCCGATTGCGCAGATGCCGCCTTCCGGATCGAGCACGTCGCCGTTGCCGGTGATCACGAGCGTGGTGGTCGCATCTGCCGTGATCAGCATCGCCTCGAGGCGGCGCAGCATCCGGTCGGTGCGCCAGTCCTTCGCGAGCTCGACGGCCGCGCGGGTGAGGTTGCCCTGGTGCTTCTCTAGCTTCGCCTCGAAGCGATCGAGGAGCGAGAACGCATCGGCGGTGCCGCCCGCGAATCCGACCAGAACCTGGTTGTTGTAGATCCGCCGCACTTTCCGCGCGCCACCCTTCATGACGATGTTGCCGAGGGTTACCTGGCCGTCGCCGCCGAGCGCGACCTTGTCGCCGCGCCGGACCGAAACGATGGTCGTGCCGTGAAATTGCTCCATCTGCGTTCCTTGAGAAAAACGGGGAAGAGTCGGGCGGCGCGAGGCGCCGCCGCGTGAATCCGCAGTGCGCCGGGAAGCGGCCCGGCGCGCGTCCGTTTCATTTTAGGGCGGGCGCCGGGATATCAAGAGGGGGAGACAAATCGGCCGGCGGCCGGGAGCCGGCGCCGGAAAAACAAAAAGCGCGCGGCAGGCCGCGCGCTTCCGGGAAGCAGCGTGTCTGAGCGGAATGCCGCTCGATCAGTCGCCGAACAGCTTCTGGCGCAGCTCGCGGCGCTCCTGCGCCTCGAGCGACAGCGTGGCGGTCGGACGCGCGAGCAGGCGCGGAATGCCGATCGGTTCGCCGGTTTCCTCACACCAGCCGTAGTCGCCGGAATCGATGCGGGCGAGCGACTGCTGAACCTTCTTGAGGAGCTTGCGTTCGCGATCGCGCGTGCGCAACTCGAGCGCGTGCTCTTCCTCGATGGTCGCGCGGTCGGCGGGATCGGGAACGATCACCGTCTCGCGCAGGTTCTCGGTCGTCTGGCCTGCATTCTTGAGGATGTCCGCCTGCAACTGTTCGAGCCGATTTTTGAAGAAGGCGAGCTGATCCTCATTCATGTAATCCTTGTCGCTCATCTTCAGGATTTCGGCTTCGGTCAAGAGTTTCTTCGTCATCTGCTTGCTTCTTCAATGTGCGGCAAATCGAGAGATAGTGCCTGCACTTTGGGATTACCCGCAACCGCCCTTGCAATCATTTGCGATTTGCCGCCGCGGGGCCGAAAGCCTCTGGAAAACCGGTTCTCAAATACCAGGATAGGCCTGGCGCGGATTTGCGCGCGCTGCGAACCGGTATGCTGCGCGGCAGATCGCATCGGCCGCGGCCGGGAGGCGGATGGGCGATCCGGCGCGGTTGCGATGCCCGGATAAAACTGGTTCAGCAAGAACCGGGCCTGTTTGTTGCCGTACTCCAGCGGGCACGTATTGTAACTGAATCGCAAGCGGCCGCCGTATCGGGTCGATCCCCGTCGGTCGCGCCGATATCTAGAAAATATAACGCGCAAATCGCGAAAAAGCGATGACGGCGAAACCCTGCCCGGAAAAGGCGTCGCGCGGCTGCCGCGGCTGCCTGCGAAGGCGGCCGGGCAGCGCGGGACGGCAGGCGCCCGCGCGGGTCAGGCGAGGCAGGCGTCGAGGCCGTCGGTGATCAGGTCCTGCGGCAGGTCGACGCCGATGAACACCATCTTGTTGGTCTTCTTCTCGGCCGGCAGCCACTTGGCGGCGAGGTCGCTGCCCATCATCTGGTGCACGCCCTGGAACACGACCTTGCGGTCGACGCCCTTCATGTACAGCACGCCCTTGTAGCGCAGCATCCGCTCGCCGTAGATCTGCAGGATGCCGCCGAGGAAGTCTTCCAGCTTGTTCGGATCGAACGGGCGGTCGTTGCGGTACACGAACGACTTGATCTTGTCGTCGTGGTGCGCGTGGTGATGATTGTGGTGGCCGTGATCGTGGCCGTGATCGTGGCCGTGATCGTGATCGTGCGCGCATTGACCGTGATCGTGGTCGCAACCGGCGTGATCGTGATCATGGTCGTGATCGTGGTGGTCGTGCGCGTGATCGTCCTCGGCGAGGAAATCGGGATCGATCTCGAGCTTCGCGTTCAGATTGAAGCCGCGCAGGTCGAAGATTTCCTTGATGTCCGCTTCGCCGAAATTCACGACCTTGATCGCGGCCTTCGGGTTCATGTGCATCAGGCGGTGCTTGAGGCCGGCGACGGTCTGGTCGTCGACCAGGTCCGACTTCGTGATGAACAGGCGGTCGGCGAAACCGACCTGGCGCTGCACCACTTCGTGTTCGTCGAGTTGCGCGTTCGCGTGCTTCGCGTCGACCAGCGTGATGACCGCGTCGAGCAGGAAATCGTCGGCGATTTCGCTGTCGATGAAAAACGTCTGCGCGACGGGGCCCGGGTTCGCGAGGCCGGTCGTCTCGATCACGATGCGGTCGAAGTCGAGTTTGCCTTCGCGCTTTTTCGCGGCCAGATCGCCGAGCGCGCGGGCGAGGTCGCCGCGGATCGTGCAGCAGATGCAGCCGTTGCTCATCTGGATGATCTGCTCGTTCGAATCCTGCACGAGGATTTCGTTGTCGATGTTCTCTTCGCCGAACTCGTTCTCGATCACGGCGATCTTCATGCCGTGCTGTTCGTTCAGGATGCGCTTGAGCAGCGTCGTCTTGCCGCTGCCGAGGAAGCCGGTGAGGATGGTGACGGGAGTGGCCATGTCGGTCGCCTGTGGTTCGTGAATCGGGGTCAAAACCAGGATGTGCGTCGCGCCCTCGCGCTGCGAGCCGGGGCGCACAACTATCCATTGAAACATACCTGTCAAGCCCCCGCCCGTCGTCCGGACGACAGGCGAAAGCGCTGGCCCGCCAGCGGGCGGCAGGCGCGGTCGTGCGCGCTAGATCGGGGCGATCAGACGATTTGCAACAGCAGGCCCTTCAGATATTCGCCTTCCGGGAAAGCGGCGAGCAGCGGGTGATCGACGCCCGCGCCGAGCCGCTTCAGGATGCGCGCGTCGACCTTCGCGTCGGCGGCCGCGCCCGCGACGATCTTCTGGAACAGGTCCATGTCGATCGCACCCGAACACGAGTACGTGAACAGCAGGCCGCCCGGGCGCAGCAGCTTGAAGCCGCTCAGGTTGATGTCCTTGTACGCGCGCGCCGCGCGATCGACGCTGTCGCGGGTCGGCGCGAACTTCGGCGGGTCGAGCACGATCAGGTCGAAACGCTCGCCTTCGTCGACGAGGCGGCGCAGCGTCTTGAATGCATCCGCGTCGAGCCAGGTCGCGCGCTCCGCGTCGAAGCCGTTGGCGACGACGTTCTGCTGCGCGAGCGCGAGCGCATCGCCCGACGAGTCGATCGACACGACGCGTTTCGCGCCGCCCTTGAGCGCCGCGAGCGAGAAGCCGCCGGTGTAGCAGAAGCAGTTGAGCACATCGCGGTCGGCCGCGTACTGCGCGACGAGCGCGCGGTTGTCGCGCTGGTCGACGTAGAAGCCCGTCTTGTGGCCGTTCGGCACGTCGACGTGATAGCGCACGCCGTTTTCGCTCGCGATCAGCGTCGCGGGCGGCGCGTCGCCGGCCAGCACGCCGGTCGTCTGTTCGAGCCCTTCCTTGTCGCGGATCGACACGTCCGAGCGCTCGTACACGTTCGGGCAGCCGGTCGCGCCGACGAGCGCCGCGACGATCGCTTCCTTCCACGCTTCGACGCCGGCCGCCATGAACTGGCACACGAGCTGCCCGCGCGGCGGCGCGCCGGCTTCGGCGGTATCGGCGACGTAGTAGTCGACGATCAGCCCCGGCAGCCCGTCGGCTTCGCCGAACACGAGCCGCACCGCGCCCGTGCCCGACACCATCGTCGTACGGTGCGCGACCGCGCGCTGCACGCGGCGCTTGAAGAACGCGTGATCGATCGGCTCGCTCTCGTCGAAGCTCCACACCCGCACGCGGATTTGCGACTGCGGGCTGTACGCGCCGCGCGCGAGAAAGCGGCCGTCGTGCGCGCGCACGAGCACGGTCGCGCCGGGCGCGGGCTTGCCGTCGACGCGGTCGATCGCATTGGCGTAGATCCACGGATGGCGGCGCAGCAGCGATTTTTCCTTGGACGGCTTGAGGGTGACGGTTTGCATGATGGGATCGAAATGGGCTTGGCGCGACGCCGGCCGATGCCGGCCGCCGCGCGCGGCGGGTAACACGGGACGTGCGTCAGTCGCGCTTCTTCGCGCGCGGATGCGCGCTGTCGTAAATCTTCGCGAGATGCTGGAAGTCGAGCGACGTATAGACCTGCGTCGCGGCGACGCTCGCGTGGCCCAGCAGTTCCTGCACCGCGCGCAGGTCGCCGCTCGATTGCAGCACGTGCGTCGCGAACGAGTGGCGCAGCACGTGCGGGTGGACGTTGGCGGGGATGCCGGCGGCGAGCGCCGCGCGCTTCACGCGTTCGCGCACGACGCCCGGCGACATCCGGTTGCCGCGCACCGACACGAACAGCGGATGCGGATCGTGCTTCACGAATTCGCCGCGCACCGCGAGCCACGCGTTCAACGCGTCGATCGCCTTGCGGCCGACCGGCACCTTGCGTTCCTTGTTGCCCTTGCCGCGCACGGTGACTTCGGCTTCGGCGAGATCGAGCCAGCCGGCCGAGCGGTAGCCGTCGGCCTGCGTGTACCTGACGTCGAGCCCCACCAGTTCGGCGAGGCGCAGCCCCGACGAATAGAACAGCTCGAGGATCGCGTGGTCGCGGATGCCTTCGGTCGTTTCGGGCAGCGGTGTATCCATGAGTGCGACCGCATCGTCGACCGACAGCGCTTTGGGCAGCGATTTCTCGCGTTTGGGCGCGCGTACGCCGGCGACGGGATTCGCGGGCATCTCGATGCGTTGTGCGAACCAGCGATAGAACGCGCGCCATGCGGAAAGCCGGTGCGAGATCGAGCGTGCGGACAGCCCGGCCGCGTGTGCGCGCACGACCGCGCCGCGCATGTCGACGGCGGTCAATGCTTCGAGCGGCCGGCCGGCCGCGAGCTTTTTCAGTTCGTCGAGTTCGTGTGCGTACCCGCGCAGCGTGTGCTCCGACAGCTGCCTGACGTGCTTCAGGTTCGACAGGTAGGCGGCGATCGGATCGTCGGTCATCGCGTGCGGCGGATCAGTGCGGCAGCAGGCGCGTGAGCGCGGCGCTCGCGAGCGTCGCGATCTGCGCGAGGAAGTCGGTGGCCATCCCGTCGTGGAAGCGGCGCGCGTCCGGCGAGCCGAGCACCAGCAGGCCGAACGCGGGCGCGTCGGTGCCGGCGAGCGGTGCACGCAGCGCGAGCAGCGCGATCGACGCGGCCGAGCCGTCGCCGGCCGGGGCGGCTTCGGCGCCTTCCGCCGCGCTCGCGGCCGGGGCGGCGAGGGCGGGCGCGAGCCACTGGGCGGCCTCGAAGCCCGTGTTCGCGCCGCAGTACGGCGTCGACAGGCCGTTCGTGAACAGGCGCACTTCCTCGCCGACCTGGCGTGCGAAGTCGGCTTGCGCGTAGGTGTCGGCCACATCCCACACGCGCAGCGCGGTTTGCGGGACGTCGAACACCTCGGCGATGCCGTCGGCGATCGTGCGCGGCAGCGCGTACGGATCGCGTTCCGCGATCACGCGCGCGGTCCAGCGGCTGAATTTCGCGGACAGGCTGTCGTTCTCGTGGCCGTAGCGCACGAGCTCGGCAAGGCGGCGTTCGAGGTGCTTGTTCTTGTCGCGCAGCATCTCCATCTGCCGTTCCTGCAGCGAGATCGCGGCCTTGCCGTGCGGGTTCGCGAGACGGATCGTCGCGAGCAGCTCGGCGTGCTGCGCGAAGAATTCGGGATTGGCGAGCAGGTAGTCGGCGACTTCGCGATCGTTCATGTGGCTGGAGCGTTCAGTTATCAAGGACGTTGCAGGGTCAGGCGTTCAGGTCGATCTCGCCTTCGAACACGGTCGTGGCGGGGCCGGCCATCGTCAGCGCGGCGGCTTCGTCGCGCGCGCCGTCCCAGCCGATCGTCAGCGTGCCGCCTTGCGTGTGCACGGTCACGGGCGAATCGAGCAGGCCGCGCCGGATGCCGGCCGCGACCGCCGCGCACGCACCGGTGCCGCACGCGAGCGTCTCGCCCGCGCCGCGTTCGTACACGCGCAGCTTCACTTCGCGGCGCGACACGATCTGCATGAAGCCGGCGTTCACGCGCTGCGGGAAGCGCGCATGGCGCTCGATCAGCGGGCCTTCTTCCAGCACCGGATACGCTTCGGCGTCGTCGACGACCTGCACCGCGTGCGGGTTGCCCATCGACACCGTCGAGACCCAGCGCGTCGCGCCGCCGACATCGAGCGGCCACAGCGTGTCGTTGCCGTCGGTCCGGCCATCGAGGCCCGATGCATCGAACGGCACCTGCGCCGGCGCGAACACGGGCGCGCCCATGTCGACGACGACTTCGCCGTTGTCCTGCAGCGTCAGCGTGATCAGGCCCTTCATGACCTGCACGCGCACGCTGCGCTTGTCGGTCAGGCCGCGATCACTGACGAATTTCACGAAACAGCGCGCGCCGTTGCCGCAGTGCTCGACCTCGCCACCATCGCAATTGAATATCCGGTACTTGAAATCCGCGCCGTCGACGGTCGGTTTCTCGACCAGCAGCAACTGGTCGGCGCCGATGCCGAAGTGGCGGTTGGCGAGCGCACGCACCTGCGCATCGGTGAGCGGCGGCAGCGCGCGCGAATAGCCGTCGAGCACGACGAAGTCGTTGCCCGCGCCGTGCATCTTGGTGAACGAGAGTTTCACTGGGTCCGGAATTCCATGGCGAACGAGGCGGTCGGCACGACATGAACGGCCGGCGGCCATGCCGGGGCGGCCTCGTTCGTCGTGCTGATCTCAGCCGTAAATGATACATGCAGCCGACAGGGGCGTCCTGCGCGGGCCGGTGTTTCGCGTCGCCAGTGCAGACGGGATGGGCGGTATCTGTCGATCGGTCGACTGGTCGCGTCAGTGGCGAGGGACAAATTGATGCGGTGTGGCGGGCGTTGTCGCAGCGCAGGCGAGGCTTGGCGATGCGTGTCCGATGCACGGTGAGAGCACGGGACGACCCGGATGAGCGTTTTCGTACGGGTCAAATTGACAAGATGATCAAGCGATTCGTATAGTCTGGCTATACGCCAGTGGGCCATGCCGACGACATCGCGACTTGAGTATGGGAGGTCCATGATCAAGTCATGGCAGCACAAGAGGCTGGAAGCGTTTTTCATGAACGGGAGCAAGGCGGGCATCCTGCCGGGCCATGCTCCGAGACTGCGGCGCCAGCGTGCCCGTCTCGATGTGGCGAGCCGGCCGTTCGACATGAACGTGCCGGGCTGGCGCTTCCACGGTCTTGCCGGCGGGCTGGACGGTTACTACGCGGTGAGCGTGAGCGGTAACTGGCGCCTGACGTTCAGGTTCGACGGCTCCGACGTCGTCCTGGTGAATTACCAGGATTACCACCGAGGTGATTCAAGCCATGACACGCATCTTCAATCCGCCCCATCCGGGCGAAGCGCTGCGCGATGACGTGCTGCCGGCGCTCGGCCTGACCGTCACCGAGGCCGCCGCGCAGCTCGGCGTGACGCGCGCGGCGCTGTCGCGGATCCTGCACGGCCATGCCGGCATCTCGCCGGAAATGGCGCTGCGTCTCGAAGCGTGGCTGGGCGAGGACCGCGGCGGCCGTGCGGATCTATGGCTCGCGCAGCAGATGGCATTCGATCTCTGGCAGGCGCGCGCGAAAGGCGCGCCGAAGGTGGCGAGAGCGAGAGCGCAGGCGCGCGCATGACGCGCCGGCGGGGTTTCGTCCGGCAGGGTCAGTACAGGCTCGGCTCGCCGGGCGGGCGCGTCTTGAAGCGCTTGTGCACCCAGTAATACTGCTCGGGCATCAGCGGAATCTGTTCCTCGAGGAATTCGTTCATCCGCCGCGCGTCGAGATCGTCGTCGCCGGTCGGGTAGTGATCCCACGGCTTGAATACCTTCAGACGGTAGCCCTTGTAGTTCGGCAGCACTTCGCCGATGAACGGCACGACCTGCGCGCGGCCCGTCTTCGCGAGCCGGCCGACGGCCGTCAGCGTGCAGGCCGGCACGCCGAAGAACGGGACGAACGTCGAGTTGCGCAGCCCGTAGTCCATGTCGGCGCCGAGCATCACCGGCTTGCGGTCGCGCAGCCAGCGCAGCACGACGCGCGCGCTGTCCGCGCGGCCGACCATCTCGGCGTCGAAGCGCCCGCGCGCCTTCTTCGCCTCTTCCTCGAGCACCGCGTTCGAGAACGGCTGGTACAGCGATCCGCAACGGCGCTGCAGCGACCGGTTGAGCCAGATCGAACCGGCTTCGATGCCGACGAAGTGCAGGCCGAGGAACAGCGTCGGCGGCAGGTCGGGATCGGTGAGATCGACCGCGCTGTCGACCTGGATCAGTTTCGCGAGCTTTTCCTCCGAGCCGAACCACTGCACGCTGCGCTCGACGTAGCTGCGGATCGCATGGCGGAAGTGCTGCCCCGCCACTTCCTCGCGCCGCTCGTCGCTCCAGTCGGGGAAGCAGAGTTTCAGATTCGTATGTACGATGCGCTTTCGCCGGCTGGGGATCTGATACAGCAGCCAGCCGAGGCCATCGCCGAACCGTGCGGTCAGACCGTACGGCAGCAGGGCGAGCAGCTTCAGCAAGCCGATGGCGAGGTGCGTGCCGAGGCGGCCTAGCATGCGGAAGCTCCGTAGGGCCGGCTGGCCGGCACGTTGCGAACAGGGTGGTGAGACAGCGGAAGATGCAGCACGGGCGGCGCTCTGTGACAATTCAGGAAAGCCGCTATAATACGGGCTTCGCCGAGTTAACTGACAACTTGCGGGGCGAAGCCGGCTGGCGCAACACACGCTGCCCGGTCCTGGTAATCCGCTAAAGCGTCGCCGCTTCAGGCCCAACGAAGCTGGCTACGTGAAACCAACCGTAACCACACAGGAGCCTGAAAAAGTGGCAAACGATTATCTCTTCACGTCCGAATCCGTCTCCGAAGGCCATCCGGACAAAGTCGCGGACCAAATCTCGGACGCGATTCTCGACGCCATCCTCGAGCAGGACAAATACTCGCGCGTTGCGGCGGAAACGCTGTGCAACACGGGTCTCGTCGTGCTGGCCGGTGAAATCACCACGACGGCCAACATCGATTACATCCAGATCGCGCGCGATACGATCAAGCGCATCGGCTACGACAACACCGACTACGGCATCGACTACAAGGGTTGCGCGGTGCTCGTCGCGTACGACAAGCAGTCGCCGGACATCGCGCAGGGCGTCGATCGTGCACACGACGACAACCTCGATCAAGGCGCGGGCGACCAGGGCCTGATGTTCGGCTATGCGTGCGACGAAACGCCGGAACTGATGCCGCTGCCGATCTACCTGTCGCACCGCCTCGTCGAGCGCCAGGCCAGCCTGCGCCGCGACGGCCGCCTGCAATGGCTGCGTCCGGACGCGAAGTCGCAGGTGACGGTCCGCTATGTCGACGGCAAGCCCGATTCGATCGACACCGTCGTGCTGTCGACGCAGCACGCACCGGACATCGAACTGCCCGCGCTGCGCGAAGCGGTGATCGAGGAAATCATCAAGCCGACGCTGCCGGCCGACCTGATCAAGGGCGACATCAAGTTCCTCGTGAACCCGACCGGCCGGTTCGTGATCGGCGGCCCGCAGGGCGATTGCGGCCTGACCGGCCGCAAGATCATCGTCGATACCTACGGCGGTGCCGCACCGCACGGCGGCGGCGCGTTCTCGGGCAAGGATCCGTCGAAGGTCGACCGTTCGGCTGCCTATGCCGGCCGCTACGTCGCGAAGAACATCGTCGCCGCCGGCCTCGCGTCGCGCGCGCTGATCCAGGTGTCGTACGCGATCGGCGTCGCCGAGCCGACCTCGGTGATGGTCAACACGTTCGGCACGGGCCGCGTGTCGGATGCGGTGATCACGAAGCTCGTGCGCGAGCATTTCGACCTGCGTCCGAAGGGCATCATCAAGATGCTCGACCTGCTGCGCCCGATCTACGAGAAGACCGCGGCTTACGGCCACTTCGGCCGCGAAGAGCCGGAGTTCTCGTGGGAAGCGACCGACAAGGCGCTCGCGCTGGCCGAAGCGGCCGGCGTGGAGCCGACGGCACGCGTCGCGTAAGCGTCGTTCGCCCGAAATGAAAAACCCCGGCAAGGCCGGGGTTTTTTTATGGGTTTCGATCGCCGAAGCAATGGCGACAATTGAGCGGGCAATGCCCGCCGGGCACTCGGTCAGCGCGCGCTGAACCCGAACCAGCCGGCGCTCGCCGCGAGGCGGCGCGGGCGGTTGATGCGGCGCTGCGGGCCGAGCGTGCGACGCAGTGCGAGCGCGCGCAGCGACGACGGCTTCTGCAGCAGCGAGCGCAGGCCGGCGCGGCGCGCGAACGCCTGCGCGCTCATCATCGAGAAAAATGCGTGGAACCACGCACGGATGCCGTCCAGCCGGCTGTGCGTGTGCGTACGCTCGGCCAGTGCCTGCGTGCGTGCGCGGTGATGGCGCAGCGAGCGGGCGGGAGCGGACGGCACGACGCGCTTCGCAGCGCGGTTGAAACGGGAAGTCAGACGGAATGGCATGTGAACGATGCTTCGCTTGTATGGGTGGCGCCCTGGAGAGCGCACTGGTATGAACGGCCTCGGATGGCGCAACGGATCTTACCGAAACCCGCTGCGCGCCGCGCCCGCCAGAATTGACAGGCCGCGTCAGGCTACAGGGGATTCATGACGGGCAAAAGTCGCGATAAACCCTTGTGCCGCAAGGCGTGTGCCGCATACCGCCTGTCGCTGAGGCAGGTGCCGCGTCGCACAGTTCCCTTGCGCTGGATCAAATCCGCGATTGGCATGCCCCTGCGCACGACAATGGCGCTGTTCGCGGTATCCGGCGCCGATTTACAATCGTCACATTCACACAATAAACGTCTGGCATCCCATGTCGTCTCCATTGCAGTCGGAATCGATCCGCGCGCAAGTCGCGGAATTGCGCGAGCGCGGCTTCGTCGTCGCGCGTGGCCTCGTCGGCGAGGAGCAGTGCGCAACGCTCAGGCAGATCGCGGAGCGCCAGTTGCGGGAGGCCGCCGAGCCGATCGAGTTCGAGGCCGACCTGCGCTACCCGGGCGCGCCCGAGTCGAAGCATGCGCCGGGCGGGCATACGGTGCGGCGGCTGCTCGATGCGTATTCGCGCGATCCGGCGTTTGCCGAGCGCGCGATCGCGCCTGAAATCGGCGCGTGGATGCGCGAGTATTTCGGCGAGAAGCCCGTGCTGTCGCGCGCGCATCACAACTGCATGATGACGAAGCACCCGGCGTACGGCAGCCTGACCGGCTGGCATCGCGATTTCCGCTACTGGGCGTTCGAGCGCCCGGACATGGTGTCGGTATGGCTCGCCCTCGGGCCGGAAACCAACGAGAACGGCGCGCTGTGGCTCGTGCCGGGTTCGCATACGGCCGAATTCGGGCCGGAAGCGTTCGACGATGCGAAGTTCTTCCGCGGCGATCTGCCGGAAAACCGCAGGATGATCGACGCGGCCACGTGCCCGTCGCTGCAGACGGGCGACGTCGTGTTCTTCCATAGCAACACGCTGCATTCGGCGGGGCAGAACCGTTCCGATCAGGTGAAGTTCTCGCTCGTGTACACGTATCACGGCGCAAGCAACCGGCCGGTGCCCGGCACACGCTCGGCGTCGAAGCCGGAAGTGCAGTTCTAGGCGTGGATCGGGGCGGCGGGCGTTGCCGCCGCCGCGATCACACGATCACGCGATGCGGCGCATCGCGGGCGAATGAAGCAACGGGCGGCGCGGCCGCCCGTTTCGTCTGGTGCGGCCCGCGCGCACGAGGCGGCCCGTGCGCGCGTCGCGATGCGCGGCGATCAGCGCTTGCTGCCCGGCATCGCGAGGCCGATCAGGCCGACGAACGACGCGACGGCGCCGCCGACGATCAGCAGGATCGTCTTCGTCGCGGGCGAGCCGGTGAAGAAGCGCGACACGTCGTCGTTGATCGAATGGAACGACTGGCCGCCGAAATACAGCAGCACGATGCCGCCGACGAGCAGTGCAACCGAGATGACCCGGGACATACCAACCTCGCTGAAACGGTGATTCGAGACGCCGCAGTGTAGGCGACGGCCGCGGTCGCGTCCATCGCCGTGCCGCCGTGCGTGATCCGGCCGCTTTCGCTACCATAGTCGTCGTATGACTCCTTCGCCGCCGTCGCGTCATGTGCGCGGCCGGCGCGCGTCCCTTTCCCCGATGTCCTGACGGAACAGACTCATGGCCTACGAAGCAGCTTCCGAACGTTATGCCGGCATGCAATACCGCACCTGCGGCAAATCCGGGCTCAAACTGCCCGCCCTGTCGCTGGGTCTGTGGCACAACTTCGGCGACTCGACGCCGATCTCGACGCAGCGCGAGATCCTGCGCACCGCGTTCGACCTCGGCATCAACCACTTCGACCTCGCGAACAACTACGGGCCGCCGTACGGCAGCGCCGAAATCAATTTCGGCCGGCTGCTGAAGGAGGATTTCCGGCCGTATCGCGACGAGCTGCTGATCTCGACGAAGGCCGGCTGGGACATGTGGCCGGGGCCGTACGGCAGCGGCGGCGGATCGCGCAAGTACGTGCTCGCGAGTCTCGACCAGAGCCTGCAGCGCATGGGGCTCGACTACGTCGACATCTTCTATTCGCACCGTTTCGACGCGCACACGCCGCTCGAGGAAACGGCGGGCGCACTGGCGTCGGCCGTGCAGCAGGGCAAGGCGCTCTACATCGGCATCTCGTCGTATTCGGCCGCGAAGACGCGTGAGATGGCCGAGCTGCTCGCGCAATACAAGGTGCCGCTGCTGATTCACCAGCCTTCGTACAACATGCTGAACCGCTGGATCGAGAGCGACCTGCTCGGCACGCTCGACGACGTCGGCGCGGGCAGCATCGCGTTCACGCCGCTCGCGCAGGGCTTGCTGACGTCGAAGTACCTGAATGGCGTGCCGGCCGACGCGCGCGTGAACAAGCCGGGCGGTGGCTCGCTGAAGCAGGATCATCTGAGCGCGGACAACCTCGAGCATGTGCGCAAGCTCAACGCGATCGCCGAACGGCGCGGGCAGAGCCTGGCGCAGATGGCGCTGGCGTGGGTGCTGCGTAACGGTCGCGTGACGTCCGCGCTGATCGGCGCGAGCCGCGCGGAGCAGGTGCGCGAGAACGTCGGTGCGTTGAAGAACCTCGAATTCTCGGCGGAGGAACTCGCGGAGATCGATCGTTACGCGACGGAAGGCGGCATCAATCTGTGGGAAAAGCCGTCCACCGATCAGGCGATCTGACCGGAAGTCGATACGGCATGCGACACATCGCGTGCCGTATCGCAGCTCGCGGGCAATCAGTCGCTTCGCCGCGGTGCAGCGAAGCGCGTCAAGCACGGGTGAGCGCGCTAGATCAGCGCAGGCAAGCCTTCAACGAGCAACACCGCGACACCGACGCCGAGAATGACGCCGAGCACGCGCAGCAGGTTGTGACGGAATTGGGTCGCGCACGGCACCGCGCCGAGAAATAGCGCTCCGGCCAGCGCCATCGGAATCAACAGGATGAAGTCGCCGATCGTGAAATAGGTGGTCATGCGTGTCTCCAGTGTCGGCCGAGGTGCGCGCTTCAACGCTTGCCTGGGCTTCATCCCTCGCGGGAGGTCGGCCGAAGTCGGCACGCGTGCGCTCACCCCGGTCCCATGCCGGGTGTTTGTAGTGTGGTCCGGCCCGTTGCGTGCAGGCCGGTCCATTCGAGTATAGGCAACCGGTGGCGTTTTTCGCTATCCGAACCATTAAAAATCAGTGGAAAGCCTCGAGAAGCGCGCGGTTTTCGTACAAGCAAGACGAACGCCTTGCATGAATCTTTCCCGTTCCTTTCGATTGCCGCGGAATCGTCGTATATGTCCGATACGGGCCGCCGCATCCGCGGGCGCGGCGGCCCGCGCGCTTACGCACGGTCGGGTTGCGGGCGTGCGGCCGGCGCGCGGAACACGAGCGCGAGCCCGGCGATGATCGCGCCCATGCCGGCGAGCGCGAGCGGCTCGGGCCGGTTGCCGAGCCACACGGCATCCATCAGCGTGGTGACGACGGGCACGAGATAGAACAGGCTCGTCACGTTGACGAGATCGCCGCGCTGCATCAACCGGTAGAACAGCAGTTGCGCGATCACCGAAATCACGATGCCGAGCCACAGCAGCGGCACGACGAACGCCCAGCTCGTGTCGAACGACACTGGCCGGAACGGCACGATCGCGACGCACAGCGCGAGGCCGATCGCATTCTGCAGCGGCAGCACGTCGGCGGGCGCCGCGCGTACGCGCTTTTGCAGCAGCGAGCCGACGGTCAGCGCGACGAGCGCCGTGAGCGCGCACGCGATGCCGGCAGCCGACAGGCCGCCCGTCCCGCCGCTCACGCCACGGCCGACAACGAGCGCGAGGCCGGTGAGCGACAGCGCGAGCCCCGCGATGCGCACCGGCTGCCAGTGACGACGCTCGACGATCGCGAGCGTGAGGATCGGCTGCACGCCGAGGATCGTCGCGAGCACGCCGGGTGCGATGCCGCGCTCGAGCGCGAGCAGGTAGAAGATCGAATAGCCGCCCATCATCAGCAAGCCGGTCAGCGCGGCCATGCGCCGCTCGCCGCGCGGCGGCAGCCAGCGTTTGCGCACGAACGCCAGCGCGAGCAGCACGAGCGATGCGAGCGCGAAACGGGCAGTGAGAAAGGCGAACGCGGATGCGTGACGCAGACCGAGTTCAGCGAAGATCGCGCCGCTGCTCCACAGCAGAACGAAGAGCGACGTCGCGCCATGCGCGGCAAGCGCGCGTTTGAACGAAACCATGTGAATCCACCTGTCGAACGGATCGAAACGTTCCATTCGCGCGCGGCAACGTGCCGTGCGTCATGACGCACGCATCGATAGCCGACGGCGCGAATGGAAGACGAAAACGGAAGCCGGCCAGTCAGCCGGCGCGTGCCGCCGGCGGGGGCGGCGCAGCGCAGACGAGCGGCGGTGCGACAGGAGGAGGAAGGACCGACGGATGCACGCACGCCTGCGGCCGCGAGTCGAACTGCGGCCGGGATCTGGCGAGGGCGGACGTGAGCGGATACATCGTGTCGGAATGCGATTGAACGCGAATGAAAGCCTAAGGTACAGCAAGGCAACCGTCGAGTGCAACTCCTGTCGGCGGCTGCCTGTCGCGAGCGATGGGCTGCGTCGATGCAGGCCGACACCGATGCGTCGGCCGCTGCGCACGCAAGCATTCGACGAACGGTGAAAAGCGATCGGCATGCGATGCGCGCGACGTGATGTGGGCGCCGATCGCGGCGCGTGTGCCGACGATCCCGCACGGAAGAAGCGAAGCGGTACGCGCGTTGCGTCGATCACGTGCGCGCGGCGGCGCCGGGCGGTTTCGGCGGGCAGTCACATTCGACAGGGTATGATGGGGGAAGCCGGGCGGGCAAGTGCGTGCCCGGCGCAGTGGTTGATTGGAGACATTCGACGAATTCGCGGCGCTTCGCCTGCTTCTTCTTCTTTTCGCGCTTCGATAAACCGTGAACAATGGGATCACGCGCAACGCTCCGCCGAGAGCGGCGCGGATCGCGCATTTGCCGGCTCGCCAGCGGGCCGGGTTTCAAGATTCAAGAGTGGGGAACCATCATGCATATCGGGTCGATCGTCTGCACTACCCATATCGCGGTGCCGAAGGGCGCGCGCGGCATCGTCCAGCGCATCCTGGGCGACATGGCCATGGTGACCTGGTACGAGGGCGTGCCGGGTGAGTCGAAAGAACTCAACACCGAGCCGTTCTTTCTGGAGGATCTGATCGACACCGGCGAATCCGTCCTGCCGGCCGGCGCGGCGCTTCACTAAGCACACATCGCATCGGACGCTCGTCTTTCGGTCCGGCTGGCGGCACAATGCGGGGCATGACAGACGCCACTTCCGCTCCCGCTTCTCCCGCCAGCCCGCCGTTCGCCGGCCTCACGCCCGAATGCGTGCTCGACGCGCTCGACAGCGTGCTGATGCCGGTCGGCCTGCGCACCGACGGGCGACTGCTCGCCCTCAACAGCTACGAAAACCGCGTCTACCAGGTCGGTATCGAAGACTGCCCGCCGGTCGTCGCGAAGTTCTATCGGCCCGCGCGCTGGTCGGACGACGCGATTCTCGAAGAACATGCGTTCGTCGCCGAACTCGCCGCGCGCGAGATTCCGGCGGTGCCCGCGCGATCGTTCGACGGCCGCACGCTGCACGCGTTCGACGGTTTCCGCTTCTCGATCTTCGAGCGGCGTGGCGGCCGCGCCCCCGATCTCGACCGCAGCGACACGCTCGAATGGCTCGGCCGCTTCATCGGCCGCATTCATGCGGTCGGCGCGACGCAGCCGTATGTCGCACGTCCCGTGCTCGACATCCATACGTTCGGCTACGAGCCGCGCGACTATCTGCTCGCGCACGATTTCATTCCGGATGACGTAAGACCGGCATACGCGACCGCGGTCGCGCTCGCCCTCGAAGGCGTCGAGGCCGCGTTCGAGCGCGCGGGAGAGATTCGTCTGCTGCGCACGCACGGCGACTGTCATCCGAGCAACGTGCTGTGGACCGATGCCGGCCCGCATTTCGTCGACTTCGACGACAGCCGGATGGCGCCGGCCGTCCAGGATCTGTGGCTCCTGCTGCCGGGCGATCGCGAAGGCGCGTCGCGCGCGCTGGCGGACCTGCTTGCCGGCTACGAGGATTTCTGCGAATTCGAGCCGCGCGAGCTGCATCTGGTCGAGGCGCTGCGCACGCTGCGGCTGATCCATTACGCGGCGTGGCTCGCGCGGCGCTGGGACGACCCCGCGTTTCCGGCCGCCTTCCCGTGGTTCAACACGCATCGTTACTGGGAAGCGCGCGTGCTCGAATTGCGCGAGCAGATCGGCGCGATGCAGGAAGGGCCGCTCTGGCCGGTGTGACGGCCGCGTGCGCGGCATCGACGCCGCGCGGCAGGCGCGCAAGGGCCGCGACGCGACGCGCGCGGCCCGGCCGGCTCAGAACTTCAGCATCAGCTTGATCAGCGCGGCGAAGCGCTTGCCGTACGGCGGCGCGAGCAGGTTGCGTGCGTTCAGCCGTGCCTGCGTGAGCACCGGCTTCATCTTCGAGAACGTCACGAAGCCGTCGTAGCCGTGATACGCGCCCATGCCGCTCGCACCGACGCCGCCGAACGGCAAACTGCCGCACGCGATGTGCATCAGCGTTTCGTTGATCGATACGCCGCCCGAGACCGTTTCGCGCATCACGCGGTCGATCGTGCCGCGATCCTCGTCGAACAGGTACAACGCGAGCGGACGCGGGCGCGCATTGACGTACGCGATCGCCTCGTCGATCCGCTCGTACGGCACGAGCGGCAGCAGCGGCCCGAAGATCTCTTCCTGCATCAGCGGCGACGCGGCCGGCGCGTGCGTGACCGCGCACGGCACGAAGCGGCGCGACGCGGGATCGGACTGCGCGTCGGACAGCGGATGCAGCTGCGCGCCGGCCGCCTGCGCGTCGCTCGCGAGTTGCTGCAGGCGTGCGTAGTGACGCGGCGACACGATCGTCGTGTAGTCGCCGTTGGCCGACAGGTCCGGATACAGCTTCGCGAAGCGGGTCCGCGCGCGCTCGATGAACGCGCCTTCCATTCCGCGCGGCAGCAGCACGTAGTCGGGCGCGATGCAGGTCTGGCCGGCGTTCAGCGTCTTGCCGGCGACGATCGCGTCGACGGCCGCGTCGAAGCGCGCATTCGGGCCGACGATCGCCGGCGACTTGCCGCCGAGTTCGAGCGTGACGGGCGTGAGGTGGTCGGCGGCCGCGCGCATCACGTGGCGGCCGACGTGCGTCGAGCCGGTGAACAGCAGATGATCGAACGGCAGCGCGCTGAACGCGGCGCCGACCTCTGCGTCGCCGTTCACGACCGCGACGTGGTCGCGCGCGAAGGTCTTGCCGATGAGCTGCTCGAACAGCGCCGACGTGCGCGGCGTCAGTTCGGACATCTTGACGATCGCACGGTTGCCGGCGGCGAGCGCGCAGATCAGCGGGCCCGCCGCGAGCAGCACCGGGTAGTTCCACGGCACGACGATGCCGACCACGCCGAGCGGCTGCGGAATCACCTTCGCGCGCGCCGGACGCAGCCACTTGTTCATCGGCTTGCGGATCGGCTTCATCCAGCGCTTGCCGTGCTTCAGCGCATCGTCGATCTCTTCCTTCGCCATCCAGATTTCCGACAGCAGCACTTCCTGTTTCGCGCGATGGCCGAAATCGGCGCTGATCGCGTCGGCGAGCGCATCCGCGTGATCGATCAGCATCGTGCGCAGCGCGCGCAGGTGCTGCGCACGCGTGTCCCATGCGGGGTACGGCGCGCGCAGGTACGCCGCGCGCTGGTCGTGCAGCAGCGACGTCAGCGTGTCGACCGACGGCAGTGCTTGAGGGGCCAGTTCGGGCAGGTCGTTCTTCATGTCGTCTCCTCCAGTTGGGCCTGGCTGATCGGCCGGCCGTCACGCCGCACGCGCACGCTCGGCGAGCGCGGCGACGCGGATCGGGTGATGCGTGTCGCACGGCACGGGGCCGGATGCGACGGGTATTCGAAAACCGGTTGCGGCACGCGGCAGGCGTCGTATCCGCGCGACGGTGCCCGCGTCCGAAAATCGTGCCGCACGGCCTGCGCACACGACTCGATACGGTGACGAGCGGGCACGCGATGCCGCCTTGCGATCGTCTGCCGATACGCCGCGGCAGGGCAGTGCGATGCGTATGCGACGGCGGGTCGCCGCGCATCGTGCGTCGGCGCCGACACACCGTCCAAACGGTCGGCGACGACACGCGTCGTTCGATTTCGACCGACCGCGCGCATGACGCCGTGCATCGTCGCGCGGGCCGCCGTTTGAAATGAAATGCGGGCCGCGCGCGTGGCCTGCGGATCACCCGGTCGGCACGCGGCCTGCAGAATCCGGCGCTGCATCGTCGTTCCTCCCGTTTCGCGACGAATCGGCTTCTCGTGGCCGGTGCATCGCGCGAAGCGCATCGGTACATCTTAAATTTAGTTCACGCGGGCGTTTAGAGGAATCGCTCTTGAATCCGCGCGCCGCGCACGCGACGGCCATTCCTACAATGCCCGAACACAAGAGGAGACGCGGTCGCGCGGCGGTGCCGGGCGCCTTCCATGACACGACGGAGACGTGACATGCAATACGACTACATCATCGTCGGCGGCGGTTCGGGCGGATCGAGCCTCGCCGGCCGTCTCGCCGATGCCTGCCCCGATGCGACGATCGCGCTGATCGAGGCCGGCTCGCATACGGAGCGCAACCTGCTCGTCAACATGCCGGTCGGCATCGCGGCGCTGGTGCCGTTCAAGCTCGGCACCAACTACGGCTACGAGACGGTGCCGCAGCCGGGCCTCGGCGGGCGGCGCGGTTACCAGCCGCGCGGGCGCGGGATGGGCGGTTCGAGCGCGATCAACGCGATGATCTACACGCGCGGCCACCCGGGCGACTACGACGAGTGGGCGCGGCTCGGCGCGACGGGCTGGGGCTGGCAGGACGTGCTGCCGTATTTCCGCCGCGCGGAAGGCAACGCACGCGGCGCCGACGCGTGGCACGGCGCGGACGGCCCGCTGTCGGTGTCGGATCTGCGCTTTCGCAATCCGTTCTCCGAACGATTCATCCAGGCCGCGCACGCGGCCGGCTATCCGCTGAACGACGACTTCAACGGCGCGACGCAGGAAGGCGTCGGCTTCTATCAGGTCACGCATCGCGACGGCTCGCGCTGCAGCGTGGCGCGCGCGTACATCTACGGCCGCGACCGGCCGAACCTGCACGTGATCACCGATGCGACGGTGCTGCGCGTCGGGTTCGACGGCAAGCGCGCGGTCGGCGTCGTCGTATCGCGCAACGGGCGGGTCGAGACTTTCGGCGCGCGTGCGGAAGTGATTCTGTCGGCCGGCGCGTTCAATTCGCCGCAACTGCTGATGTGCTCGGGGATCGGCCCGGCAGAGCAATTGCGCCGGCACGGGATCGCGGTCGTGCAGGATGCGCCGGACGTCGGCACGAACCTGATCGACCACATCGACTTCATCATCAACACGCGCGTGAATTCGTCCGAGCTGGTCGGCGTGTGCCTGCGCGGCATCGCGAAAATGACGCCGGCGCTCGCGCGCTATTTCTCGAGCCGCACGGGGATGATGACGAGCAACGTCGCGGAGGCCGGCGGCTTCATCAAGAGCGATCCGTCGCTCGAGCGGCCCGACCTGCAACTGCATTTCTGCACGGCGCTCGTCGACGATCACAACCGCAAGATGCACTGGGGCTTCGGCTATTCGCTGCACGTGTGCGCATTGCGGCCGTTCAGTCGCGGCACGGTGGCGCTCGCGAGCGGCGATGCGCGCGACGCGCCGCTGATCGATCCGCGCTTCTTCAGCGATTCACGCGACCTCGACCTGCTGGTGCGCGGCACGCAGGCGATGCGGCGCATCCTGTCGCAGGCGCCGCTCGCGTCGCAGGGCGGGCGCGAGCTGTACACGCGGCCGGACCAGAGCGAAGCGGAGCTGCGCGCGACGATCGTCGCGCATGCGGACACGATCTATCACCCGGTCGGCACCTGCCGGATGGGCAGCGATGCGCGCGCGGTCGTCGATCCGCAACTGCGCGTGCGCGGCGTCGACGGGCTGCGCGTGGTGGATGCGTCGGTGATGCCGACGCTGATCGGCGGGAACACGAATGCGCCGTCGGTGATGATCGGCGAACGCGCGGCCGACTTCATCGTCGCGGCGCGCCGGGGCAGCGTGCCGCGCGGCGAGGCGGCTGCCGTGGTGCACGGCCGCTAGGCGGCGCGCGCACGGCGGCGGCCATGCTCAGGCAAACGTATCGACGAGGCCGGCGCGGCTCGCGCGCACGGCGACCGGTGCGGATTGCGCGGCGTCGGCCGGTGCATCGACGGCTGACGGTCCGCCGTTCCCGCGTCGCGACGACTGGCCGCCGGCGAAGGTCTGCTGCGGGTTGGGCTGCTGTTGCGAGGCGAGGCCGCCGTCGCTGACGGTCGCGCTGCCGAGCCCGAGCCCGCCCGCTTCCATCGCCTCGCGCAGCTTCGGCAGCGCGGCTTCGACCGCGTCGCGCACCTGGGCGTGCTGCGACACGAACAGCGCGTGCGCGTGATTGTCCGCGACGCGCAGCACGACCTGCAGCGGCCCGAGATCGGGCGGGTTGAGCGTCAGCTCGGCGCTCTGCTGGTGCGCATTCGACAGGAACACCACTTTCTGGCTCAGTGCATCCGTCCAGTCGGCCGTGCCGACGTGCGGCGCGAGCACGTGCGCGTTGGCGGCGGCGATCGCGCCGGCGGCCGGCGACAGTTGCAGGTTCGCCTGCGCGGCGGCGGCGGCCGTTGCGCCGGCCGCGAGCGTCGCGCTGGCGGCCGGGTCCGTCGCGTTGCTGGCCGCCGTGAGCGCGTGCTGGGTGCCGGACTGCGCGTTCGCGTCGGCCTGCAGCGCTTGCGGGGTGACCTGAGCCGGCGTCTGCTGGGTGGCGAGCGCGCCTTTCGCGTCGGCGAGCGTGCGGTCGAACGTCGGCACTTTCGGCGTCAGCGGCGCGGCGGCATTCGAGGCGGTCGCCGTCGCCGTCGTGGCTGCGGCCGCGGGTGTGGCCGCGGCCGTGCCGCTCGCCGGCATCGCGATCGCGCCCGCGCCGCCCGTCAGCTTGGCGAGCGCGGCTTGCAGCGCGTCGCGGCTCGATGCCGGGTCGCTCGGTTGGGCGGCCGCGTCCTGGGTTGCATGGGTGGCGAGCATGGCCGTGGCGTCCGGCTGGCCGGATACGGCCGTCTTTTGCGTCGTGGCGGCAGCGGCAGCGGCGGTCGCTGCGTCAGCGGGCGGCGTTTGGTCCACGCGCGCCTGCAGTTGCGCCTGCACGGCGGCGGCGGCCGCGAGCGCGGCGGCATCGGGGTTGGCGGTGGCGGTCGCGGCCGTATCGTCGGTCGCGTCGTCGTCGTTCGTGCCGGACGCCTTTGCACCGGCTGCCGGCTTCGACGAAACCTGTTTGGCCGGCACGTCCGGTGTACCGGCGTTGGCCGTATCGCCGCGCGTGGCGACGCTTTGCTTCAGCGTCTGCGCGAACGGCACGGCGCTCGCGGCGGCCGACGCATCGTTGGCGGCGGACGCACCCGAGCCGCGGGCGGCCTTGAGTGCGGCGCCGGCGGTGTCGAGCAGCGCACCGAGCAGGGGGAGGGGAGGCATGACGGTTCTCTCGTTCGAATGCGGTGGTCGGTTACGACGAGCGGGCCGCGTCGGCCCGCATGCGCAGGATCTTCGCGGCGTGTTCGTCGGCGTCGCGCTGTTCGCGCCGGGCGTCGCGCTGCGCTTCCTGCGCGACGCCGCGCGCCTGCAGGATTTCATACGAGCCGACGGTACGTTTCTTCTGCTGCCAGTTCGGGCGCGCCTCGTCGATGCGGACTTCGGCCGCGGCGAGCACGGTGCGCTGCTGCGCGATCGCCGCATCGAGCGTGTCGATGAACGCCTGGAAATTGCGCCAGTTGCCGGCCGGCATCCCGCTCTGCGCGGATTGCGCGAAGCGCGCGTGATATTCGTCGCGATAGCGCAGCAGGGCGTCGAGCTGTTCGGCCGCCGCGGTGCGGTCGCGCTGCGCGGTGCCGAGCTGCTTCGCGGCCGAATCGAGGTCTTCCTGCGCGCGGTCGAGCAGCAACTGAAGGGGAAAGCCGTGGGCCATCGGGATCAGCCTCCGTAAGCGTCGAACAGCGCATCGAGCGCGGTGAGGCTCGATGCGAACGGCGCGCATTCGCGAAAGCCCTGCTGCAGGAACGCCTCGATGCGCGGGTAGAGCGCGATCGCGCGGTCGAGCTGGGCGTCGCGGCCGGGTGCGTAGGCGCCCACCGCGATCAGGTCGCGATTGCGCTGGTAGCGCGACAGCATCTGCTTGAACTGCCGCACGTGATCGAGATGCGTTTCGTCGATCAGCGCGGTCATCGCGCGGCTGATCGACGCCTCGATGTCGATCGCGGGATAGTGGCCGGCCTCGGCGAGCGCACGCGACAGCACGATGTGGCCGTCGAGGATCGCGCGCGCCGAATCGGCGATCGGGTCCTGCTGATCGTCGCCTTCGGTCAGCACCGTGTAGAACGCGGTGATCGAGCCGCCGCCTTCGGGCCCGTTGCCGGTGCGCTCGACGAGCGCGGGCAGCTTCGCGAACACCGACGGCGGATAGCCTTTCGTCGCGGGCGGCTCGCCGATCGCCAGCGCGATCTCGCGCTGCGCCATCGCGTAGCGCGTCAGCGAATCCATCAGCAGCAGCACGTGCTTGCCCTGGTCGCGGAAATACTCGGCGAGCGACGTCGCGTACGCGGCGCCCTGCATCCGCAACAGCGGCGACACGTCGGCCGGCGCCGCGACGACGACCGAGCGCGCGAGCCCGTCCTCGCCGAGGATCTGTTCGATGAATTCCTTCACTTCGCGGCCGCGTTCGCCGATCAGGCCGATCACGATCACTTCCGCGCTCGTGTAGCGCGCCATCGTGCCGAGCAGCACCGACTTGCCGACGCCGGAGCCGGCGAACAGGCCCATCCGCTGGCCGCGGCCGACGGTGAGCAGCGCGTTGATCGCGCGCACGCCGACGTCGAGCACGTGGTGGATCGGCTCGCGATCGAGCGGGTTGATCGACGGCGCCGACAGCGGCGCGTCGACTTTCGACGCGAGCGGGCCGAGGCCGTCGAGCGGGCGGCCCGACGCGTCGACGACGCGCCCGAGCATTTCCCAGCCGACCGGCAGCCGCTTCGCGCCCGCGAGCGGATCGGTGACGGGCGCGCTTTCGCGCGGCCACACGCGTGCGCCGGGCAGGACGCCGGCGACGTCGGTGGTCGGCATCAGGAACAGGCGGTCGCCGCCGAAACCGACGACTTCGGCTACCGCGTGCGGCAGCGTGCTGCCGGGCGGCAGTTCGATCGTGCATTCGGCGCCGACCGACAGGCGCAGCCCGATCGCTTCGAGCACGAGGCCGGCCGCGCGCGTGAGGCGTCCGCACGGCCGCAGCGGCAGCGCGTGGTGGCTGCGTGCGGCGAGCCCGTTCAGGTGCGTGCGCCAGTGCGCGAGATGCGGATTGTGCGGCGCGCGCGGGGCGGCGGCCGAGGCCGCTGCATGCGGCGCGGTGTCGTGGGCGGGATCGTGCGCGGCCGCCGGCCCGAACGACGCGAGCGCGAGTTCGCGTTCGAGCGGCGTCATGCCGTCGTGCGCGAGCGCGTCGGGCAAGCGCGTCACCACGTGCTCACCTTGCCGATCGCGGCGGCCACGCGCTGCCAGCGCGTGGGCAGCGTCGCGTCGACCTCGCCGGTCGCGGCATGCGCGCGGCAGCCGCCGCGCTCGATCGACGCGTCGGTGCGCACGTTCCAGCCGAGCGTGTCGAGGTCATCCTGCAGATACGCTTCGACGACGGGCAGGTCGGCCGGATTCACCGCGAGATGCGGCGCGCCGGACAGCGCGGGTTCGGCCGCGAGCACGTCGCGCACGGCGGCGACCAGCGCGGCCGGGTCGTGCTTCACGTGCTGGCGCACGACCTGCTGCGCGATGTCGAGCGCGAGTTGCGCGAGGTCGGACGCGAGATCGTGTTCGACCGCCGATACGGCTTCGCGGAACGACGCGGCGAGCGCCGCGAGCTGCGCGGCCTGTTCGCGGGCGTCGGCCTGGCCGGCCTCGAAACCCTGCTCGCGGCCCTGCTCGAAACCGGCCTGATAGCCGAGCGCCTGGCCTTCGACGTGGCCGGCCGCATGGCCTTCGGCGTGCGCGGCGTCGCGCACGCGCTGCAGTTCCTCGGCGAGCGCGGCGGCAGCGGCCGCCGCGTCGTCGGGCGGCGGCGGGGGCGGCGGCGGGTCGAACGACGCCATCTCCCACCGCTGGTATGCGGTGAGGGTGCCCACGCGATCGCTCGCCGAATCAGACATACGCGTCTTCCGCCTTGCCGCCGATCGCGATCTGGCCGCTCTCGGCGAGGTTGCGCACGATCTGCAGGATGCGGCGCTGCTGCGTCTCGACTTCGGACACGCGCACCGGGCCGCGCGCGTCGAGATCCTCGGCGAGCAGTTCGGCCGCGCGCTGCGACATGTTCGCCAGGAACTTCTGGCGCAGCGCCGGCGGCGCACCCTTCAGCGCGACGATCAGCGTTTCCGACTCGACTTCCTTGAGCACCATCTGGATCGCGCGATCCTCGAGCTCGAGCAGGTTCTCGAACACGAACATCTGGTCGATGATCTTCTGCGCGAGATCGGCGTCGTACTGGCGCACGCTTTCGAGGACGCCTTCCTCGTGCACGCTCGTCATGAAGTTCAGGATCTCGGCCGCCGTGCGGATGCCGCCCATCGGGCTGCGCTTCAGGTTGTCGCTGCCGGACAGCAGGCCCGTCAGCACGTCGTCGAGCTCGCGCAGCGCGGCCGGCTGGATGCCGTCGAGCGTCGCGATCCGCAGCAGCACGTCGTTACGCAGCCGTTCGGTGAAGCACGACGCGATTTCGGACGCCTGGTCGCGGTCGAGGTGCACGAGGATCGTCGCGATGATCTGCGGATGCTCGTTCTTGATCAGTTCGGCCACCGCGCCCGAATCCATCCATTTCAGGCCCTCGATGCCGCTCGTGTCGCTGCCCTGCAGGATGCGGTCGATCAGCACGCCGGCCTTGTCCTCGCCGAGCGCCTTCGTCAGCACCGAGCGGATGTACTCGCTCGAATCGAGCGACAGCGCGGTGTGCTGCTCGGCTTCCTTGACGAACTCCTGCAGCACGTCCTCGACCTGCTCGCGCGTGACGTTCTTCAGCGCGGCCATCGCGGCGCCGATCTTCTGGACCTCGCGCGGCGCGAGGAACTTGAATACCTGCGCGGCCTCTTCCTCGCCGATCGACATCAGCAGCAGCGCGCTCTTGGTCAAGCCTTCAGCGTTCATCGGACACCCAGTTCTTCACGACGGTGGCGACGATCTTCGGATCCTGGCGGGCGATCGTGCGCGCGTAGTCGAGGTTGCGTTCGTAGCGGTTCTTCTCGTTTTCGAAGCCCAGCAGCAGCGGATCGACTTCCTCCGCCGCCTTTTCCGGCGCGGGCAGGCCGTCGAGCGCGAGCGCGTCGTCCGGCGCCGCGAGCGCCGGCGCGGCCGGCTCGGGCGCAGGAAACGCGCGGCGCATCGCCGGGCGCACGAACATGAAGTAGAGCGCCGCCGCGGCCGCCGCGATGCCGAGCCACTTCGCGGCTTCCTTCGCCATCGCGATCATGTCGGGCTGGCGCCACCACGGCAGGTCGGTGTACGGGTCGCTCACGGTCGAGAACGCGCTGTTCACGACGTTCACCGAGTCGCCGCGCTTCTCGTCGTAGCCCATCGCGTCCTTCACGAGCTGTTCGACCTGCGCGAGCTTCGCGGGCGGCAGCGGCTGCATCGTCACGTGGCCCTTCGCGTCGGCGATCGGCTGGTAGTTGACGACGACCGCGACCGACAGCCGCTTCACGCTGCCCATCGGCTGTTCGAGATGGCGGATCGTCTTGTCGAGCTCGTAGTTGGTCGTCTGGTCCTTGCGGTCGCTGACCGGCGTCGTCTGCGGCCCGTTCTGGCCGTTGCCGGCGACGATCGGCGCGGAAGCCGGCTGCGGCGGCGTGTTCGACAGCGCGCCCGGCACGCCCGACGCGCCGCCCTGCGCGAGTTCGGTCGCGCTGCTGGTCTGCTGGCTGCGGATCGCAGCCTGCTGCGGCGTGCCGTTCGGGCCGTAGCTTTCCGACGTCTGCTCGATCTTCGAGAAATCGAGATCCGCGCTGACCTGCGAGCGCGCGTTGCCGGCGCCGAAGATCGGCGCGAGGATCGCGTCGATGCGCTTCTGCGTGTTGTGTTCGACCTGCTGCACGTACTTGAGCTGGCTCGCGTCGAGGCCGGAGGCGGATGCGGTCTGGGTCAGCAGGTTGCCGTCCTGGTCGACGATCGTCACGTTCTTCGCCGGCATGTCGGGCACGCCGGACGACACCATCCGCGTGATCGCCTGCACCTGACCCTCGTCGAGCACGCGGCCCGGGTAGAGGTCGACGAACACCGACGCGCTCGGCGCTTCCTTGTCGCGCACGAACACCGACGGCTTCGGGATCGCGAGATGCACGCGCGCGCCGCGCACGGCATTGATCGATTCGATGGTGCGCTGCAGCTCGCCTTCGAGCGCGCGTTGGTAATTGATCTGCTCGGCGAACTGGCTGATGCCGAATTTCTGGTTGTCCATCAGCTCGAAGCCGACCGAGCCGCCCTTCGGCAGCCCCATCGCGGCGAGCTTCAGGCGCGTTTCGTGCACCTGGCTCGACGGCACGAGGATCGCGCCGCCGGCATCGGCGAACTTGTAGGGAACGTTTGCCTGCTGGAGTGCGGCAATGATCGCGCCGCCGTCGCGGTCCGACAGGTTGCTGTACAGCACGCGGTAGTCGGGCGCCCGGCTCCACAGCACGAGCGCGGTGATCGCGGCGATCGCGAACGCGACGGCGATCACGAACGGCAGCTTCGGGTTGCCCTTCATCCGCGAGATGCCGGGAATGCGTTCCGCGAAGCCGCCAAGCCCGAAGTCCGCGCCCGCGCCGCCCGCGCCCGGCAACGCGGCGGCCGCGGCGGTGGCGGGCGCCGGGCTGAGGCCCGCGCGGGCGTCTGGGTTGATCAGCGAGTTGGCCTGCGAATCCATGCGTCGAGTTTCTCCGGAGCGGGACGACTGAGCTCGCTCGGACGAGCGGGCGGACAATGACACGATGCGATTATCGTGACCCGCGGCGCACTCCGATCGACCGAAAAGAGCGGGGTTTCCCCCGTACTTTCTCGGCTTTGACGCGCGCCGCGCTGCTATCCTTTTTCGCGATCCGGCATGGTGCGCGTGGTGCGGCGCCGGCGGATCACCCGGTGCGTCCGGGTTTCTTCTCTATGTCTGGGGACAGCATGACTGCGAACGTCAGCGGAATCGGTTCGGTGTTGCAACAGATGCAGTCGATGGCCGCGCAGGCGTCCGGCGGCGTCGCGAGCCCGACGGCGGCGCTGGCCGGCTCGGGCGCGGCGACGGCCGGCACGTTCGCGAGCGCGATGAAGGCGTCGCTCGACAAGATCAGCGGCGACCAGCAGCACGCGCTCGGCGAGGCGAAGGCGTTCGAGGTCGGCGCGCCGAACATCTCGCTGAACGACGTGATGGTCGACATGCAGAAAGCCAATATCGGCTTCCAGTTCGGGCTCCAGGTCCGCAACAAGCTAGTGAGCGCTTACAACGACATCATGCAGATGTCGGTGTGAGGCGACGGGCATCCGGGGGCGCGCATCCGGCGACGGGCATCCGGGGGCGGACATCCGACGACGGGCATCCGGGGCCGGTCGGCCGACGACGGGCATCCCGGGACGGTTCGGCGCTTGCGGAACGGGGCCGGCGGGCCGACATCGCTTGCCCGACGGCAGCCCCGGCGCACCTAAAGCTTTTCAAATCCCTTCCGATAACTCGGTGAAGGCCGCGCCGTGCGACGCACGACGGCGGCTCCCGTACAGCCCAAGGCAAGTAAAAGGAGAAGCGCATGTTTTCCCCAGGACACGCTGGAGCCAGTGCGTACGCGCGTGTCGGCGTCGAGACCGGGGTGATGGGCGCCTCCCCGCACCGGCTGATCGCGATGCTGTACCAGGGCGCGCGGCAGGCGATCGCGCTGGCGCGCATGCATTTGCAGCAGGACAACGTAGCCGGGCGCGGCGAAGCGATCGGCAAGGCGATCCGGATCGTCGAGAGCGGCCTGCAGGCGTCGCTGAACCGCGACGCGGGCGGCGAGATCGCCGACCGGCTCAATGCGCTGTATGCGTATATCGGCCGGCGTTTGCTGGAAGCGAACGCGCAGGCGAGCGACGCGATGCTGGTCGAGGTCGACGGCTTGCTCGCGACGCTCGAGGAAGCATGGACGGGCATCGCCCCGGAAGTCGCGCGGATGGCCGCGCAACAGGTAGCGGAAGCATCACGATGAGTCACAAGGCCGAATACTTCGCGCGTTACGAGGCGCTCGCCGCCGTGTCGGGCCGGATGCTGTGCGCCGCGCGCGATGCCGACTGGAGCGCGTTGCCGGGGTTGCAGGCCGAATTCATGCAGCTCGTCGACGGGTTGAAGGAGGCCGATCCGGGCGTCGCGCTCGACGAATCGGATCTCGGCCGCAAGCTCGACCTGATCCGTCGCATCCTGGCCGACGACGCCGCGATCCGCGATCTCGCGAGCCCGGACGTCGCGCGGCTGTCCGCGCTGTTCGAGGCGCGGCGCTCGACCCAGGTATTGACCGATCTCTATCGCGCGCGCGGGTAGGGCCGTGTTCCGGGAGACGGGCGAGGCGCCCGGGCCCGGTGCCGCACGCGGCGCGCGCTGTTCCCGCGGGCGGCACCGGCGTGCGTGCCGCGCCCGCATTCGCAACGACGTGCAGGGTCCGCTTGCATACGGAACGGACCCGAAGGTGAGCAGGCTCCGATCATGACCGGTATCGACTCCGTTGCGGCCGCACTGCTGGCGAGCCGTCTCGACAGCCTGCTGACCGGCACCGTATCGGCGCCCGCCGGCGGCGGCGCGACCTCGCAGGTCGGCACGCCGGGCGCCGGCGCGTCGTCCCCGCCGCCGGCCGGCAGCCCGCCCGCCGCGCCGCCTGCTTCCACGCAGACCGCGCTGTCCGAGGTCGGGCGCGCGCTCGACGCGATCTCGCGCTCGGGCGGCGATGCGACGCCGGCGATCGTCGGGCGGCTGCCGCTGCTGGCCGATCCCGCCGTGCTGCTCGCCGATACGCCCGTGCCCGCGCCCGTGCCGGCTGCGTCCGGTTCCGCTGCATCTTCCACGCCGGCTTCCGCTGAAGCGTCGCCCGCCGCGGCGGTGCGCGATGCGGCCGCGCCGCCGCAGGCCGTGGCGTTGCGCGCGGCGCTCGCGCAGGCCGTGAGTGAAAGCGGCCTCTTCTACGAATCCCATCTGGCGCAGTGGCTGGCCGGCCAGCGTCCGCTCGCGGCGCTGCTGCGCGAGCCGCAGGCACGCCTCGCGACCGCGCTCGCGCCGGCCGAGCCGGAAGCCGTTCCGCACGAGCCGACCGACGTGCTCGACGAACTGCTCGCGCAGCGCCCGTCGCTGCCGGCCGCCGCACGGGCCAGCGCGCCACCGCCGGCCCAAGGCGGCGCGCCTGCGCACGATCTTGCGCAGGCCGCGCCGACGGCGGCCCGGCAGGGCGCATCGTTGCCGGCCGACCTCGCCGATCCGCTGGCGGCGCACGCCGATACGCGCTGGACGCCCGCGCGTGCCGAGCTGGCCGCCGCATCGTCCGATTCGCAGGCGTCGCCGCTCGCGACCGTGCACCCGGCCGCCGTGCCGCTCGTTCGGCAGCAGCTCGATGCGCTCGCGACCGACCAGTTTCGCTGGACCGGCGAGGCGTGGCCCGGCGCGCGGCTCGACTGGACGATCGAACCCGACGAGCCGGGCCATCGCGCACCGCGCGGCGGCGACGACGACACGGGCGACGGTATCGCGTGGCGAACGCGCCTGACGCTGACGCTGCCGTCGCTCGGTACGGTCGATGCCGAGCTGGTGCTGAACGGCGCGCAGCTCGTCGCGCGGTTGCGCGCGAACCAGACGGGCGCCGACCGTCTCGCGCGCAACGAAGCCGCGCTACGGCAGCGGCTCGAGGGATCCGGGCTCAGGGTGGGCGGGCTGTCGATCCGTGCGGTCGACGACGGGCCCGACGGCTTCGACCTGTTCGCCGCGCAGGCAGCCGCCGCCGCATACGCGCGCGGCGCGGCCGGCGGCCCCGGCGCACGGGTGCCGGGCGACGATGACGAGGCGCTGCGATGAGCATGACGTCCCGCAAGCGCGCGGCCGCGCTCGTCTACGATCCGAAAGGCGGCGATGCGGCGCCGCGCGTGGTGGCGAAGGGTTACGGGGTGCTCGCCGAGATGATCGTCGCGCGCGCGCACGACGCGGGGCTGTACGTGCATACGGCGCCGGAGATGGTGTCGCTGCTGATGCAGGTCGATCTCGACGACCGGATTCCGCCGCAGCTCTATCAGGCGGTCGCGGACCTGCTCGCGTGGCTGTACGCGCTCGATCGCACCGAGCCCGCGCCGGACGAGGCCGCGCCGCGGTTTCCGTTGCCGCCGTTGCGCTGAACGGGCTGACGTCGGGCGGCTTCTTACGAACGGCTGTCCGCGGCTTGCGGGCACCGTTTTGCCGGCATTTTCGGTCTATCGATCGTCATCGCGCTGCAAAAAGTGCATTTCGTCCGCGTTCTCGCGCACGCCGGACCTGCCGCTTCGTGCGCGGACGGATTGAGTCGGCTTTCAATTTGTGTAATGATATCCATTCTCATTTTCATGCTGCCCGGGCGGCGCGCACTTCCTGCGCGCCGCCCGTCGTTTTGAACGAATGGATACTTTCGCGTGAACGCGCCCGAAACGATCGACCCGCCCAAGACGGGCATGCCGCGCGCCGGCATCACCGTACTGCACCCGGCGGGCCGCCCGCTGAACGACGACGAGCTGGCCGCGCGCCGTCAGCGCTCGCGGCGCGCGACTTTCATCAAGTGGCTGCGCAAGGTGCACGGCTGGGTCGGGCTGTGGGGCGCGGTGCTCGGGCTGCTGTTCGGCGTGACCGGTGTGCTGCTGAACCACCGCGCACCGCCGCTGAAGATCTCGACCGGCGAGCCGCAGGTCGAGGAGATGCAGATCGCGCTGCCGGATCCGGTGCCGAAGACGCCCGCCGCGATGACGAAATGGCTGCAGCGGGAGCTGCATTTCGACGGCAAGCCAGGCCGCATGCGCAAGGAACCCGCGCAGGCCGTCGCGTGGGGCGACAAGCGCGTGATGCAGCCCGAGCACTGGCAATTCGGCGTGTTCGGGCCGCACCAGAACCTGCAGGCCGAGTACTGGGTCGGCAACGGCTACGTGTCGGTGAAACGCACGGGCAACACGTTCCTGACGACGCTGAACAACCTGCATCGCGGCGTCGGGATGAATCTCGGCTGGGTGCTGCTGATGGATACGATCGCAGGCTCGCTGATCCTGCTGTCGCTGACGGGCGTGCTGCTGTGGACCGAGCTGAACAAGCGCCGCACGGTCGGCGTCGTGCTGGTGGTCGGTTCGGTTGCCGCCGCGCTGGCGGCCGGCCTGACCTGAGCGACGTCCGCGCCGGGGCAGCGGCATGCGGCCGAGCCCGACGCGAGCGTTACCGCCCGCCGCCGCGGGTCAGAGCCCGCAGGCCGCGCCGCTGTTCGCCGCGATTTCGCGCGCGGCCTTCGCGCCTTCGACCTGCAGGATCGTCGGCAGCGACACGTTGTTCTTCGCGGCGGTGATCTCGGCGAGGATCGAGATCGCGATTTCCGGCGGCGTCCGGCTGCCGATGTAGATGCCGGCCGGCCCGTGCAGCCGGGCCAGTTCCACTTCGTTCAGATCGAATTCGCGCAGCCGCTCGCGCCGCGCTGCGTTGTTGCGCCGCGAGCCGAGCGCGCCCACGTAGAACGCGGGCGTCTTCAGCGCCTCCATCAGCGCGAGATCGTCGAGCTTCGGGTCGTGCGTGAGCGCGATCACGGCCGAACGCGCATCGAGCTTCATGTCGAGCACCGTATCGTCGGGCATCGTGTGGACGACGCGCGTGCCCGGCACGTCCCACGCATCCGTGTATTCCTCGCGCGGATCGCAGACCGTCACCTGGTAGTCGAGCCCGACCGCGATCTGGCACAGATAGCGCGACAACTGGCCGGCGCCGATCACGAGCATCCGGTAGCGCGGCCCGTGGATCGTCACGAGCCGCTCGCCGTCGAAGGCGAGCCCGTCGGTCGCCTGCGCGGGCGACAGCGATGCGCGGCCGGTCGCGAGCGTCATCGTGCGCGTGACGAGGCGGCCGCCCTCGACCTCGGCGCACAGCGCGGCGATCCCGCTGTCGCGCGTGAGCGGTTCGAGCACGAGCTGGATTGTGCCGCCGCAAGGCAGCCCGAAGCGGTGCGCCTCCTCGGCCGTCACGCCGTACTTGAGCGCTTCCGGGCGCGCATCGGCCGCGATGCCGCTCGCATGTACGCGGGCGATCAGGTCGTCCTCGATGCACCCGCCGGACACGGAGCCGACCACGAGGCCGTCCTCGCGCACCGCGAGCATCGCGCCTTCGGGGCGCGGCGACGAGCCCCACGTCTTCACGACCGTCACGAGCAGCACGCGGCGCCCTTCTTCGAGCCAGCGCGCGCTGGATTTCAGTACATCGAGATCGACGCTTTCCATCGTTTTTTCCTGTTGCCGGACGGCCCGCCGCGCGGCGCCGTCGTTCGATGGCGGAATTATGAACCGCGCGGCGCGCGCGTGCAGGCGGCGCGCCGGCGGGCGCAGGCAAATCCGGAGGATCGGGCAAGACATCGCGACGATCGGACAGTGATCGCGCGGTGGCCGAGAGTGCGGGAGAGAGGGGCGTGCGGGGCCGGAGCCGGCCCCGCGTGGGTTCGTCATGGCGCACCGCGGAAGGCGCGCCATGGCGGCGCTCAGTGCGCGTCGGGGTGGCCGTGCGCGAGCTTCGAGTGGTGCCGCGAGTACAGCGCGTAGATCACGAGGCCGATCACGAGCCAGATGCCGAACGCGGCCCACGTGACGGGCTGCAGGTTCAGCATCAGGAACAGGCACGACGCGACCGCGAGGATCGGCACCACGGGCACGCCCGGGCAGCGGAACGCGCGCGGCAGTTCGGGGTGCGTGCGGCGCAGCACGAGCACGGCGATCGACACCATCGAGAATGCCGCGAGCGTGCCGATGTTGATCAGCTCGGCGAGCACGTTGAGCGGCACGAGCGCGGCGATCAGCCCGAAGAACAGGCCGACCAGCCAGGTCGTCAGGAACGGCGTCGCAAAACGCGGATGCACGCGCGACAGCGCGGCCGGCAGCAGCCCGTCGCGCGACATCGCGAAGATCACGCGCGTCTGGCCGTAGCTCATCACGAGGATCACGGTCAGCATGCCGAGCACCGCGCCGAGATCGATGAAGCCCGCCACCCACTTCTCGCCGGCGACCTGCAGCGCGTACGAGATCGGATGCGAGATGTTCGCGTACTGGGCCGACGGCACGATGCCGGTCGCGACCGCGGCGACCGTCACGTACAGCACCGCGCACACCGCGAGCGATGCGATGATGCCGATCGGCAGGTCGCGCTTCGGATTCTTCACTTCCTCGGCCGCCGACGACACCGCGTCGAAGCCGATGAACGCGAAGAACATCACGGCCGCCGCGCCGAACACGCCGTTCCAGCCGTGCGGCATGAACGGCTTCCAGTTCGCGGGCGTCACGTGGAACACGCCGACCGCGATCACGAGCAGCACGACCGACACCTTGATGAACACCATGATGTTGTTGATGCGGGTCGACTCGCGGATGCCGATCGACAGCAGCGTCGTGATCACGATCATCACGAGGAACGCGGGCAGGTTGAACCACGTGGTGACGCCTGGCACCGCGCCGGGCGCGGCCGTCAGCACGGCCGGCAGCGACAGCCCGAAGCCCTGCAGCAGCGACTGCAGGTAGCCCGACCAGCCGACCGACACGGCCGACGACGCGAGGCCGTACTCGAGCATCAGATCCCAGCCGATGATCCACGCGACGAGCTCGCCGAGCGTCGCGTACGAATACGTGTAGATCGAGCCGGCGACGGGGATCGTCGAGGCGAACTCCGCGTACGACAGCGCGGCGAGGCCGCACGCGATCGCGGCGATCACGAACGACAGCATCAGCGCCGGGCCGGCCTGGACGGCGCCGGTGCCGGTCAGCACGAAGATGCCGGTGCCGATGATCGCGCCGATGCCGAGGAAGGTGAGGTCGATCGCGCCGAGCGCTTTCTTGAGCCCGGCGGCTTGCGCGCCGGCGATCATGCGATCGACGTTTTTCTTGCGGAAGAGGGACATTGCGGATGAATCGCCGGCACGCGCGGGCACGGCGCGCCAACTAAGTGAAAACCCATAATTTTAGCCGATTTGGCGTGCCAGCCCCGCGGCGGCGCAGCGGCGCGCGGCGCAATCGTCCGATAAAACAAGCGTTTGTGCGCGAAACGGGCGCGGCTGGGTGCGGCGCGGCGTGCGCTGCTACGCCGGATCGGACGAATTCGGGTTGGCTGGGGATCAGGCGCCGGCCGCGGGCGCCATGTCGACGAGCCGGTTGCTCATCACGTAGAACGTGAGTTCCGCGTTGTTCGACAGCCGCATCTTCTCGAGCAGCCGCGACCGGTACACGCTCACCGTCTTCACCGACAGCGACAGCGTGTTCGCGATATCGGTGAGCCGCTTGCCCGACGCGAGCATGCAGAGCGTCTGGTATTCGCGGTCCGACAGCTTCTCGTGCGGCAGCGGTTCGTTCTCGAACGACACGTATTCGGCGAGCGCCTCGGCCATCGCGGGGCTCACGTACTTGCGGCCGGCCGCGACCTGCTGGATCGCGCCGATCATCTGCGCGGCGTTGACCGTCTTCGACAGGTAGCCGGCCGCGCCGGCCTTCAGCGCGCGCACCGCGTACTGGTCCTCGCGGTACATCGAGAACATCAGCACGGGCGCGCGCGTCGGCTTGCGCTTGAGGCGCTTGAGCACCTCGATGCCGTTCGTGTCGGGCAGCGAGATGTCGAGCAGGATCACGTCGAATTCCTGCTTGTCGACGGCGGCCATCGCGTCGCCGCCGCACTCGGCCTCGGTCACGTCGCGCGCGACGCCGCGGTCGATCAGCAACTGGCGGATCCCTTGCCGGACGATCGCATGATCGTCCACGAGCAGGATGTTCAGGCTCATCGCGACCTCACGAAAGCGACGTGCGGCGTGCCGCGCCGGGCACCGCGAGCAGCGAAGCCCATGCGAAGCGCGCGGTGACGCGCGTGCCGCGGCCGGTTGCCGGCGTGGCCGTCTCGAAGCTGCCGCCGAACGCCTCGCAGCGGGCGCGCATGCCGGCCAGGCCGTAGCCGCTGCGGCGGCGCCGGGCGAAACCGGTCCCATCGTCGGCGACACTCAGCGACAGATATGTGCCGTCGGTGATGATCCGGACGTCGACCGACGTCGCGCGCGCATGTTTCGCGACGTTCGACAGCGCTTCCTGCGCGACGCGGAACACAGCGAGCGCGCTGGTGCCGGCGAGCTGGGTCAGGCGGGCGTCGGCCGCGCACACGAAGCTCGTGCGCAGGCCCGTGCGCGCCGCATGGGTGTCGATCCACGACGACAGCGCGCCGACCATGCCGCCATCGAGTGCCGGCGTGTCGCGCTCGTCGATGAGCCGGCGATTCGCGTCGGTCGCGGCGTCGAGCGCCTGCTGCGCCAGCGTCAGCGCGCGCAGGCAGGCTTCCGGCGCATCGGCCGGCAGCCACGTTTGAACGTTTGCGAGTGCGAAGCGGGCGGCGGTCAATTCGGCGCCGAGCCCGTCGTGCAGCTCGCCGGCCAAATGGCGGCGGGCCGCTTCGTCGGCGGCGAGAAGCTGGGCGGAAAGTGCCGCGATCCGGGCGGCGGACGCGTCGCGCTTCGACGCTTCGTCGGCCATGGGCGGAGTAGCAGCGCGGCCGGGCATGCGCTGCCGTGACGGGAACGGGGCGTGGGCGCCCAAGGGCGCGTTAAGCGACGTATCCATGACTCTCCCTGCTGTCAGAAAGCGGTTCAGACACCGGCTGGCTGCGTGGGCTGGCTGCCGTTTCGATGACGGTCGCCGCCAGAGAATCGTTCCATGCCGAAGTAACAAAAGTTACGTCTTGTAACACTTGCATCCGACCCTTCCATACTCATCGGAACGACGACCACGCGGGCCGAATAATATCTCAAAATTTCCGAAAAGGTCATGTCGGGCGGTCATTTAAGGGTAAATGTGAATAATCGGAATGAAGGTGTTGTAGGAAAAACACTGACACCCGAACACCCGGCGATGACGTATCAAAATGTAACTATTTGAGATGGAATGGTCCCAGTTTGTTACGAATTCGCCAAGTAGGGACGAAAAAAAACCGGAGCTTTTGCTCCGGTTCTTGATGATGCGCAAATTGGGGGATCGATCAGTCCACGAATGCGCGCTCGATCACGTAGTGGCCCGGCGCGCTGTTCTTGCCTTCGACGAGGCCGGCCTGCTTCAGCAGCTCGGTCGTGTCCTTCAGCATCGCGGTGCTGCCGCACAGCATCACGCGGTCGTTTTCCGGCGAGAACGCCGGCACGCCGAGATCCGTGAACAGCTTGCCCGTCGCGATCAGGTCGGTGATCCGGCCTTCGTTGTCGAACGCTTCGCGCGTGACCGTCGGGTAGTAGACGAGCTTTTCCTTGATGATGTCGCCCAGGTACTCGTGGCCCGGCAGGTCGTGCTTGATGTAGTCCATGTACGCGAGCTCGCCCTTCAGGCGGCACGTGTGGGTCAGGATCACCTTGTCGAAGCGGTCGTAGATGTCCGGATCGCGGATGATCGACATGAACGGCGCGAGGCCCGTGCCCGTCGACAGCATCCACAGCGTCTTGCCCGGCAGCAGGTTGTCGGCCACCAGCGTGCCCGTCGGCTTCTTGCCGATCAGCACCGTGTCGCCCACCTTCAGGTGTTGCAGGCGCGACGTCAGCGGGCCGTTCTGCACCTTGATGCTGAAGAATTCGAGATGCTCTTCGTAGTTCGGGCTGACGATCGAATAGGCACGCGCGAGCGGCTTGCCGTCGACTTCGAGGCCGACCATCGTGAATTCGCCGTTGTTGAAGCGCAGGCTCGCCTCACGGGTGCAGGTGAAGCTGAAAAGCGTGTCGGTCCAGTGATGGACGGATTGAACGGTGGCGGTGTCGTATTTGCTCATGGCTTTGAAAACGGACGCGCGTGGCGAACGCGTGTAACGGGCCCAAAAACGGGCAAAAAAAACCGAGTGCGACGGCCCGATCGCGGATCGGCCGGCCGGCGCGTCGGACACGCGCCTTCTCGATGACAGACGTTTGAGGAACTCGTTATTTTACCCTGTTGACGCGGATCGCGGGCTTGACCCCCGCGGCTGCGCGGATTTGGCGCAACATATCCTTGCAACGGGCTTTCGGCGATGGGCCGCCCGTTTCGCGCCGAGGCCCGGACGCTCCGACGGCGCCGTGACTGAGAGGGCGCGGCCGTCCGGCGGGTTACTGCGGATCGAGGCGCAGGCGCGCGATGTACGGCAGGTGGTCCGACAGCCACGCGGCTTCGCCGGACGGCGCGCGCCATTCGAGCGGCGTCAGGCCGCGCACGAACATCTTGTCGAGCGCGAGCGCCGGCGAGAACGCGGGGAACGTGCGGCCCGATTCGCCGAGCAGCGTCGCGACCTCGGACAGCCCGATCTCGCCGAACAGCGCGACCGAATCGTTGCGCCAGTCGTTGAAGTCGCCGGCGAGCATCAGCGGGCCGTCGCCCGCGTTGCGCTCGATCCAGTGCGCGATCCAGTGCATCTGGCGCAGCCGCGCGGCGCGCGTGAGCGCGAGGTGCGCGCACAGCAGCGTGACCGGGCGTGCGCCCGCCAGCGTCGCGCGCGCGACCAGCAGCCCGCGGCGCTCGAAGCGGTGCGCGGAGATGTCCCAGCGGCCGCCGAGGTCGAGCGGATGCGGCGACAGGATCGCGTTGCCGTGCCGCCACGACGGCTTGAACACGTTCGGCCCGAGCGCGATCTGCCAGTCGAGCGCCTGCGCGATCTCGGTGGCCTGGCAATGCCACACGTCGTCGACCGTGTCGTCCATCGGCGCGCCGAAACCCGGTGCGAGCATCGGGCGCGGCATGCGGCGCGCCATCGCTTCCTGCAGGAAATACACGTCGGCGTGCATCGACTGCATCCAGTTGCGCATCGCGTTCCACGCGGTGAAGCCGAGCGGCGAGCGGCCCTTGTGCAGGTTCCAGCTGACGGCGGTGATTTCGTCGGGCGCGGCGTGCGGTTCGGCGAACGGCAGGGAGAGGGCATCGGCGGACATGAGGTTCAGTCCTTCGAGACGTGCGCGCGCACGCGGTAGACGAGATGCGGATGCTGCTCGACGAGCGTCCAGTCGGTCCAGGCGTCGCCGCCGACCGACAGGCCGGGGTGGCTCGCGACGATTTGCCGCGGCGACGCGGGCAAGCACGGATCGCCGCGCGTCGCGTTTTCGTCGTCGAGCGTTTCCTGCACGTCGAGCCCGAGCGACACGGTGTTCGCGTTGGCGTCGACGGCGAGCGGGGCGACCGTCACCGAGCGTGAGCGCTCGGTCGGCACGACGCGCGCGGCATTGCCGCAGCCCACCGGCACGGCGGCCGGATAGCGATGGGTATCGGTGCGGGACTGGCCCACGGTGGTGTTTTGCTGGAACGTGTCGATCGTCTGACCGTCGCGCACCACCTGGATTTCCCATGCGACGACGGCCGGCGCGGGGCTCTGCGCATGGGCGGCGAGCACGACGCTCGCAAGCAGGACGGCCAGGCCGTGTTTCAGCATGAAACGTCTCCGGAAACGCGGGATAGCGGGGAACGGACGCACATCTTACGCCCGATCGATTTCGGTCGTGATGTGACGGGACGTGCCGCGACAGGTTCGCAGCACGATGCGGTCCTGCTCGGCAGGTAAGGCCGCGTCATGCGTTTTCAAGCGAAAAAGCGCGTGAACTCGGCGACCCTCGCGCGCTCGGTGACGAGACGGTTCTCGATCGCGTCGGGGTCGGCATGGCCGAGCGCCATCCCGCAGACGAACTGTTCGTTCGGCGGAATGCCGAGGTGTTCGGCGACGATCCGGTGAAACGGCACGAACGCGGCCTGCGGGCAGGTATCGAGGCCGCGGGCGCGCGCGGCCGTCATCACGCCTTGCAGGAACATCCCGCAATCGAGCCACGCGCCACGTGTCATGACCCGGTCCAGCGTGAAGAACAGCGCGACCGGCGCATCGAAGAAACGGAAATTGCGCCTGTGCTGCGCGTGCATGCGCGCCTTCTCGTCGCGGCGGATGTTCAACAGGCCGTACAGATCCCAGCCGACCTTGCGGCGCCGGTCGATATACGGCGACACCCATTCGCGCGGGTAGTAGTCGTATTCGGCGACGTATTTCTCGTCGCGCGCCGGATCGTCGTAGGCCGCGGTGAGCGCGGCGGCGAGTGCGTCGCGCGTGGCGCCCGTCGCGACGTACACGCGCCATGGCTGGATGTTGGTGCCCGACGGCGCACGGCTCGCGGCTTCGAGGATCGCCTCGATCGTGTCGCGCGGCACGGGCGTCGGCAGGAACGCCCGGACCGAACGACGCGACTTGAGCGCGGCGTCGACGGCATCGACGGAACGGATCGCGTCGGAGTCGACGCGCGGAGAAGCAGCGGGGACGGACATCGGCAACCCTTCGGGCGAGGCGTCAGGCGAGGTGCGCGGCCGCATGCGCGCGGCGCGCGGGCGCCATCGGCGAGCCCGGCGCGAGCCTTGTGAACTTTCGATCATACGCCGCGACGCACGAGCGTGCAGCGGGCGCGCGCTGTTAGCAGCAGACGCGCCTGGCTGCTTGCTTGCATGGCGATGCGGGATCGCTACACTGAATTCGTAAGGGTCTGATGAGTGTGTGACGGCAAGTGCAGCGAGGCAGGTATGACGACGGCGATGGTGAAACAGGAACTGGCGGTGGCGTCCTTCAGCACGGTGTACGACCTCGAGCAGGTCGAGACGGCGCTGAGCGACCTGAACGAGAGCGCGAGCGACGCCCTGCGCTCGACCTACGAGAGGATGCTCAAGACGGGGAATCTGCGCTTCTGCGTGAAGCCGAACCGGATGCCGTCGTTCGACGCGCTCGGCGAAGCGTTGCCGAATTTCGGCGAGCCGCTCGATGACGTACGCAAGCAGATCGCGCTGTGTCTCGAAACGGACGACCGGCTCGAACTGATGCCGATCCTGCTGCTCGGGCCGCCCGGGATCGGCAAGACGCATTTCGCGAAGGCGCTCGCGCACCTGCTCGGCACCGCGTACCACTACGTGCCGATGAGTTCGCTGACGGCCGGCTGGATCCTGTCGGGCGCGTCGTCGCAATGGAAGAACGCGAAGCCCGGCAAGGTGTTCGACGCGCTCGTGAACGGCAGCTATGCGAACCCGGTGATCGCGGTCGACGAGATCGACAAGGCCGGCAGCGATGCGCAATACGATCCGCTCGGTGCGCTGTATGCGTTGCTCGAGCACGACACGGCGCGCGCCTTCGTCGACGAATTCGCGGAAGTGCCGATCAACGCGGGCAACGTGATCTGGATCGCGACCGCGAACGATGCGCACGCGATTCCCGAGCCGCTGCTCAACCGGATGAACGTGTACGAGATCGCGCCGCCCGATGCGGCCGGCGCGCGCCGGATCGCGCAGACGATCTACGACGAGATCCGCACGTCGCATGCGTGGGGGCGGCGCTTTCCCGATACGCTCGGCGACGATGCGCTCGACGTGCTGGCCGCGACGCCGCCGCGCACGATGCGCCGCGCGCTGCTGCACGCGTTCGGCGCCGCGCGGCTCGACGGCCGCGACGCGATCGCGCCGGCCGACATCCGCGCCGACGAAGGCGCGGCGAAGCGCCGGCCGATCGGCTTCTGACGCGGCCACGCGCGCACGGCAGCGCGTGCGCGCGTGGCGTTCGTTGCGCGGTGGGCCGTATCGCACGCGACGCGATGCGCATGCGTTCGGCAAGCGGGCGAACCGGGACGTACAATTCTTCTCTCCCCCTTCGACGCGCGAGCAGCGCGAAAAGCCATGGAGCAGACGGATTGTGTCGTGATCGGCGCGGGTGTCGTCGGTCTGGCGATTGCGCGCGAGCTCGCCGCGCGCGGGCGTGAAACGATCGTGCTCGAGGCGGCCGACGCGATCGGCACGGGCACGAGTTCGCGCAACAGCGAGGTGATTCACGCGGGGCTCTACTATCCGCGCGGGTCGCTGAAGGCGGTGTCGTGCGTGCGCGGGCGCGACCTGCTGTACGAATTCTGCGACACGCATCACGTGCCGCACCGGCGCACGGGCAAGCTGCTCGTCGCGACGAGCGCCGCGCAGGTGAAGCAGTTGAAGGCGATCGCCGCGCGCGCGGCCGAAAACGGCGTGCTCGACCTGCTGCCGCTCACGCGTGCGGAAGCGCAGACGCTCGAGCCCGCGCTCGAATGCGTGGAGGCGCTGTTCTCGCCGTCGACGGGCATCGTCGACAGCCACCAGTTGATGCTCGCGCTGCTCGGCGATGCGGAACGCGACGGCGCCGTGTGCGCGCTGCAATCCCCGGTCGAAGCGATCGACGTACTGCGCGGCGGGCGCTTCATCGTGCGCACCGGCGGCGCCGCGCCGGCCGAGATCGACGCCACCTGCGTGATCAACAGCGCGGGCCTCGGTGCGCAGGCGCTCGCGCGCCGCACGCGCGGCCTCGATCCACGCTGGGTGCCGCCGCTCTATCTCGCGCGCGGCAATTATTTCAGCCTGTCGCGCCGTGCGCCCTTCTCGCACCTGATCTATCCGATGCCCGATCGAGCGGGGCTCGGCGTACACCTGACGCTCGATCTCGGCGGGCAGGCGCGCTTCGGCCCGGACGTCGAATGGTGCAATTCGCTACGCTACGAAGTCGATCCGGCGCGCGCGGCCGCGTTCTACGCGTCGATCCGCGCATTCTGGCCGGGCCTGCCCGACGATGCGCTGCAGCCGGCGTACGCGGGCATCCGGCCGAAGGTCGCGGGGCCCGGCGAGCCGCCGGCCGACTTCATCGTGCAGGGCGCCGCGCAGCACGGCGTGCGCGGGCTCGTGAACCTGTTCGGCATCGAGTCGCCGGGGCTCACCGCCGCACTTGCGCTCGCGCAGCGCGTCGGCGACATGGTGTCGCGCGCGTGACGCACGGGCCGGCGCCGTGCGGGCCGGCCGAAACCCGTGTGAAATCCCTTATCTCCGGCATTTCGGCGCGCACATTTGTCCGCTTGGGCGTTATTCTGTCGAACGCCGTCGCGAGAACGGCTTTCAAACCGATAACGTTGGAGCGAGTCCCCCATGAAAACATCCCGTCGGAGTTTCCTGATCACGAGCATTGGTGCCGTGTCCGCGCTGGCGCTGTCGCGCGAAGCGCTGGCCGATGCGCCGATGCTGTCGGAAACCGATCCGACCGCGGCGGCACTCGGCTACAAGGCCGATGCCACAAAGGTCGACAAGACGAAGTATCCGAAATACGCAGCGGGCCAGGATTGTGCGGCCTGCATGCTGTACCAGGGCAAGAAGGGCTCGGCTTCGGGCCCGTGCGGCGCGTTCCCCGGCAAGCAGGTGTCGGCGAAGGGCTGGTGCAGCGCTTTCTCGAAGATGGGTTGAGGCCCGTGCGGCGTCGTGCGATGCCGCATTGTGGCGAAAACCGCAACACGCTCGCTGTCGTTCGATGGCGGGCGTTTTTTATTGCTTGAAAACGGTTCCGTCGCTTTCTACACTCGCTGCACACCAGCGCGCCGCGGCACCCCGCGCGCCGAACTGCCCGACACGGCGAATCCACGAGGACGAGGCACGCATGGCGACGATTGCGAATTCAACGAAAACGGCCCGGCCCGAGCGTGCGCTGAACCGGCGCGCGGTGGTGGCCGCCGTGATCGGCAATGCGCTCGAGTGGTACGACTTCACGGTGTTCGGCTTCATGACGGTCGTGATCGCCGAGCTGTTCTTTCCCACCTCCAGCGAATACTCGTCGCTGCTGCTCACCACCGCGACGTTCGGCGTCGCGTTCTTCATGCGCCCGATCGGCGGCATCGTGTTCGGGCTGTACGCGGACCGCGCGGGCCGCAAGGCCGCGCTGTCGCTCGTCATCCTGCTGATGACGGCCGGCATCTTCCTGCTCGCGATCGCGCCGCCCTACGCGGCGATCGGCATCGGCGGCCCGATCCTGATCGTGCTCGGCCGGCTGCTGCAGGGCTTCTCCGCGGGCGGCGAATTCGGCAGCGCGACGGCGCTGCTGATCGAAGCGGCGCCGTTCTCGAAACGCGGCTTCTACGGCAGCTGGCAAATGGCGAGCCAGGCGGGCGCGCTGCTGATCGGCGCGCTGGTCGGCGCGGCCGTCACGCGCGGGCTGTCGCCCGATGCGCTGCGCAGCTGGGGCTGGCGCGTGCCGTTCATCCTCGGGCTCGTGATCGGTCCGATCGGTTTCTACATCCGCCGCAATCTCGACGATTCCGAAGCGTTCCTGCATGCGCAGCAGAGCGCGCGCCGAGCGACCCTCGGCGAAGTGTTCACGCGCCACCCGCGCGAGGTGCTGTGCGGGTTCGGCTCGGTGATCGCACTGACCGTGACGATCTACGCGCTGATCATCTATCTGCCGACCTTCGCGGTGAAGCAGCTGCATCTGCCGTACGCCGAATCGTTCTACGCGGGAATCGTCGGCAATCTGCTGCTCGTGGTGCTGTCGCCGGTCGCGGGCGCGTGGTCGGACCGCATCGGCCGCAAGGGGCTGTCGTTGTGGTCGCTCGTGCTGACGCTCGCGCTGATGTATCCGCTGTTCGCGTGGCTCGACGCGGCGCCGAGCATCGGGCGGCTGATCGCGGTACAGGCCGTGCTGTCGGTGACGCTCGCGGGCTACTACGGGCCGTTCGGCGCGATGATCGCCGAGCTGTTCCCGGCCAACGTGCGCTCGACCGGGCTGTCGATCGCGTACAACGTCGCGGTGATGCTGTTCGGCGGCTTCGGCCAGTTCATCGTCACGTGGCTGATCAAGGTCACGGGCACGCCGCTCGCGCCGACCTATTACGTGATGGCGGGGCTCGCGTTGTCGATCGTCGCGGTCGCGTTCGTGCCCGCGCGCAGCGCCGATCTCGACGCGCCGGCGTGAGCGCATGACGGCTCGAATGCCGTCATCGCATCGTTTCGCGAAATGCAACGATGGCCGGCCAACGATGAAAATCGCATGCCGAACCTTCGTGTTCGCGTCTGAATTGTTTAGTCGTCGAACGAAACATGCGCGAGATGAGCGGAACGGACGCTCGCGCGCGTCTTCGCATCTTTCATTCGCGGCAGACATCGGCAAAAACCCGTGCGCACGCGTCTAGAAGAGTTTTTTCTCCAGCTTGTTGCAAAATCGCTAGCTCAAGTAATATCCGCGTACGCCGGCTCCCTGGCGGGGCCGGTTCCGATCTGGAGACCTGGAGGAAACATGGAATACAACCGTCTGTTGCACACCCTGCGTGTTACCGCCATTGCAGGCGTGGCAGCGGCATCGCTCGGCGTCGCGGGCTCTGCATTCGCACAGATCCCGAACAAAACGCTCGTCTACTGCTCAGAAGGCAGCCCGGCGGGTTTCGATTCCGCGCAATTTACGACCGGCGTCGATTTCACCGCCGCCACGTTCACCGTCTACAACCGCCTCGTCGAATTCGAGCGCGGCGGCACGAAGGTCGAACCCGGCCTCGCCGAGAAGTGGGACGTGTCGTCCGACGGCAAGGTGTACACGTTCCACCTGCGCCACGGCGTGAAGTTCCACACGACCGACTTCTTCAAGCCGACGCGCGAGTTCAATGCGGACGACGTCGTGTTCTCGTTCGAGCGCATGCTCGATCCGAACAACGCGTTTCGCAAGGCGTACCCGGTGTCGTTCCCGTACTTCACCGACATGGGTCTCGACAAGCTGATCACGAAGATCGAGAAGGTCGATCCGTACACCGTGAAGTTCACGCTGGCCGAGCCGAACGCGCCGTTCATCCAGAACATGGCGATGGAATTCGCGTCGATCCTGTCGGCCGAATACGGCGACCAGCTGATGAAGGCCGGCAAGGCCGCCGACATCAACCAGAAGCCGATCGGCACGGGCCCGTTCATCTTCCGCAGCTACACGAAGGACGCGACGATCCGCTTCGACGGCAATCCTGATTACTGGAAGAAGGGTGCGGTGAAGCTGTCGAAGCTGATCTTCTCGATCACGCCGGATCCGGGCGTGCGCGTGCAGAAGATCAAGCGCAACGAATGCCAGGTGATGAGCTATCCGCGCCCGGCCGACATCGCGACGCTGAAGGCCGATTCGAACGTCGACATGCCGTCGCAGGCCGGCTTCAACCTCGGCTATCTCGCGTACAACGTCGAGCACAAGCCGGTCGACAAGCTCGAAGTGCGTCAGGCGCTCGACATGGCGATCAACAAGAAGGCGATCCTCGAGTCCGTCTACCAGGGCGCCGGCCAGGCCGCGACCGCGCCGATGCCGCCGACCCAATGGTCGTACGACAAGAACCTGAAGATGGCTGCCTACGACACCGCGAAGGCGAAGGCGCTGCTCGCGAAGGCAGGCTTCCCGAACGGTTTCGAGATCACGCTGTGGGCGATGCCCGTGCAGCGCGCGTACAACCCGAACGCCCGCCTGATGGCCGAGATGATCCAGGCCGACTGGGCGAAGATCGGCGTGAAGGCGAAGATCGTCACGTACGAGTGGGGCGAGTACATCAAGCGCGCGCACGCGGGCGAGCAGGACACGATGCTGATCGGCTGGACGGGCGACAACGGCGATCCGGACAACTGGCTCGGCACGCTGCTCGGCTGCGACGCGATCAAGGGCAACAACTTCTCGCACTGGTGCTACAAGCCGTTCGACGAGCTGGTCCAGAAGGGCCGCACGACGACGGGCCAGGACGCGCGCACGAAGCTCTACACGCAGGCGCAGCAGATCTTCGCGCAACAGCTGCCGTTCTCGCCGATCGCGAACTCGACGGTCTATCAACCGGTGCGCAAGAACGTGGTCGACATGCGTATCGAACCGCTCGGCTATGCCCGCTTCGACGGGGTTAGCGTGAAGTAACACGCCTGTCGTAAGCTGTCGCGAAGACCGGCTAACTCATCCGGCGGCGGGAGGCCAAAAGCTTCCCGTCGCCGGTCGCACATTTCCCACAAGAAAATACGAGACGCATCATGTTCACATTCGTGTTGCGCCGCGTGGGGATGGTGATCCCGACCTTCATCGGCATCACCATCCTGGCGTTTGCGCTGATTCACCTGATACCGGGCGACCCCATCGAAGTGATGATGGGCGAGCGCGGCGTCGATCCCGCGATGCACGCGGAGGCGATGAAACGCCTCGGGCTCGACGAGCCGCTGCCGCTGCAGTATCTCCACTACATCGGCCGGGCGCTGCACGGCGACCTCGGCACGTCGATCATCACCAACACGAGCGTCGCGGGCGAATTCTTCGCGCGCTTCCCGGCGACCGTCGAGCTGTCGCTGTGCGCGCTCGTGTTCGCGCTCGCGGTCGGGCTGCCGGCCGGCGTGATCGCCGCGCTGCGGCGCGGCTCGGTCGTCGATCACGGCGTGATGGGCACCGCGCTCACCGGCTACTCGATGCCGATCTTCTGGTGGGGGCTGATCCTCATCATGGTGTTCTCGTCGTACCTCGGCTGGACGCCCGTGTCGGGGCGCATCGCGGTCGAATACGACTTCCCGCATCCGACCGGCTTCATGCTGATCGACGCGCTGCTCGCGCCCGACGAAGGCTCGTTCAAGTCGGCGGTGAGCCACCTGATCCTGCCCGCGATCGTGCTCGGCACGATCCCGCTCGCGGTGATCGCGCGGATGACGCGCTCGTCGATGCTCGAGGTGCTGCGCGAGGACTACATCCGCACCGCCCGCGCGAAAGGGCTGTCGCCCGTGCGCGTGGTCGTCGTGCATGCGCTGCGCAATGCGCTGATCCCGGTCGTCACCGTGATCGGCCTGCAGATCGGCACGCTGCTTGCTGGCGCCGTGCTGACCGAGACGCTCTTTTCGTGGCCCGGCGTCGGCAAGTGGCTGATCGATGCGATCGGCCGCCGCGACTATCCGGTCGTCCAGGGCGGCATCCTGCTGATCGCGACGCTCGTGATCGTCGTGAACCTGGTCGTCGACCTGCTGTACGGCGTGCTGAATCCGCGCATCCGCCACACGAGGTAATCCCATGAGCAATCTGCAAAATACCCTGCCGAGCGAATCCGCGCCGGCCGGCGGCCGTGCGCTCGCGCTGCGCGAGTTCTGGGCCAACTTCTCGCGCAACCGCGGCGCCGTCGGCGCGGGCATCGTCGTGATCGTGCTGATCGTCGTCGCGCTGCTCGCGCCGCTGATCGCGCCGCACAGCCCGGTCGAGCAATACCGCGACTACGTGAAGATTCCGCCCGCGTGGCTCGCCGGCGGCAACTGGCAATTCGTCCTCGGCACCGACGAAGCGGGCCGCGACATTCTTTCGCGGCTGATGTTCGGCGCGCGGATGTCGTTCTGGATCGGCTTCGTGTCGGTCGTGCTCGCGCTGATTCCCGGCATCGTGCTCGGGCTCGTCGCCGCGTTCTTCCAGAAGTGGGCCGACACGCCGGTGATGCGCATCATGGACGTGCTGCTCGCGCTGCCGTCGCTGCTGCTCGCGGTCGCGGTCGTCGCGATCATCGGCCCCGGCCTCACCAACACGATGTTCGCGATCGCGATCGTCGCGCTGCCGGCCTACGTGCGCCTCACGCGCGCGTCGGCGCTCGGCGAGCTGCAGAAGGAATACGTGACCGCGTCGCGCGTGGCCGGCGCCGGCACGCTGCGCCTGATGTTCTCGCAGGTGCTGCCGAACTGCACGGCGCCGCTGATCGTGCAGGCGACGCTCGGCTTCTCGTCGGCGATCCTCGACGCGGCCGCGCTCGGCTTCCTCGGCCTCGGCGTGCAACCGCCGACCGCCGAGTGGGGCGCGATGCTCGCGTCCGCGCGCGACTACATCGACAACGCATGGTGGATCGTGACGATGCCCGGCCTGTCGATCCTGATTTCGGTGCTCGCGATCAACCTGCTCGGCGACGGGCTGCGCGACGCGCTCGATCCCAAACTGAAGCGGATGGCGTGATATGAAACGACCCCCACACTCTCTTCGTTCGTTGCCCCCCAAGGGGGCGGTCATCCTCCTTGGAGCGGCCCGGCGGAGGATGACATGAGCCAAGATCTACTGACTATCCGCAATCTCGCGGTGAACTTCAACGGCCTGCCCGCGGTCGACCGGATCCATCTGTCGGTCGCGCCGGGCGAGGTCGTGGGCGTCGTCGGCGAATCGGGCTCGGGCAAGAGCGTGACGATGATGGCGCTGATGGGCCTGATCGACGCGCCCGGCAAGGTGACGGCCGACGAGGTGACGTTCAACGGCGTCGATCTGCTGAAGGCGTCGCCGAAGGCGCGCCGCAAGATCGTCGGCAAGGACATCGCGATGGTGTTCCAGGACGCGCTGACGAGCCTGAACCCGAGCTACACGGTCGGCTACCAGATCAAGGAGGTGCTGAAGCTGCACGAAGGCCTGCGCGGCGACGCGCTGCACCGGCGCGCGCTCGAACTGCTCGACCAGGTCGGCATTCCCGATGCGAAGAACCGCATCGCGTCGTTCCCGCACCAGATGTCGGGCGGGATGAACCAGCGCGTGATGATCGCGATGGCGGTGGCGTGCAACCCGAAGCTCCTGATCGCCGACGAGCCGACCACCGCGCTCGACGTGACGATCCAGGCGCAGATCATGGATCTGCTCGTGAAGCTGCAGAAGGAACGCGGGATGGCGCTCGTGCTGATCTCGCACGATCTGGCCGTGGTGTCCGAGGTCGCGCATCGCGTCGCGGTGATGTACGCGGGCGAGATCATCGAGACCAACCGCGTGCCCGACATCTTCCGCGCGCCGCATCATCCGTACACCGAAGCGCTGCTCGCGGCGATTCCCGAGCACAATCAGGGGGCGCGTCGCCTTGCCGCATTGCCCGGCATGGTGCCGGGCCGCGATGATCGCCCGTCCGGGTGCCTGTTCGCGCCGCGCTGCAAGTACGTCGTCGACGATTGCCGCAAGGCGCGGCCGGCGCTCGACACGCTGGTGTCGGGCAACGATGCGATGCGTGCGCGCTGCATCAAGCCGCTCAATGTTTCCAATCTCGACCTGACGCGAGGCGCACGATGAATGCTGTCAATGAAACGCCTCGCGCATCGCACGACGAGGAAGCTGTGCTGGTGGCCGATGGCCTCGCGAAACACTATTCGGTGAAGCGCGGGATGTTCGGCCAGGGCACGGTCAAGGCGCTGAACGGCGTGTCGTTCTCGCTGAAGCGCGGCAAGACGCTCGCCGTCGTCGGCGAATCGGGCTGCGGGAAGTCGACGCTCGCGCGCCAGCTCACGATGATCGAGACGCCCACGGCGGGCAGCCTGACGATCGACGGCAAGAACGTGGCCGGCGCGAGCCGCGACACGGTCGCCGACCTGCGCCGCCGCGTGCAGATGGTGTTCCAGAACCCGTTCGCGTCGCTGAACCCGCGCAAGACCGTCGAGCAGACGCTCTCCGAGCCGCTCGAGATCAACGCGAACCTGACGGCCGCCGAGCGCGCCGCGCGCATCGCGCAGATCATGCGCACGGTCGGCCTGCGGCCCGAGCACGCGAAGCGCTATCCGCACATGTTCTCGGGCGGCCAGCGCCAGCGGGTCGCGATCGCGCGCGCGATGATCCTCGATCCGCGTATCGTCGTCGCCGACGAGCCGGTGTCCGCGCTCGACGTGTCGATCCAGGCGCAGATCCTGAACCTGTTCATGGATCTGCAGGAGCAGTTCAAGACGAGCTACGTGTTCATCTCGCACAACCTGTCGGTGGTCGAGCACGTCGCGGACGACGTGATGGTGATGTACTTCGGCAGCGTCGCCGAGCTCGGCGACAAGGCGACGATCTACGCACGGCCGCGCCATCCGTACACGCGGGCGCTGATGTCGGCGACGCCGGCGATCTTCGAGGAAGACCGCCGCGTGCAGATCAAGCTGCAGGGCGAGCTGCCGTCGCCGCTCAATCCGCCGTCGGGCTGCGCGTTCCACCAGCGCTGCCCGTACGCGGTCGAGCGGTGCCGCGTCGAGGAGCCGCAATTGCGCGAAGTGGACGGCCGGCGCGTGGCCTGCCATCGCGCCGAGGAGGTCGGGGAGGCGAATGCCTGAAGCGTTGGCGGCGCGCGTGTCCGGTGTGCGCCGTGCGGGAACAGGCGGCGCGCGCGCGATGCGCGCGTACCGCTACGCGCGGCGCTGGAGCGTGCGTACCGTCACGGGCGCGGCGCTGGCCGGCGCGTGCGTGGCGGCCAGCGTCGTGGTGCCCGTCGAACCGGCGCGCGCCGAAGGGCGTGCGCCGGCGACTTCGCCGATTCATCCGGCGCAGGTTCCGCCGCCGGGCATGAGCCTGCCGGGCTTCCATGCGCCGTCCGTGTCGGACGGCACGGTGTCGAGCGGCGCCGTGCGCGTGCAGCCGGCGCGCATGCCGTTCTACGTCGCGACCAAGGGCAAGGTCACGCTCTACGTGCTCGGCACGCTGCATACGGGCGACCCGTCCGATTATCCGAGCATGCAGCCGTTCCGGCCGCGGATCCTCGCGGCGCTCGCCGCGTCGCCGACGCTCGCGCTCGAGCTGTCGCCCGACGATCTGCTCGAATCGCAGGACGACGTGTCGAAGTACGGCGTGTGCCGCTACCCGTGCCTGCAGCGCCTGCTGCCCGAGCCGCTGTGGCAGCGGCTCGCGGCGCGCCTGCGCGGCAACCCGGCCGCGCTCGCCGAGATCCGCAAGATGCGGCCGTGGCTCGCGGCGCTCGTCGTCGAGACCTACGATTCGCTGTCGGCGGGCCTGCAGACCGAATACGGCACCGAGGCGCAACTGCAGAACGTGTTCCTGAAGAAGAAGGGCGGCCGCGTGATCGGGCTCGAGACGCTCGCCGAACAGATGCGCGCGTTCACCGGGCTGACGCTCGCCGAGCAGCGCGAGATGCTCGCGCAGGACATGGTGCAGACGCCCGCGCAGAACGCCGACGACATCAAGGCGCTGCACCGACTGTGGCGAATTGGCGACGCCGATGCGATCTCCGCATGGGCCGTCGCGAAGAGCGAGCGGCTCGCGCGTTCGAAGGCGTTGTCGGCGTCGCTCGACAACAAGATCGTGTACGAGCGCAACCGGCGCTTCGTTGCACGGATGACGGCAATCGCGGCGCCGAACCGGCCGCTGTTCGTCGCGATCGGCGCGCTGCATCTGGGCGGCCCGCGCGGCGTGCTCGAATTGTTGCGCCAGCAAGGATACCGGGTCGACGCGAACTGATCGCGCGCGGCTCCGATGCACCGATCTCCCCCTGTTTGATCGACGCCGTGCGCACGCGGCGAGGCGCCTGCATGGCGGCGGCAATCGATAAGGAAAACCCTTGAATCGTCGGAAAATAGCGTTTAAAACGATTGACATCCCGTTCGGCCAATATCTATTCTTCACTCCACAAGTTGAAAAAATGAAAAGAATAGATAAGTTCTACGGGGTAGCAGAAATAAAGCGCGGGGTGAGCGTCGCCGGCACGTGAAGCGCGTGCCGGCCGCGGAGAGTCTGCATGCACGGCGGGGCCAATCATCGTCGAACAACACATGCATGCAGGCCGACTTGCACATAAGCGACGTTCCGTCGTCTGACCGGGGAAGGCAGTGATCGGGCGGCGGCGGACGTTTTTTAATCCGGAATATTTTTCCGGTCACCGTCGAAAGACGGTTTCGGGGGGTGAATCGACAGACGGCGAAGCCGCAGCGATTGCGCCAACGGAAAAGCGCCACGAGGGCGCTTTTTTCTTTGGTGCGACGAAAACGTGCAACGCGCGGGCGACGCACCGAATGCTTCGTTACGCGCCTTCGTCCGCCTGCAATGCCCCCGGCGCCACCACATCGACACCCGCGGCCTCGAGCGCCGCGCGGATCCGCTTCGCGAACGCCAGCGCGTGCGGCCCGTCGCCATGCAGGCAGACGGTCTGCGCATTGAGCGGCACCCATTCGCCGCTCAGCGCGCGCACCTGCCGGTTGCGCACCATGTCGAGCGTGCGCGCGAGCACCGCGTCTTCATCGTCGATCAGCGCGCCGGGCAGGCTGCGCGGCACGAGCGAGCCGTCCGCGCGGTAGCCGCGATCGGCGAACACTTCCTCCACCGCCGAGAGCCCCGCATGCCGCGCTGCCGCGACGAACACGCTGTTCGCGAGCCCGAACACCGCGAGTGACGGATCGAAGTCGTGGATCGCGGACACCACCGCGTCGGCGATCATCGGATCGCGCGCGGCCTGGTTGTACAGCGCGCCGTGCGGTTTCACGTGCGCGATGCGGCCGCCCTCGGCCTGCGCGATCGCCGACAGCGCGCCGAGCTGGTACAGCACGCCCGCATAGATGTCGCCGGCCGGCAGCTGCATTTCCTTGCGGCCGAAATTCTCCGGATCGTGAAAACTCGGATGCGCGCCGATCGACACGCCTTTCTGCACGGCCCAGCGCACGCAGTCGCGCATCGCATTCGCGCCGCCTGCATGCCATCCGCATGCGATGTTCGCCGACGTGACGAGGTCGAGCAGCGCCTCGTCCGATCCGCATCCTTCGCCGAGATCGGCATTCAGATCGATTTCCATGATGTTCCTCGTCCACTGATTGCGTGGCGCGTCCTCCGTGCTGCTTCCATCATTGTCACGCCGCGCGCGATTGGGCACGGCGGCGCGCTTCCTCGCGCATCTCGATCGCGACGTCGATCTGCCGCAGGTACGCCCGTTCCGCGACGAGGGCGGCGCGCGCGGCGTCGAGGGTCGTGCGTACGAAGCGGATCGGCAGGTTGAGCCGCGCCTGCGCGAGCTTCCACAGGTCGGCGCGGATCACCGTGCCGATCTTCGGGTAGCCGCCGGTGGTCTGCGCGTCGTGCATCAGCACGATCGGCTGGCCATTCGGCGGCACCTGGATCGTGCCGGGCAACACCGCGTGCGACAACAGCTCGACCGGCCGCTCGCGCACGAGCTCGGCGCCGGCGAGCCGATAGCCCATCCGGTTGCTGTTCGCGGTGACGAGCCATTCCTCGTCCCACAACGCCTGCTGCGAATCGGCCGCGAACGACGCGTAGTCGGGGCCCGGCAGCACGCGCACGGGCATCGCCCACGGCGCATGCGCGGGGCGGTGACGGCGCGGCGGTTCGTCGACGCGCACGAACGCGCACCAGGCCGGCGCCTTCACGCCGAATTCGGGCGCATCGGCCGCGAGGCAGCTCGCGCCGGCCGGCGGCACGCCGACCGGGAGGCGGTCGCCGTCGCGCAGCGTGCGGCCGCCGAGGCCGCCGAAGCGCGACGCGAGATCGGTGCTGCGCGAGCCGAGCATCGGCAGCACGTCGATGCCGCCCGCGATGCACAGGTAGCCGCGCATCCCGCGTTTCGCGGCCGGCAGCACGAGCGTCTGCCCGGCGTCGACCGGCAGGCTCCACCACGAATGCACGCGCCGGCCGTCGAGCGTCGCGCCGAACTCGGTACCGGTGATCGCGATGCGCGTGGCGCGCGTGAAGCGGAACGTGGCGGGGCCGATCGTGATTTCGACGGCCGCCGCGTCGGGGCGGTTGCCGACGAGCCGGTTGCCGACTTCGAGCGCGAGGCCGTCGAGCGCGCCGCCCTGCGCGACGCCGAGATGGCGCGTGCCGCGGCGCCCGAGATCCTGCACGGTCGACAGCGGGCCGGCCCGCACGACCTCGATGGTGCCCGGTGCGTTGCTCTGGGTCATCGTGCGTCGACTCCCGCAATGGTGAAGCGTACGCGGTCGCCGGGCAGCAGCAGCGTCGGCTGCGGCCGCGCCGGGTCGAACAGCAGCTGCGACGTGCGACCGATCAGTTGCCAGCCGCCGGGCGACGTGGCCGGGTAGATGCCCGTCTGCGCGCCGCCGATGCCGACCGAGCCGGCCGGCACCTCGAGGCGCGGCGCCGCGCGGCGCGGCGTGTGCAGTGACGCGTCGAGGCCGCCGAGATACGCGAAGCCCGGCTGAAATCCGACGAAGAACACGACGTAGGCGCCGGCCGCGTGGCGCGCGACGACCTCGTCGGCCGACAGCCCCGTGTGGGCGGCGACGGCCGCCAGGTCGGGGCCGGCGGCACCGCCGTACTCGACCGGGATCTCGACCTCGCGGCCGTCCGCGTGCTCGACGTCGGCCGTCTCCCACGCGTCGCGCAGCGCGGGCGTGAGCGAGTCGGCCGTCGCGGCGAGCGAGTCGAACACGATGGTCAGGTTGTTCATGCCGGGGACGACGTCGATCACGTCGGGCCACGCGCGCGCGGCCGCGGCCACGGCCCAGACGCGGCGCTGACAATCGAGCGTGGCGGGCGGCGGCGCCTCGCAGACGAGGGCGGCATCGCCGAGCGGATAAATGCGGGGTTGCGTCATCGGACTGGCACGGTTCGGACGGCAATGTTAGCGCACATTGTCGATAAAATATCGACAACTTCTCAATAAGCGTTTTCGCCTAGCTCGTATGTCGGGGCTTCTGGCGTACACTCGGGCACATCCTGTCATCCGGCTTGCGCCGCCTTTCCATGAAGCGTCCTGCGACCAAGATCGTGTCATCCGAACACCTCGTTTCCGATTCGAGCGCGGAGCTGTCGGAGCTCGAATACGGGCTCATCATGGCCGGCAACGCGTTCAACCGCTGGATGGTGCGCTGCATGTCGGCGGCGGGCGCGAAGGACATGACGGCGGTCGAGGTCTCGCTGCTGCATCACGTCAGCCATCGCGAACGCAAGAAGAAGCTCGCCGACATCTGCTTCGTGCTCAATATCGAGGATACGCACGTCGCGACCTATGCGCTGAAAAAACTGATCGCCCGTGGCTATGTGAAGAGCGAGAAGAGCGGCAAGGAAGTGTTCTTCTTCGCGACCGACGCGGGCCGCGACCTGTGCCTGAAGTACCGCGAGGTGCGCGAGCACTGCCTGATCGAGACGCTGAAGGACAGCGGCCTCACCAACGAGCAGATCGGCGACGCGGCGCAGTTGCTGCGCCACGCATCGGGCCTCTACGACACGGCCGCGCGCGCGGCGGCATCGCTGTAAACGACGGCGGAAACGGTCGGGCGCGGCGACGCGCTCGCGGGCCGGCGGCGCCGATCGCGGCGCCGCGCGCGGCATCATCCGGCGGCCGGGTAAAGCGCACCGTCGGTGACGATCCAGCGCAGTGCGAGGTCGTGCGCTTCGGCCGGCAGCGCATCGACGCGGCACGCTTCGTATGCGATGCCGACCGTCACGGGCAGCGCGTCGCCCGGCCACGCGGCGAGCGTGCGGTCGTAGTAGCCGCCGCCGTAGCCGAGCCGGTAGCGCTGCGGATCGAATCCCACGCAGGGAATCAGCAAAAGATCGGGCACGACGACGATTCCCGACGCCGGTTCGGGAATCCGGTGATGACCTTCGCGCATCGGCGTGTGCGCGTCCCACGCATGGAACGCGAGCGGCGTGTGACGCTCGCCGATCACCGGCAACGCGGCGCACCGGCCGGCACCCGCCGCGCACCACGCGAGCACCGCGTCGCGCGCATCGAATTCGCCGGGCAGCGGCCAGTAGAACCCGACCGTGCGCGGCGCCAGGCGCTCGAGCAGCGTGCGCAGCCGCGCGTCGAGCGCGGCGTTCGCGGCGGGCTGCGACGCGGCGTCGCGACGGGCGCCGGACAGCATTTTGCGCAGCGCAACCTTCGGGTTCGGCACAGGGTTGCGTGCTATGCTTTCGCTCACTTCGTGCTCCATTCAAAACGATGTCGAACAGCCTTTTCCGAGTATATCGCGCGGTCGCGCTCGCACTTTCCGCCGCCGCGCTCGTCGCGGGCACGGCCGCGTGCGCCGCACCGAACGACGACACGCTCCCCGGGGATGACCAGATCTTCGTGCAGCTTCGCGAAGCCGCACGCCGCAACGACGCCGCGAAGGCCGCGCAGCTCGCGTCGATGATCCCGAACTATCCGGTTCCGTCCTACGTCGAGTATTTCCAGATCAAGCCGCAGTTGTTCGATTCGACGGGCCGCGCGCGCGTCGATGCGCCGGACGCGCCCGTGCAGTCGTTCCTGCAGCGCTACGATGGCCAGGCGATCGCCGATCGCCTGCGCAACGACTACCTGCTCGTACTCGGCGCGCGCCACGACTGGCGCAATTTCGACGACCAGTACAAGCGCTTCGTGCTCGACGACGACACGCAGGTCAAGTGCTATGCGCTCGAATCGCGCGCGGCGCGCAACGAGAACGTCGCCGAGGCGGCGCGCGCGCTGCTGGTCGAGCCGAAGAACTACGGCGATGCGTGCGTCGACCTGATCACCGCGCTCGCCGTCAACCAGCAGTTCACGAGCGACGACGTGTGGCAGCAGGCGCGCCTCGCGTACGAGCAGAACTACACGACGCTCGGCGGCAAGATCGTCGATGCGCTCGGCCCGCGCCCGGCCGGTTTCGACCAGGCGACGAGCGCGCCGCCGCTGTACCTCGCGCGCGGCGTCGGCCCCGATGCCGCGTCGCATCAGCTCGCGCTGATCGCGCTCAGCCGGATGGCGCGCAACGATCCGGACGCCGCCGCCGGGATGCTGACGACGGTCGCGCCTTCGCTCACCAAGCAGGAACAGGCGATCGCGTGGGGCGCGATCGGCTACCAGGGTGCGATCAAGCGCTCGCCGATGGCATCGGTCTGGTACGCGAAATCGGCGAACGCGCCGCTGTCGAACGCGGGCTATGAGTGGCGCACGCGCGCCGCGCTGCTCGCCGGCAACTGGCCGATGGTGCGCTGGTCGATCGATCAGATGCCGCCGTCGCTGCGTAACGATCCGGCGTGGATCTACTGGCATGCGCGCGCGCTCAAGCAGAGCGGCGACACGCTGCAGGCGAACCAGGAATTCGAGCAGGTCGCCGGCCAGTTCAACTTCTACGGGCAGTTGGCCGGCGAGGAGCTCGGCCAGCGCACGACGATCCCGCCGCGCACGAAGGTGAGCGACGCCGAGATCGATGCGATGGGCAAGATCCCGGGCTTCGCGCTCGCGCAGCGTTTTTACGCGCTGAATCTGCGCCTCGAAGGCAATCGCGAATGGAACTGGCCGCTGCGCGGGATGACCGATCGCCAGCTGCTCGCGGCCGCCGAATACGGCAAGCGCGTCGAGCTGCTCGACCGCACGGTCAACACGGCCGACCGCACGAAGGCCGAGCACGACTTCACGCTGCGCTACCCGTCGCCGTACCGCACCACCGTCGAGCGCTATGCGCAGTCGACGGGCCTCGACATCGAGTGGGCGTACGGGCTGATCCGCCAGGAATCGCGCTTCATCATCAGCGCGCGTTCGTCGGTCGGCGCGGGCGGCCTGATGCAACTGATGCCGGCGACGGCGCAGATGGTCGCGAAGAAGCTCGGCATGGGGTCGATCTCGCGTGCGCAGATGCACGACATCGACACCAACATCCAGCTCGGTACCTGGTATCTGGCGGACATCTACAACAACTTCGACAGCTCGCCGGTGCTCGCCACCGCCGGTTACAACGCGGGCCCGGGCCGGCCGCGCCAGTGGCGCCAGGTGTTGACGCAGCCGGTCGAAGGCGCGATCTTCGCGGAGACGATTCCGTTCAACGAGACGCGCGACTACGTGAAGAACGTGCTGTCGAACACCGTCTACTACGCGGCGCTCTTCGAGGGCAAACCGCAGTCGTTGAAGAAACGTCTAGGCATGATCTCGCCCTGATATACGAACTGCCGCGCGAGACGCGGCAGTGTTTAAGGGGCTGTTCACGCTAATAACGGGCCAGCCCCATTCATGATTTTTCCAAGTCAGGGGAACGAGCCTGGCCGGCCGCATCGCGGCGTCGCGCGTCGCTTGTTTGGCTCGGCCAAACGGCGCTCCTTGCTTCTTGCACTGCAACCGGCCAGGCTCGTTCGCAAGCCCGTTATTAGCGTGAACAGCCCCTCGGAGGCTCCGAACATGGATCGCCAGACCGTCGCGCTGCTGGGCGGCACCGGCTTCATCGGCACCCGGCTCGTCAATGCGCTGATCGACGCGGGCAAGCAGGTGCGGATCGGCACGCGCCGGCGCGACCACGCGCGCCACCTGCAGATGCTGCCGGTCGACATCGTCGAACTCGACGCGCTCGATACGCGCACGCTCGCGCGCTTCGTCGCCGGCGCGCAGGCGGCGATCAACCTGATCGGCGTGCTGCACGGCGGCCGCGGCACGCCGTACGGGCCGGGCTTCGCGCGCGCGCACGTCGCGCTGCCGGCCGCGCTGGCCGCCGCGTGCGTGGAGGCCGGCGTGCGGCGCGTACTGCACATGAGCGCGCTCGGCGCCGATTCGCACGGCGCGAGCATGTACCAGCGCTCGAAGGGTGACGGCGAAGCCGCGCTGCATGCGGTCGCGGCCACCGATTCGCTCGCGCTGACGATCTTCCGTCCGTCGGTCGTGTTCGGCCCGGGCGATGCATTCCTCAACACGTTCGCGAACCTGCAGCGCACGGTGCCCGTGCTCCCGCTCGCGATGCCCGATGCGCGCTTCCAGCCGGTGTTCGTCGGCGATGTCGTGCGCGCGTTCGTCAACACGCTCGATCTCGCGGCCGCGCACGGCAAGACCTACGAAATCGGCGGCCCGACCGTCTACACGCTCGAGCAACTGGTGCGCTATTGCGGCACGCTGGTCGGCCGGCAGGCACGCATCGTGCGGCTGCCCGACGCGCTTGCGCGGCTGCAGGCGAGCGTGTTCGAATGCCTGCCCGGCGAGCCGATGCTCACGCGCGACAATCTCGCGACGATGTCGGTGCCCAACGTGCTGTCGGGGCCGCTCGCGCCGGAACTCGGGATCTCGCCCGCGAGTCTCGAAAGCATTGCGCCCGCGTATCTCGGCGAAGCGACCGGGCGCTCGCGGTTCGACTGGTTCCGCTCGCGTCGCTAGCGCCCGCGTGGGGCGCCGCGGGTCGGCCCTTTTCTTTTCCTTTTTCGCGTTTTCCGGAACCCCGTCATGAAACTCGTCATTGGAGACAAGAACTACTCGTCGTGGTCGATGCGCCCGTGGGTGCTGCTCACGCATTTCGGCATCCCGTTCGACGAGATCGCGATCGAACTGCGCCGCGACGACACGGCCGCGCGCATCCTCGCGTATTCGCCGTCCGGCAAGGTGCCATGCCTGGTCGACGATCACGGCTTGGCGATCTGGGATTCGCTCGCGATCGCCGAGACGCTCGCCGAGCGCTATCCGCACTTGCCGATGTGGCCGGCCGACCCGCTCGCGCGTGCGCATGCGCGCTGCGTATCCGCCGAGATGCATTCGGGCTTCGCGGCGCTGCGCACGCAGATGGGCATGAACATCCGTCAGTCGATGCCGGGGCGCGGCGCGACGCCCGATGCGCTCGCCGATGTCGCGCGCATCGACGCGCTGTGGAGCGAATGCATCGAGGCATCGGGCGGGCCGTTCCTGTTCGGCGAATTCGGGATCGCCGATGCGATGTATGCGCCCGTCGTGATGCGCTTCAACACGTATGCGCCGGCGCTGTCGTCGGAGGCGGCCGGCTATGCGGCGCGCGTGACGGCGCTGCCGGCGGTGCAGCGGTGGATCGATGCCGCGCGCCGTGAAACCAACGTGATCGCCGAATACGAACCTCAGCCATGAACATCTACGCAGTAGGCGGAGCGATCCGCGACGAATTGCTCGGCGTGCCGGTGCAGGACCGCGATTACGTGGTGGTCGGCGCGACGCCCGAGCAGATGACCGCGCAGGGCTTCCGGCCGGTCGGCAAGGATTTCCCGGTGTTCCTGCATCCGCAGACGCAGGAGGAATACGCGCTGGCGCGTACCGAGCGCAAGACGGCGGCCGGCTATCACGGCTTCCAGTTCCATTACGCGCCGGACGTGACGCTCGACGAGGATCTCGCGCGGCGCGACCTGACGATCAACGCGATGGCGCGCGAGGTGAGCCCGGAGGGCGCGCTGGTCGGTCCGGTGATCGATCCGTTCGACGGGCAGGCCGACCTGCGCGCGCGTGTGTTCCGGCACGTGAGCGACGCGTTCGTCGAGGATCCGGTGCGGATCCTGCGCATCGCGCGCTTCGCCGCGCGGTTCGCGGATTTCACGGTCGCCGACGAAACGCTCGCGCTGATGCGGCGGATGGTCGACGCGGGCGAGGTCGACGCGCTCGTGCCCGAACGCGTGTGGCAGGAAATCGCGCGCGGGCTGATGGAGGCGAAGCCGTCGCGGATGTTCGCGGTGCTGCGCGAATGCGGCGCGCTCGCGCGCATCCTGCCCGAGGTGAACGCGTTGTGGGGCGTGCCGCAGCGCGCCGACTACCACCCGGAAGTCGATACCGGCGTGCACGTGATGATGGTCGTCGACTACGCGGCGAAGCAGGGCTATTCGCTGGCGGTGCGCTTCGCGGCGCTCACGCACGATCTCGGCAAGGGGACGACGCCCGCGGACGTGCTGCCGCGCCACGTCGGCCACGAAAGCCGCAGCGTCGAGCTGCTCAAGCCGTTGTGCGAACGGCTGCGCGTGCCGAACGAATGCCGCGATCTCGCGCTGGTGGTCGCGCGCGAGCATGGCAACCTGCATCGCGTGATGGAGATGGGCGCGGCCGCGCTGGTGCGGCTCTTCGAGCGCAGCGACGCGCTGCGCAAGCCGGCGCGCTTCGCCGAATTGCTGCAGGCGTGCGAATCGGATGCGCGCGGCCGGCTCGGGCTCGATGCGCAGCCGTATCCGCAGGCCGAGCGGCTGCGCGTCGCGCTCGTGGCGGCGCGCAGCGTCGATGCCGGCGCGATCGCGCGCGGCATCGGCACCGACACGGAGAAGATCAAGGACGCCGTGCATCGCGCGCGGATCCAGGCCGTCGCGCAGGCGCTCGCGATCGGCGAGTAGGCGCGGAATGGCGCGCACGGCGTGCGCGCCCGCCAACCGTCACGGTTTCTTCGTGCGCTTCGACGTGGCGGCCGCCGGGCGTTTGCCGGCGGCGGCGCGCGGCTTCGCCGACACCTTCTTTTCGGCCGCGCCAAGCGTGGACGGCCGCGCCGCGGCGGCGTCGCGGTCATCCCGTTCGGGCGCCGGCGCGCGGCGGCTCGCGCGCGGCTCGCCGGGCTTCGACTGCCCGATTGCCGTCGTCGTCGACACGAATTCCGCACAACTGTCGTCGAACAGCGGCAGCGTGCTGACTGCGATCAGCTCGGCCGGCCCGTCGCCGACGTTGGCCACGCGATGCCGCTTGCGCGCGTCGAAGTGCAGCGAGTCGCCGGGCGTCAGCGGGTAATCCTTCTTGCCGACCGTGTAGCAGATGCGGCCGGTCAGCACGTACACGAATTCGTCGCCGCCGTGCGCGACCCATTCCGACCGGTAGCCTTCCATCATCTGCACCTTGAGCGCGTTGATCTGGCTGCCGTCGAACGTGGTGGACAGCCGCTCGTACCACTGCGACGCGGCGTCGAGCGCATACGGCTTGCGGCTGCCCTCGTGCGAATCGGGCTGCGCCTGGCGCGGCTGGTCGATCAGCGCGCCGAGCGGCACGCCCAGCGCCTTCGCGACGTTGACGAGCGACGACAGCGAGATGCCCGTCAGATGGCGTTCGACCTGCGACAGGAATCCGACCGACAGCTTCGCCTCGGTCGCGACTTCCAGCAGCGTCTTCTTCGCTTCCCGGCGCAGGCGGCGAATGCGCTGGCCGATACGCATGAGGTCTGAATCCATGAATCTCTTTCGTGGCAACGAGCCGGGGCGCGGGCGCAGCGGCGGTGCGGTCGCCGGGGCGGCGAGGCCGGCGCATTGTACCGCGCGGTGTCGCCGCGCGAATTGGCGCTGTGCCGGGATCCGCAGGCAGCACGCCGATTTTAGTCCTACGAAAATTTTGGCTTGACCTCAATTTCCCCGTGCTCTAGATTCTGTCGCGCATCAAACAAAGTTAAGTGAGACGAAAATTCCCCCCGAGGGCTGCCGCCGGAACGGCGTCGCGCCATGCGCGACCGGCGCCGCGGCGACCTGTCGTGTCAGGCAGGCACGACGCCGCGACACGCCGCCGGCCGCCGCCGACAATGAATAACGGGCATCCGATGATCGATCGACTGAAATACAGCTTCTCCGGCCTTCCCCCGTACGACGCGTCCGTCGCCGACACGCAGGCGGCCCTGTCGCGCCTGCTCGATGCCGCGCGACTCGACGCGGTGCTGATCACGTCGCAGGACGAATACGTGACCGAGTATCTGCCGCGCAGCAACAACCCGCGCTATGCGGTGTCCGGCTTCGACGGCTCGGCCGGCTGCGGGATCTTCCTGAGCGCGGCGACCGCGCAGGCGCTCGGCGTGCCGCCGTTCGTGCTGTTCGTCGACGGCCGCTATCACTTCCAGGCCGACGAGCAGTGCGATCCGGCGCGGGTGCGCATCGAGAAGCTCGGCATGAACGTGACGATCTGGCAGGCGATGGCCGAGTGGCTGGTCGCGCACGCGAGCCGGCTCGCGCGGGTCGGCTACGACGCGCGGCGGATCAGCGTTGCCCAGCGCGACCGGCTGTTCGAGCAGACGCAGGCCGCGTCGCTCGACTGGTCGAGCCTCGCCGACCGCGAGATCGACCGCGCGATCGCGCTGCCGGGCTGGAACGTCGAGCGACCGATCTTCGAGATCCCGGCCGCGATGACCGGCCTGAGCGTCGCGCAAAACCTCGACGCGCTGAACCGCCGGCTCGCCGCGCATACCGGCGCGGCCGACGGCAGGACGGCGTTCTTCACCTGCGCATCGGACGATCTCGCATATCTGCTGAACAGCCGCGGCTATCACATCCCGAACGCGTCGTCGCACCTCGGCTTCCTGTTCGCGATCGGCGGCCAGGTGGCGCTGTTTTTACCGGAAGGCTGCGACGGCTGCGAGGTCGCGCTCGATTCGTATCCGGCGCTGCACGTGATCCGCCGCGACGTCGCGGCGCTCGAGCGCTTTCTCGCGCCGTTCGCGGTCGAGCACGTGTGCTACGGCTTCGAATCGGTGAACTGCGCGCTCGTCGACACGGTGAAGCGCGTGTGGCCGCACGCGCGGCATGCCGATTTCAACCCGGTCGAGGCGATGCGGGCGAGCAAGACGCCGGCGGTGCTCGAGCGCTTTCGCGACGCGTTCGCGCGCAGCTCCGCGGCCATCGCCGAGACGATGCGCTGGGCGAAGACCGGCGAGCCGGGCGTGCGCCACACCGAGTACGACCTCGCACGCACGATCAACGACGCGTACGGCGCGCGCTCGGCGCTCGCGCTGTCGTTTCCGTCGATCGCGGCGAACGGCGCGAACAGCGCCTTCGCGCATTACACGGCGGCGAGCGCCGAGGTCGAACTGACCGAAGGCGAACTCGTGCTGCTCGACAGCGGCGCGTACTACGAAGCCGGCTTCGCGACGGACTGCACGCGCGTCGTGCTGCGCCGCACGCGGGCGGACACGGTCGCGCAGCCGTGGCAGCGCGAGATTTACACGGTCGCGCTGAAGGCCTGCATCAAGGGGCTCGTCACGCGCTTTCCGGCCACCGCGAAAGGCGGCGACGTCGATGCGCTGGTGCGGCAGGTGTGTCGCGATCACGGCTACGATTTCGGCCACGGCACGGGGCACGGCGTCGGGATTCACGTACACGAGGGCGGCGTGCGGTTCGCGCCGGGCGCGCGGTACGGGCTGGTGCCGAATGCGGTGATTTCGGTCGAGCCGGGCATCTACCTGCCGGGCAAGGGCGGCGTGCGGATCGAGAACATCGTGATCGTGCGGCCGGACGATGTGCAGCCCGACACCGTGACGTTCGAGAACATCGTGACGGTGGGCTACGACTGGGATCTGATCGATCTCGACCTGCTGGACGACGCCGAGCGCGCGTATCTGCGCGACTACGAGCGGCTGTGCGTGGAACGCGGCACGCAGGTCACCGCGTGTCCGCTGTTGTAACGACGGGGAAGGCAGGGGCGCGGCCGCCGGGCGGCCGCGCGGCGCGACGTCAGCGCGTCAGCGCCGAGACGCGTCCGTCCGGGCCGTAGACGCCGGCCGGCGCGGGCGCCGAGCGCAGCACCGCGAGCGCGCGCTCGTTGTAGTCCATCCGGATGCGGATCAGCATCCCGTTGTTCGCGTTGGCCTGGCGCGCGCGTTCGGCGGCCTGTTGCAGCAGTTGCCAGCGGCCCGCGAGGCGCGCATCGCGCTCGGCGGCCTGGTCCATGCCTTTCTTGCCGGCCGGAAAGCCGAGCGCGCAAAGCTGCGTGTCGCGCGTGCGTTCGAGCTGCGCGAGCCGGTCGATCAGTTCGCTCTTCTTCTCGACGATCCCGGGCAGCATCTCGAGCGGCTCGGCCGTCGTCAGCGCCTTTTCCTCGTAGACGAGCAGGGACGCGAACGCTTCGACCGTCGCGTGTTCGTCGTTGACCGTGGCCAGCAGCTCTTCTCTCATCGCGTCATGCTCGTCACGCCGGTGCGCACAGTGCTGTGCGCGCCGGCAAACCGGGTGACCCGGCCACGAGGCCGGGATTAGCTGCCCTGCGGGCGCTGCTGCTGCAGCAGTTCGCGGGCGGTGTTCAATACGCCGTCGGCAATCTTGTTCGCGTCGATTGTCAGCGTGCCGTTGTTCAGCGCGTCCTTGATCGACTGGACCAGGCCCGTGTCGATATCGGCGTCGCCCGACGCGGATACCGAACGCAGCTGGCCCGACAGACCCGACAGGTTCACGGTCGTGTCGCCGCCGGTCGATCCTGCGTCGGCTGCCTGCCCGGACGACTGGGCCGTGCCGGACTGCGCACGGGCCGCGCCGGTGCCGGTCGGCGCGAGGGGGCTCGGTTTCGGAGTGGAATCGATCTTCACGATGGGTTTCCTGTACGGTTTGACCCAGATAACGGCCGGGTCGGCCCGAACTTTAGCATCGCGAGCCCGAATGGCTCCGAATAAACAATTCTTTACATTCTTGCGGCGGATCCGTCCCTACAGCGGAATTTCGACGGTGCCGGCGTCCTTGACGATCGCCGTGACGATCTGCCCGGCCGCCATCCGCACCCGCACCGACTGGCCCGGCGCCGCATTCGCGAGCACGCTGCCCTCGGCCGAGATCGTGAAGCCGGGGCCGGCCGCGACGACCCGCACCGTCTGGCCGGCCGACACCGACGCCGCGCTCTTCAGCATGTCCTGCCGCAGCGGCAGCCCGGCCGAGATGCGCGCGAGCGCGGTCGCGCCGATCGCCTGCGCCGGATCGGTGATCACCGCGAGCGGCAGCACCGTCAGATCGCCGTCGCGCGCGACCAGGTCGGCCGCGGAGAGCGGCTCGCCGGGCGCGATCTGGCGCGCGGCGACGTAATAGGTGGCCTGCACGGCGACCTTCGCCTGCAGGTAGACCGTCCATGGCCGTTCGCCCGCGCAGCGCACGCCGACCGTCGTGCGGCCCCAGAGCCGCGCGCCGGTCGGCAAGAACGGTTCGAGCGTCGTGCACGTGGCGAGCCCGCGCGGAAAGGCGGTCGTGACGGTCGCGGTGGTCTTGCCGGGCAGGCCGGCGATCTGCTGCTGCAGGAACGCGAGCGCCGCGCGCCGGATCGTTTCGGGGTCTTGCTGGCCGGGCGGCGTCGCGGGCTGGGCGGCGGCGGCGGCCGGGGCCGGGTTGGCCGAAGCCGCCGAAGCCGCAGCAGCAGCCGTGCGCGGCGCCGCCGCGACCGACGCGGTGCGGGCCGCCGCCAGCCGGGCGGCCATTGCCTGCTGCGGCGTCGGCCGCGCGGACATCGATGCAGGTTCGGCCGTGCCGGCGACGACCGTCGCGATGGCGGCGGGGTCCGCCGCGCGCGGCGACGCGCCGTAACCGGCGTTCGCGCGGGCGGCTGCGTGGATCGGGGCCGGCGCGGGGACCGGTGCGGTGGCCGGCGGCGGGACGCTCGTCACGACCATCGGGCCGGGTGGTTGCGCCGCGTAGCCGGCGCCGGCCGCCCACTGCGCGCCCGAAGCCGAAGCGACACCCGCATTCCCGCCGAACTGCCCGCCGCTCGCCGCATTGGCGTGGGCGAGCGCGGTTTCGGCCGTCTCGCCGCGCCCGGGAATCACGATCATCCCGTCGTCGGCGTGCACGGTAGGCGCGGCGATCCACAGCGCCGCGGCGAGCGCGAACGCACGCCGGACGTGCATGAGCCGCCCGCTCCTGTCGCGAAGTGCGCCGCCAGTCATCGCCGTGTCCTCGATCCGTTGATCCGCTTCGCATTCTAGGGAGCGGGGACGTCGCGCAAACGATGAATAGAGGGGGGCTTTGCCGCGTTATTCGTCCGATTGCCGGTTGCGTCCCGCGCCTACCATCGCTGTCATGGAAAAAAGCCTCTCGGGTCGCCATCCGGTGCGAGGGGCGTGCAGCGCTTCATACGGAGAGACGCACACATGCTGGACAAACTCGATGCGGAATTCGCGTTCGGCCGACAGGCGCTCGACGTGCGCGCCTACCGGCAGGAACTGCTGTCGTCGAACATCGCGAACGCCGACACGCCCGGCTACCAGGCCCGCGACGTCGATTTCGCGTCGACGCTCGCGCGCTCGCTGAAGCAGACGAGCGGCGGCCTTGCGCCGAGCAACGCGGCGCAACTGCCGATGGCGCAGCCGGCCGGCGTGACGAGCGGCATGTCGATGGTGTCGACGGCGCCGGGCCACATGGCCGGCACCGCGAAGCTGATCCCGACGGGCGGCCCGTCGGACGACTACGGCCGCGCGCAATACCGGATGCCGCTGCAGCCGTCGCTCGACGGCAACACGGTCGATCTCGACGTCGAGCGCGTGCAGTTCGCGAACAACGCGTTGCACTACGAAACCGGGATGACCGTGATGACCCAGCAGATCAAGGCGATGATCGCCGCGATCACGACCAACTCGTAAGCGCCGCTTCCGAATCCGGACCCCAGCACAAGGAGCCTCCATGCCCTCGTTGATGAACATCTTCGGCGTCGCCGGTTCGGCGCTGTCCGCGCAATCGCAGCGCCTGAACGTCACCGCGTCGAACCTCGCGAACGCCGACAGCGCGACCGGCCCCGACGGCAAGCCGTACAAGGCCAAGCAGGTCGTGTTCGCGACCGACCCGCTCGGCGGCGCGCGCAGCGCGTCCGGCCAGGGCGTGGGCGGCGTGCGCGTGACCAAGGTGATGGACGACCCGTCGCCGATGAAATCGACCTACGACCCGGCGAACCCGGCCGCCGACGCGAACGGCTACGTGCAGATGCCGAACGTCGATCCGGTGCAGGAGATGGTGAACATGATCTCGGCGTCGCGCTCGTACCAGGCCAACGTCGAGACGCTGAACACCGCGAAGACGCTGATGCTCAAGACGCTGACGATCGGCTCGTAAGCCGCCGTCGCCCGACCTTACCGACCCGACAGTTCCGACAGAAGGCCACCCAGGATGACATCCTCCAACACGACGATCGGCGGCAACGGCACCAGCGTGTCGACGCTGCCGACCGACACGATGAACACCAACAACGTGTCGTCGACCAACGGCACGTCGGCGAGCGACCTGCAGGCGACGTTCCTGAAGCTGCTCGTCACGCAGCTGCAGAACCAGGATCCGACCAGCCCGGTGGACAGCTCGCAGATGACGTCGCAGCTCGCGCAGATCAACACGGTGAGCGGCATCGCGCAACTGAACACGTCGCTCACGTCGCTGTCGACGCAGCTCGCGGCCGGCCAGCAGACGCAGGCCGCGCTGCTGATCGGCACGAACGTGCTCGCGCCGGGCAATAGCGTCGCGGTGAAGAGCGGCGCGGCGTCGCCGTTCGGGGTGTCGCTCGCGAGTTCGGTGTCGAACCTGACGATCACCGTGAAGAACTCGGCGGGCGCCGTCGTGAACACGATCAACGCGGGCGCGCAGTCGGCCGGCACCGTGCCGTTCAACTGGACGCCGACCGACGCGGCCGGCAACGCGCTGCCGGACGGCAAGTACACGGTCAGCGCGTCGTACACCAACAGTGCCGGCACGCCGCAGGCGGCCACGACGCTCGCGGCCTCGCAGGTGCAGAGCGTGATCAAGCAGGCGGACGGCACCGCGGGGCTCGTGCTGTCGAACGGCACGACGGTGGGGCTCACCCAGGTTGCGTCGATCTTCCCGAACACCAAGTCGTCCTCGTCCGGCGACACCACCACCAACTGATCGAGCTTTCTCGTAACGGAGACCGAAATGGGTTATCAACAGGGACTGAGCGGCCTCGCCGGCGCATCGAACGCGCTCGACGTGATCGGCAACAACATCGCGAACGCGAACACGGTCGGCTTCAAGTCGAGCACCGCGCAGTTCGCCGACATGTACGCGAACTCGGTCGCGACGTCGGTCAACACGCAGATCGGCATCGGCACGTCGCTGAACGCGGTGCAGCAGAACTTCGGGCAGGGCACGATCAATACGACGAATTCCTCGCTCGACGTCGCGATCAACGGCAACGGCTTCTTCCAGATGTCGAACAACGGCGTGACGACGTACTCGCGCGACGGCACGTTCCAGCGCGACAAGAACGGCTTCATCGTCGACGCGCAGGGCCGTAACCTGATGGGCTACGCGGCCAACGCGGGCGGCGTGATCAACACTGCGCAGACCGTGCCGCTGCAGGCGCCGACCAGCAACATCGCGCCGACCGCGACGACCAAGATCACCGGCCAGTTCAACCTGAACTCGCAGGACACGGTGCCGACCAAGACGCCGTTCAGCGCGACCGACAACACGACGTACAACTACTCGACCGCGATCCAGGTGTACGACTCGCTCGGCGGCTCGCAGGCCGTCAACATGTACTTCGTGAAGTCGGCGGCCGGCACGTGGGAAGCGTACGCGGGCGTGCAGGGCGGCGCGACGACCGATCTCGGCACGATCACGTTCGATACGTCGGGCGTGATCAAGAGCACGACGACCGGCACGCCGGCCGCGCCGACCGCGTCGCTTGGCCAGTTCCAGTTCACCGTGCCGAACACCGACGGCTCGGCGACGCCGCAGGCACTGACGCTCGACCTGACCGGCACGACGCAGTACGGCGGCAAGGACGGCGTGAACAACCTCGCGCAGGACGGCTACGCGAGCGGCACGCTGACGACCTACTCGATCGGCACCGACGGCAAGCTGACCGGCAACTACTCGAACGGCCAGACCGCCGTGCTCGGCCAGATCGCGCTCGCGAACTTCAACAACCCGAACGGGCTGGTGAACCTCGGCGGCAACCAGTACGCGGAATCCGCCGCGTCGGGCGTGCCGCAGGTCTCTGCGCCGGGCAGCACGAACCACGGCACGCTGCAGGGCAGCGCGCTCGAGAACTCGAACGTCGACCTCACGTCGCAGCTCGTCAACCTGATCACCGCGCAGCGCAACTACCAGGCGAACGCGCAGACGATCAAGACGCAGCAGACCGTCGACCAGACGCTCATCAACCTGTAAGCGCGGATAACCGGCAGCCATGGACCGACTGATCTATACGGCGATGACGGGCGCGTCGCAGTCGCTCGACCAGCAGGCGATCGTCGCGAACAACCTCGCGAACGCATCGACGACGGGTTTTCGCGCGCAGCTCGCGACGTATCGCGCGGTGCCGATGAATTTCGGCGACGGCAGCAACATCGATCCGACGACGACGCGTACCTACGTGCTGTCGTCCACGCCCGGCGCCGATTACGCGCCGGGTCCGATCACGCGCACCGGCAATCCGCTCGACGTCGCCGTGCAGGGCGCCGGCTGGCTGTCGGTGCAGACGGCCGACGGCAGCGAGGCGTACACGCGCGCCGGCAATCTGCACGTCGACGAAAACGGCCAGCTCGTCAACGCGAGCAACCTGCCGGTGGTCGGCAACGGCGGCCCGATCTCGGTGCCGCCGAACGCGGAAGTGACGATCGGCAAGGACGGCACGGTGTCCGCGCTGATGCCGGGCGACCCGCCGACGGCGGTCGCGATCGTCGACCAGATGAAGCTCGTCAATCCCGATCCGGCCACGCTCACGCGCGGCAACGACGGGTTGTTCCGCACCGCCGACGGCAATCCGGCCGATACCGACCCGAACGTGGTCGTCACGCCGAATTCGCTCGAAGGCAGCAACGTCAACCCGGTGACCGCGATGGTCGCGATGATCGACAACGCACGCGCGTTCCAGCTGCAGTCGAAGCTGATCCAGACGGCCGACCAGAACGAGCAGACGGCGAACCAGCTGCTCAATTTCAGCTGAGCGCCCGCGCCACCCTACGCAGGAGACCTGACAAATGAATCGTTCGCTCTACATCGCCGCCACCGGCATGAATGCGCAGCAGGCGCAGATGGACGTGATTTCGAACAACCTCGCGAACACCAGCACGAACGGCTTCAAGGCGTCGCGCGCGGTGTTCGAGGATCTGCTGTACCAGACCATCCGCCAGCCCGGTGCGAATTCGACGCAGCAGACCGAGCTGCCGTCGGGCCTGCAGCTCGGCACCGGCGTGCAGCAGGTCGCGACCGAGCGCCTGTACACGCAGGGCGGCCTCACGCAGACCGGCAACTCGAAGGACGTCGCGATCAACGGCGCGGGCTTCTTCCAGGTGCTGATGCCGGACGGCACCAACGCGTACACGCGCGACGGTTCGTTCCAGACCAACGCGCAGGGCCAGCTCGTCACGTCGAGCGGCTACCAGGTCCTGCCGGCGATCACCGTGCCGCAGAACGCGCAGTCGCTGACGATCGGCAAGGACGGCGTCGTGTCGGTCACGCAGCCGGGCTCGGGCAACGCGGTCCAGATCGGCTCGCTGCAGATCGCGACCTTCATCAACCCGACCGGCCTCGAGGCGAAGGGCGAGAACCTGTTCGCGGAAACGACGTCGTCGGGCGCGCCGAACGTGTCGCAGCCGGGGCTGAACGGCGCGGGCGTGCTCAACCAGGGCTACGTCGAGGCGTCGAACGTGAACGTCGTGCAGGAACTCGTCAACATGATCCAGACGCAGCGTGCCTACGAGATCAACAGCAAGGCCGTGACGACGTCCGACCAGATGCTGCAGACCGTCACGCAGATGAAGACCTAACCGGAACGTCCCGTCGTCGCCATGAAGCAGGTTCGCCTCCCCTCGTCAGCCACCGTCCGCGCCGCCTGCGCGGTCGCGGTGGCGGCGCTCGCCGGTTGCGCGCAGATTCCGCGCGATCCGATCATCCAGCAGCCGATGACGGCGCAGCCGCCGATGCCGATGTCGATGCAGGCGCCCGGCTCGATCTACAACCCCGGCTACGCCGGGCGACCGCTGTTCGAGGATCAGCGGCCGCGCAACATCGGCGACATCCTGACGATCATGATCGCGGAGAACATCAACGCGACCAAATCGTCGGGCGCGAACACGAACCGGCAGGGCAATACCGACTTCAACGTGCCGACGGTCGGCTTCCTCGGCGGGCTGTTCGCGAAGGCGAACCTGTCGGCGACCGGCGCGAACAAGTTCGCGGCCACCGGCGGCGCGAGCGCGGCGAACACGTTCAACGGCACGATCACGGTGACCGTCACCAACGTGCTGCCGAACGGCAACCTCGTGGTGAGCGGCGAGAAGCAGATGCTGATCAACCAGGGCAACGAATTCGTGCGCTTCTCGGGCGTCGTCAACCCGAACACGATCTCGGGCGCGAACTCGGTCTATTCGACCCAGGTCGCCGACGCGAAGATCGAATACTCGTCGAAGGGCTACATCAACGAAGCCGAGACGATGGGCTGGCTGCAGCGCTTCTTCCTCAACATCGCGCCGTGGTGATGACGATGCAGACGACCCTGTTCAGCCGCCTGTCGGCCCGCGCGCATGCCGCCGCGCGGCTCGCCGTCGCGTTCGCGGCCGTGGCCGCCTGCGTGCTCGGCGCCACGCCCGCGCACGCGGAGCGCCTGAAGGATCTCGCGCAGATCCAGGGCGTGCGCGACAACCCGCTGATCGGCTATGGCCTCGTCGTCGGCCTCGACGGCACGGGCGACCAGACGATGCAGACGCCGTTTACGACGCAGACGCTCGCGAACATGCTCGCGAACCTCGGCATCTCGATCAACAACGGTTCGGCCAACGGCGGCCCGTCGTCGCTGAACAACATGCAGTTGAAGAACGTCGCGGCCGTGATGGTGACGGCCACGCTGCCGCCGTTCGCACGGCCGGGCGAGGCGCTCGACGTGACCGTGTCGTCGCTCGGCAATGCGAAGAGCCTGCGCGGCGGCACGCTGCTGCTCACGCCGCTGAAGGGCGCGGACGGCCAGGTGTATGCGCTTGCGCAGGGCAACATGGCGGTCGGCGGCGCGGGCGCCAGCGCGAACGGCAGCCGCGTGCAGGTGAACCAGCTCGCGGCCGGCCGGATCGTCGGCGGCGCGATCGTCGAGCGCGCAGTGCCCAACGCGATCGCGCAGATGAACGGCGTGCTGCAACTGCAACTGAACGACATGGATTACGGCACCGCGCAGCGGATCGTGTCCGCGGTCAACTCGAGCTTCGGCCCGGGCACCGCGACGGCGCTCGACGGCCGCACGATCCAGCTCGCGGCGCCGGCCGACTCCGCGCAGCAGGTCGCGTTCATGGCGCGGCTGCAGAACCTCGACGTGAGCCCGGACAAGGCCGCCGCCAAGGTGATCCTGAACGCGCGCACCGGCTCGATCGTGATGAACCAGATGGTCACGCTGCAAAGCTGCGCGGTCGCGCACGGCAACCTGTCGGTGGTTGTCAACACGCAGCCGGTGGTGTCGCAGCCGGGGCCGTTCTCGAACGGGCAGACGGTGGTGGCGCAGCAGTCGCAGATCCAGCTCAAGCAGGACAACGGCGCGCTGAAGATGGTGACGGCCGGCGCGAATCTCGCCGACGTCGTGAAGGCGCTGAACACGCTCGGCGCGACGCCCGCGGACCTGATGTCGATCCTGCAGGCGATGAAGGCGGCCGGCGCGCTGCGCGCCGACCTGGAGGTGATCTAAATGGCGGCGAATCTCCCCAACGCGAATGACCTCACGCAGCGCTTCGCGCTCGACGTGCAGGGTTTCGATGCGCTGCGCGCGCAGGCGAAGCAGTCGCCGCAGGCCGGCGCGAAGGCGGTGGCCGGCCAGTTCGACGCGATGTTCACGCAGATGATGCTCAAGAGCATGCGCGACGCGTCGCCCGACGGCGGGCTGTTCGATTCGCATACGTCGAAGATGTACACGTCGATGCTCGATCAGCAGCTCGCGCAGCAGATGTCGAAGCACGGGATCGGCGTCGCCGACGCGCTGATGAAGCAGTTGCTGCGCAATGCGGGCGTCGGCGCGGGCAGCGACACGGCGGCCGACGTCGGTGCAAGCGGCATGGGCGGCATGGGCGCCGGCGGCCCCGGCACGGCCGGCAACGAAGGCAGCCTCGCCGCGATGAACGCGATGGCGAAGGCCTATGCGAACGCGGCGAACAACGGCGGGCTTGCCGGCGCGCGCGGCTATTCGGCCGGCAGCGCGCTGACGCCGCCGCTGAAGGGCGCGAGCGGCGTGCAGAACGCGGACGCGTTCGTCGACCGGCTCGCGGCCCCCGCGCAGGCGGCCAGTGCGACGACCGGCATCCCGGCGCGTTTCATCGTCGGCCAGGCCGCGCTCGAATCGGGCTGGGGCAAGCGCGAGATCCGTGCGGCGGACGGCTCGACCAGCTACAACGTGTTCGGCATCAAGGCGAACAAGAGCTGGACCGGCCGCACCGTGTCGGCGCTGACCACCGAATACGTGAACGGCACGCCGCGCCGCGTGGTCGCGAAGTTCCGCGCGTACGACTCGTACGAGCACGCGATGACCGATTACGCGAACCTGCTGAAGAACAATCCGCGCTACGCGGGCGTGCTGAGCGCGAGCCGCAGCGTCGAAGGCTTCGCGCACGGCATGCAGAAAGCCGGCTACGCAACCGACCCGAATTACGCGAAGAAGCTGATCTCGATCATGCAGCAGATCGGCTGACGGGCCCGCCCGGCGCCGCTGTGGCATCCCTTCGGACCGCGCCCGGCATCCCGCCGCGCGCGGTTTCAACGTTTGCGCGAAATAAATCACCGTTTCGATCTAAACTTTCGGTCAGCACTGCCGCTAAGTGTGAGAGACCTGCGGCCGGGCCGGTGTTCTGGCCCGGTTTTACTGCGCACCGGTTGTCCGGGCGCCCATGACAAGACAAGAAAGACCGGCTAGCCATGAATATCGAAACGTCGATGGACCCCAGCCTGGATTCAGGCCACTCCGGGCCCGACTATGCCCGCCGCAACCCGCTGGAAATCGGCGTGCAGCTGCGCAACCTCGTGAACCGGGGCGATTTCCTGACCGTCCAGTACCCGGGCGGCCAGCTCGTCACGCGCCTGCTCGAGGTCGACGTCGGCGAACGGACGTTCACGTTCGACTGGGGCGCGCTGTCCGAGCAGAACGCCGGCATCCTCGGCGCGTCGCACTGCACGTTCGCGGCCGCGCCGGAGGGCGTGCGCGTCGAATTCACCACGGGCACGCCGCGCGAGACGCGCTACGAGGGGCTGCCCGCGTTCGTCGCCGATTTTCCCGACGTGCTGGTCTGCATCCAGCGCCGCGAATATTTCCGCGTCGACGCGCCGATCGTCGATCCGTTCCTCTGCCGCGGCAAGCTGCCGGACGGTGAAAGCTTCCTGTTCGAGGTGCACAACCTGTCGCTCGGCGGCGTGGGGCTGCGCACGGCCGACGAGCGCGTCGAGGCGCTCGAGGTCGGCACGCTGCTGCCGGACGTCGAGCTCGAGCTGACCGGCCACGGCAAGCTGTCGCTCGACCTGCAACTGGTGTCGCAGCGTTCGACGCAGCTGCCGAACGGCTCGCGGCGCTACCAGCTCGGCTTCCGCTACATGTCGCTGCCGGGCAGCGCGGAGAACACGCTGCAGCGGCTGATCACGCAGCTCGAAATGAAGCGCCGCTCGCTCGCGCGGGCCTGACGCGCACCCGGCGGCCGGCCCCGCACGGGCCGCCCGCACAGCCCCGCCGGCACGCCCGCCGGCCGCTTCGACCGGCGACGCACGCCCGTGCGCCGCGCACGCATTTTTTCCTCAATTTTTTCGATCCGCGGCCGTTATACCGGGAGTCACGCAACCCGGCGGCCGCAGCGCGGCCGGCTCATCAGGATCGCGCATGTCCAACTCACTCATGAACCTCGGCGTCAGCGGCCTGAATGCCGCGCTCTGGGGCCTCACGACGACCGGCCAGAACATCAGCAACGCCGCGACGCCCGGCTATTCGGTCGAGCGGCCCGTCTATGCCGAGGCGAGCGGCCAGTACACCAGCAGCGGCTACATGCCCCAGGGCGTGAACACCGTCACCGTGCAGCGGCAGTACAGCCAGTACCTGAGCGACCAGCTGAACGGCGCGCAGACGCAGGGCGGCGCGCTGTCGACGTGGTATTCGCTCGTCGCGCAGCTGAACAACTACGTCGGCAGCCCGACGGCCGGCATCTCGACCGCGATCACGAGCTACTTCACCGGGCTGCAGAACGTCGCGAACAATGCGTCCGATCCGTCGGTGCGGCAGACCGCGATCAGCAACGCGCAGATTCTCGGCGACCAGCTGAAGGCGGCGGGCCAGCAATACGACGCGTTGCGCCAGAGCGTGAACACGCAGCTCACCAGCACCGTGTCGCAGATCAACACGTACACCGCGCAGATCGCGCAGCTGAACCAGCAGATCTCGGCGGCGAGCAGCCAGGGGCAGCCGCCGAACCAGCTGATGGACCAGCGCGACCTCGCGGTGTCGAACCTGTCGAGCCTCGCCGGCGTGCAGGTCGTGCGCAACGACAGCGGCTACAGCGTATTCCTCGCGGGCGGCCAGCCGCTCGTCGTCGCCGACAAGAGCTACCAGCTTGCGACCGTCACGTCGTCGTCCGATCCGAGCGAGCTGACTGTCGTGTCGCAGGGCATCGCCGGCGCGAATCCGCAGGGGCCGAACCAGGCGCTGCCGGATGCGTCGCTGTCGGGCGGCACGCTCGGCGGCCTGCTCGCGTTCCGCCGTCAGACGCTCGACCCGGCGCAGGCGCAACTCGGCGCGCTCGCGACCAGCTTCGCCGCGCAGGTCAACGCGCAGAACGCGCTCGGCGTCGATCTGGCGGGCAAGCCGGGCGGCAACCTGTTCACGGTGACGAACCCGACCGTCTATTCGAATCAGGGCAACACCGGCAACGCGTCGCTGTCCGTGTCGTTCGCCAATGCGTCGCAGCCGACGACGAGCGACTACACGCTGTCGTACGACGGCACGAACTACACGCTGACCGACCGCGCGAGCGGGTCGGTGGTCGACCAGAAGGCGGGTCCGATGCCGGTCTCGCTCGGCGGGCTGAACTTCTCGTTCTCGTCCGGCGCGATGAATGCCGGCGACCAGTTCACCGTGCTGCCGACGCGCGGCGCGCTGACCGGCTTCGGCCTCGCGACCACGAGCGGCTCGGCGATCGCGGCCGCGTCGCCGGTGGTCGCTGCGGCATCGAAAACCAACATCGGCACGGCAAAGATCACGCAGGGCGCGGTGAGCGCCGGCTATCAGGTGCCGACGACGCCGACCAAGCTGACCTACGACGCGGCGTCGCAGTCGCTGTCGGGCTTCCCGGCCGGCACCACGGTGACGATCGCGGGCACCCCGCCGACCTCGGTGACGATCACGAGCCCGACCGACAGCGTGCCGTACAACGCGACGGCCGGCGCGAAGCTGACGATCAACAGCACCACGCAGCCGGCTCCGGCGGGCGTGATGAACGGCGTGACCGTCACGCTGTCCGGCGCGCCGTCGGATGGCGACACGTTCACGATCGGACCGTACGCGGGCGGCACGAGCGACGGCTCCAACGCACAAGCGCTGTCGCAGCTCGTCACCGCGAAGGCGCTCGGCGGCGGCACGACGACGCTGACCGGCGCGTATGCGAACTACGTGAACGCGATCGGCAACACGGCGAGCCAGCTGAAGTCGTCGAGCGCCGCGCAGACCTCGCTCGTCGGCCAGATCACGACCGCGCAGCAGTCGGTGTCGGGCGTGAACCAGAACGAGGAAGCGGCGAACCTGATGCAGTACCAGCAGCTTTACCAGGCGAACGCGAAAGTGATCCAGACGGCGGCGACGCTGTTCCAGACCGTGCTCGGCCTGTTCAACTGACCGGATTCGAGGGATAGAAGCGATGCGAATTTCCAGCGCCCAGTTCTTCCAGCTGAACGTTTCACAGATGAACGATCAGCAGGCGCAGCTCGCGCAGCTGTACCAGCAGATTTCGAGCGGCACGAGCCTGCAGACGCCGGCCGACAACCCGGTCGGCGCGGCGCAGGCCGTGCAGCTGTCGATGACGTCGGCGACGCTGTCGCAGTATGCGACCAACCAGACCACCGCGCTCGCGTCGCTGCAGGCCGAGGACCAGGCGCTGCAGAGCGTGAGCAGCGTGCTGACCGGCGTGCAGACGCTGATCGTGCGTGCCGGCGACGGCTCGCTGGCCGACAGCGACCGCTCGGCGCTCGCGACGCAGCTGCAAGGCTATCGCGACCAGCTGGTGACGCTCGCGAACTCGAACGACGGTGCCGGCAATTACCTGTTCGCCGGCCTGAACAATTCGACGGCGCCGTTCACGGCCAGCCCGAACGGCAGCATCAGCTACGTCGGCGACTCGGGCACGCGCCAGGTGCAGATCGCCGATTCGAGCAGCGTGTCGCAGGGCGACACCGGTTCGGCGGTGTTCATGTCCGTGCCGTCGCTCGGCAGCGCGCAGGTTCCGTCGGCCGGCGCCGGCAACGTCGGCACCGGCGCGATCGGCGCGGTGACGGTGACGGACCCGTCCGCCGCGACCAACGATCACCATTTCGCGATCACGTTCGGCGGCACGCCCGCCGCGCCGACCTACACGGTGACCGACAGCTCGGCCAAGCCGCCGACCACGACGCCCGCGCAGGCCTACACGTCGGGTGCGTCGATCGCGCTCGGCAGCGGGATGACGGTGGCCGTATCGGGCACGCCGAGCAGCGGCGATACGTTCGCCGTGACGCCCGGCCCGCAGGCGAGCGGCGGCGCCGACATCTTCTCGACGCTCGACTCGATGATCGCGGCGCTGAAGACGCCGGTGACCGGCAACCCTGTCGCGGCCGTGTCGCTGAAGAACGCGCTGATGACCGGGTCGATCAAGGTCGGCAACACGATGCGCAACGTGACGACGATCCAGGCATCCGTCGGCGGCCGCGAGCAGGAAGTGAAGGCGATGCAGGCCGTCACCCAGACCGCGTCGCTGCAGACGACCAGCAACCTGACGGACCTGACCAGCACCAACATGGTCACGACGATCAGCCAGTACCTGCAGGTGCAGAACGCGCTGACCGGCGCGCAGAAGGCGTACGTGCAACTGCAGAACCTGTCGCTGTTCCAGTACATCAACCCGTGAGGAACGCGGCGCCGGCTTCGATGTGAGCGCATGCTTACTTCGCGGCCGACGCTTGCCGCCGCCAGCCGCGCATCATGCGCGGACGGGCGCTTCGCCGGGCCGCGCGGTCGCGCACCGGTTCTCTCGCGCGGCCTGCCGCGTTCTCGTCTGGCCGGCCCTGCCTACCGGGTCGCTTGCCAGCCCCCATTCCGCTCCGTAAACTCGCGCCAGATTCCAGACCGGCGCATCCTTCGCAGCCGGCGACCGACGACCGACAGGAGCGCTTTCCCCATGTCCGATTCCTACTTCCCGCGCTGGCGGGTCCAACCGACCGGCGCGGCCTCGCGCGTGGTCGGCCCCGACGAGCGCCTCGCGTGGCCGCAGATGATCGCGATGGGCGTGCAGCACGTCGTCGCGATGTTCGGTTCGACCGTGCTCGCGCCGCTGCTGATGGGCTTCGACCCGAACCTGTGCATCTTCATGTCGGGCATCGGCACGCTGCTGTTCTTCGTGCTGGTCGGCGGGCGCGTGCCGAGCTATCTCGGCTCGAGCTTCGCGTTCATCGGCTTGGTGATCGCGGTGACGGGCTACGGCGGCAGCGGGCCCAACCCGAACATTCCGGTCGCGCTCGGCGGGATCGTCGCGTGCGGCGTCGTGTACGTCGCGCTCGGCGCGCTGGTGCAGGCGATCGGCACGCGCTGGATCGAGACGCTGATGCCGCCGGTCGTGACCGGCGCGGTGGTCGCGGTGATCGGGCTGAACCTCGCGCCGATCGCGGTCAAGGGCGTGTCGGCCTCGACCTTCGAATCGGTGATGGCGCTCGTCACGGTGCTGTGCGTCGGCGGCGTCGCGGTGTTCGCGCGCGGGATGATGCAGCGCCTGTTGATCCTCGTCGGGCTCGTGATCGCCTACGTGATCTACGCGATCGCGACCAACGGGATGGGTCTCGGCAAGCCGATCGATTTCGCGATCGTCGCGCATGCCGCGTGGTTCGGCGTGCCGAGCTTCCGCGCGCCGGTGTTCGATCCGCACGCGATGCTGATGCTCGCGCCGATCGCGGTGATCCTGGTCGCGGAGAACCTCGGCCACATCAAGGCCGTCAGCGCGATGACGGGCACCAGCCTCGACCGCTACGTCGGCCGCGCGTTCATCGGCGACGGGCTCGCGACGATCGTCTCGGGCAGCGTCGGCGGCACGGGCGTGACCACCTACGCGGAGAACATCGGCGTGATGGCCGTCACGCGGATCTACTCGACGCTCGTGTTCGCGCTCGCCGCGCTGATCGCGATCGGGCTCGGCTTCTCGCCGAAGTTCGGCGCGGTGATCCAGACGATCCCGGGCCCCGTGCTCGGCGGCGTGTCGATCGTCGTGTTCGGGCTGATCGCGGTGACGGGCGCGCGGATCTGGGTCGTCAACAAGGTCGACTTCTCCGACAACCGCAACCTGATCGTCGCGGCCGTCACGCTGGTGCTCGGCGCCGGCGACTTCTCGCTGAAGATCGGCGGCTTCGGGCTCGGCGGGATCGGCACCGCGACCTTCGGCGCGATCATCCTGTACGCGATCCTGCGCAAGGAAAAGGAACCGGGCCCGGTGGTGTGAGCCGCGGCGCCGATCACGACTGCCGGCCTCGCCCTCGGCCCCGGCGATCGTCGGACGTCACGGGTTGGGCTGCACCGAGAACGTAACCGGCCAGGCGAAGGTCCCGTCCTTCGCCTTCGGCGCGAACACGAAACGATAGGTCACTGTGAAGGTCGTGTTGAGCGCCGTATACGGCACGGCGATCTTGCCGCCCGTCGCCGGCAGCACGACCTTGCCGCCGATGCCGCCGATCTCGATCGAGCTGAACTGCGACTGGCTGGCGGCGGCGATCTGCACCAGCACCGTGTACCCGGCCCGGTCGTTGGTCTGGACCGCAAGCGTCGTCCCGGCGGGGTTGTTGACGTTCGGCACGCTCAGGGAGCCGACGCTCGTGTCCTTGTTCGCGATCACGAGCTGGACCGGACTGGTCGCCTTGAGCCGCGCGTACGGCTGGACCGTCGCGCCGACCTGCACCGACCGGGTGGCCTGCTTCGCATCGGCCGGGCCCGGCCCGGCGCCGAACGACACGATCGATAGCGCGGCCATCGCGGCCAGCATCCGTTTCGCGTGGCGAGCGGCCCGTATCGGCGCGGATTGGGATGCGCCGCGCCGTCCGCACTGCCTGCGCCGCGATGCGGCGGCACGCGCTGTCTCGATTCGATTCATGATCTGCACCCGTTGTCTGAGTCCATGGTGGCGATCGACGCGGCGGCGGGATCGTGCGCGCGCCGCCGCTTCGCCTAGTAGTTGAACATGATCGTGATGTTCTGGTCCGCGTAGCCGCCCGGCACGACGTTCTGGCCGCCGCGGATCAAGCCGTACACGGTCGAGCTGAAGTTGGCGGCGCCGTTGGTCTTGCCCCACGAAATCGTGGACGTGCCGCTCGTGCCGTCGCCCCAGATCGTCGTGTGCGCGCTGTCGAGATACATGTTGTAGCCCAACGTCTGCGCGCCGCCGGTCCGGGTCATCAGGCGATTCGCGTAGGTGCCGCCGCCCATGCTTGCCGACACCGTCGGCGTGGCGGTACCGCTGCCGGTGCAGTTGACCGAGATCGTGACCGCGGAGGTGGCGGCATTGATCGTGTCGTACGTGCCGAACACCATCGACGACGGCGCGTTCATCGTGCAGGTCGTCGCCGCGAGCGCGGGCAGTGCGTGCAGCACGGCCGCGCCGGCCGCGAGCGCCGCCGCGGCGGCGCGAACGCGCGTCAGCCGGTCGCGCCGCCCGGCATGCTTGCGATGTCTCATGGTGTGACTCCCTTGCAAAGATGGGTGCCCAGGTCCGGCAGCGGATCGTCGCCGGCGGGAAAGCGGACGGTCAGGTCGCACTGCTGGTCGCGCCACGTCGCGCGCAGGCGGTTCTGCTCCGACAGTCCGGTGAGATAGACGACGCCGTCGTGGCCGACCGGGAAGGCTTCCTTCTGCCCCGCGACCGTGACGACCGCGCCTGCCGGCAAGTGCGCGCCGTTCTCGAGATCGAGCGTGAGCACCGCGCCGCGCGAACGCGAGATCGGAAACTCGAGCGCCATGCCGCTGCGGAAATAGGGCACCGCGTCGAGCTTCAGCGTGCCGATCTTCGCGTCGAACGGCAGGTCGGCCTGCTCGATCGAGATCGGATTGCTTTCATAGGCGCGCAGCCGCGGCAGCAGCGCGACGCCGTTGGCGTCGGTGTGAGCGACGAGCTGGTTGTCCGCGAGGATGCCGACGTTGGCGAAGCCCGGCACCTTGACGAGCGCGAAGCTGTCGGTGATCTGGCGCGACAGGCGCGCCGTGCCGTCGACGAACGCGACGCCGCCCGATGCGTTGGCCCTGACGCCGGCCCGGCCGCGATAGGACGCGGCCTCGACGCTGTAGGTGCCGGTGCGCGTCTGCAGCGTCGCGCTCGCATCCTGCGTGTTGTTGCCCGCCTGAACCGAGTAGCCGAATCCTTCGCCGACCGGCAGGCTGCGCTGCACTTGCGCGAGCATGTCGGTCGCGCCCTGCTGGTGCGTCGTCACGAAGGACGCGCTCGTGCGGTTGTCGATCGGTATCGTCCACGCGACGCCGACGCTGGTCGCGCCCGATCCGCCCAGCGGCTTGCTGACGCTGACGTTCGCGAAGCCGAAACGGCCGAGCTGAACGCTGTAGCTGAGCGACAGCAGCTGAACCTTGTAGCCGCCGCGATCGTCGACGAACACGTGCGCGAGCCCGAGCGAGCCGAAGCGGCCCATCCCGACGCCGATGTTGAAGCTCGTCAGCAGCTTCGGCGCGGGCGTGCCCGGCTCGAGCCCGATCTGCGCGAAATGCGGCGTGGCCCATTGCGCGTGCGCGCCGATGTCGACGAGGCCCGACTGGCTCTCCACGCCGATCACCGCAAGTGCGCCGGGGCCGTCGGCGCTGCGGCTCGCCGCCGCGGCCGCATTGACGACGCCGAGCGGGCCGGCCAGCAACACGCCGCCGACGCCGAGGTTCTGCCGGGATGCTTCGGCTTCGGCGTGGATCTCGCCGGTGAACCGGTCGGTCACGCCGATCCGGTGCGTCGCGCTGGCGAACCATCGTCCGTAGTCGTTGCTTGCCAGGCCGAAATCCCGCCGCTCCTTGCCGACCTCGTACGAGAAGTCCTGCATGCCTTGCTTGAGGAGATTCGCGCTCGCGTAGAACGACTGGGTGATCACCTGTTCGCGGCCCATGACGTCGCGCACCACGACCCGCACGTCGCCCTGGCCGGTCACCACGGGCACGTTGTTGATCGCGAACGGGCCGGGCGCGACGTCGCGCGTCGACGTGAGCGCGTTGTTGACGTAGACGTCGACGGTCGAAGGCAGCACGGCCTGCCCGCTCACGCCCTGGAGCGGAATCGTGACGAGCCCGGGCTGCGTCGCGAAATTGGTCGCGTACTGAATGCCGCCGAAGCGGATCGCGCGGCCCCACATGCCGGGGCGGCTGATCGCGTCGCCGATGCGCAGGCTGGCGAGCTTGCCGGGGCGATCGGTCGTCCACGTGGTTTCGAGGCGCGTCAGCCGGCGGGTGGGGCCCGACTCGTCCGCGAGGAACGTGCCGACGCCGACGCCGAAACGATTGAAGAAGCCGAGCTCGAACAGGCCCGAGCCATGCGTGCGGCCCGCGGCCTGCTCGGCGAGCAGGTCGTAATTGAAGAAGCCGCCGATGCCCGGTTCGACCGCGGGCCGGCGATTCCGCTCCGTCTCGTCGAACGACGCGCCGACGAACGCATCGGCAGGCACGCTGATCGACATCGTCAGATTTTTCTCGTCGACCGTGCAGGCGAGCCCCGCGATCGACTTCAGCGGGTAGAACGGCGCGTCGGCGCCGGCCAGCGGCCGGACGTCCGGCAACTTGAGCCGCCAGCGCTTCAGGTCGTCGGCCGACACGTAGAATTCGCCGTCGGCCGCCTTGATCAGCAACGCGGTTTCGTCGAGCCCCTGCCGGTTGATGTCGACCTGATACAGCAGCTCGGCGGCGCCGCCCGCCGCGGCGTGCGCCGCCGGTGCCGCCGGTGCCGCGACCGGACGTTCTTCCGCGAATGTCATCCGTGTGCTCATGATGATCGCGATCAGGATCGCCGCCTTAGCGGTCGTTCGGCGCGATCGTGGAGTCGATGTTGCCCGCATCGGAGTAGCCGACCAAATGCAATCCGGAAGCAACGGCCGGTACGGCGCCGGAGCCGGGTTTGAACATCAGCTGCCGCGACTGGCCCGGCAGAATGTAGGCGAACTCCGCATGCGTGGCGACCGGCCGGTCGCTGCCCGGCGCGAGCAGCTCGAGGTTCGCCACCTGCGCATGCGCGGTGCCTTCGTTGGTCACGCGCAGCGCGAGCATGCCGGCGCCGCTCGGACGCGGGGCCGCTGCCCAGCGCAGGCGAGGGGCGGTGTCGGTCTTCGGCCTCACGAAGATCGGCAGGCTCATTTCGAGCGCGATCTGCACGCCGGCGAATCCCGGCTTCGGCGTGGGCGGCACTTCGCGCAGATACAGCCGGTAGCCGATTTCCTGATCCGCGCTCGGCGCGTGTCGCAGGCCGACCCGCACGACCTGCGAACCGCCGGGCGGGATCGTGAAAATGGGCGGAGCGGCAATCAGGTCGCCGGTGGACGCATAGACGTCGTCGCCCGCGTTTTGCGACCACGCGGCGGTACCCAGCTGGACGATCACGGGTTCGTCGGCCGACTCGTTCCTGACCGTGAGCGCGACGCTCGTGTGCGCCGCGGACAGTTCGACGCGAACGGGCGACACCGTGAAATTCGTTGCATGACTGTCGACGCATGCCGCGGCAAGCGTTGCGGCCGCGATCCACTTCGCGAGTTGGCACGTGTTCGGTTTCATCGCAGATCTACCCCTGTGAGATTCGCTTCGCCATGCGCGGCGCTGCGCGCGACGGGCGCGGTGGCGGCCGGTGGGGAGGGCGCGCGCATGCGGGATGCGACGGGCCCTCCCGCGCCGCGCTAAAACGTCACGGTGACGGTCACCGTGTCGGCGTAGTTGCCCGGCACGGCGTTGGGCTGGTCCGGCACCTTGCCGTAGACGGTCTTGGTGATTGCCTGGGCCATCGCCATGCCGGCGCCCGTGCCGTTGACGGTGTCGGTCGGCGGCGTGTTGCCCCAGACGACCGTGCGGTTCGAATCCTGGTACAGCGTGTAATTGAGCTGATTCGAACCGCTCGTCATGATGCGGCTCGCGACCGTGGCGCCCGACGTGGTGCCCGCATTCAGGCCGATGTTGAAATTCGTCCCGTTCGTGCAGCGGACCGTGATCGCCGACTGGGCCGTCTGATCGCCGGTGCCCGGCGTGTAGGCGGGGAAGGTCAGCGCGCTCGCCGAGTCGATCAGGCAGGTTGCGTTGACGGTGGCGGACACGCCGAACGTCGAGCTGGCCTGGCCGGCCGATGCCGCGACGGCCACGCAAGCGAGCGATGCGGCCAGCGCCGCCTTGGTCAGTACGGATTGCGTCATGATGGGTTTCTCCCTTGAAAGCTGGAACGTGCGGCCGGTGCGACGAGAGGGTCGTTCGGGACGGGATCTCGATCGTCCGGATGCGCAATGGGTCTTCTGGTTGGGTCGGAATGGGTCGTTTGCTGGGTGGGCGCCTCCTTCGTGTCGGTATGCGCCGGCCGGACAGGCGCGGCGCTTGGGGCTCGGGAGGCCCGGCCTCGGCGCTGCGGGGCGTACGACATCTCGCGGCCGTCGCCGCCGGCGCGCTTGCTTCGCGCGCGGAGCGGTCGTCGGCGGCAATGCCCGCGCGAACGGCGCGGATCGTCGTCGTGGCGCATGCGCCCGGCTGGGACTTCCCGGGGCTTGCCTATCGAATCGAGGCGTCGTGACGTCGGGTGACGATGCGGACCGTGTCGGCGTATCGGATGTCGGCGGCGCGAAGTCGCGCCGCCGGCATCAGGCGATGCCAGGCAGGAGCAGTGACAGGAGCAGTGATGCGAGACAGCAGCCGTGTGACGGCCGATATGATTTTCGACATGATTTCCCCGACCTGCTTGATGATTGTTTGTCGTCTGCATCGAACCGTCCGGCCGTGCAGTCGTCGTTGTCTGCACGGCTGTATCAGCAAGCAGTGGGCCAGCGCGCGGAAAGCCGCGCGGACAGGGGCTGAGCGGTCGGCGTTTGCCGCCGTGCGCCGTTTCGGAGGGGGCGATGTTTCAGGCGTGAAACCTGCTGCGGCGGCGCGGGCCGGCGGCGCGCCAGACCCGGTGCGGAAAGGCCGGAATGACGGGGGATCGCATGTGCGGCGCGACCGCGAATCCGCAGGGGAAACGGACGCGACGCGTGCGAATGGTTTCAGTCTTGCAACGTGTGTGGGGCGGGCGGCAGCGCGGCGCCTGCGTGGCGATCAGGTGTCGGGTGCGTAGCGCGTCATGCGTTTGCGTTCGCCTGCGCGTCGAGCCACGCGCAGAACTGCGCGACGAGCGGATCGTCGGCCGGTGCGCCCGGCGCGATCCACCAGTAGCTGCGCGTGGCGATGCGTGGGCCGTCGAGCGGCATCACCAGGCGCCCGCTCGCGAGTTCGTCGTCGATCAGCGGCAACGGGCCGAGCGCGACACCGAGCCCGTCGACGGCCGCCTGCAGCGCCAGGTAGAAGTGGTCGAACGACTGCCGCTTGCGCCCCTTCATCGCGACGCCGGCCGCCGCGAACCAGTCGCGCCAGCCTTCCGGCCGCGTATCCGAATGCAGCAGCACGTGCCGCGCGAGATCGTCCGCGCGGGCGATCGGCGCGCGCTTGAGCAGTGCCGGGCTGCACACCGGAATCACGCTTTCGTCGAGGAAGTGGCCGCTCGTGCAGTTCGGCCAGTGGCCGGGGCCGCGGCGGATCGCGACGTCGAAGCCGTTCAGCGCGTCGAGCGGCGCATTCGACGTCGACAGCTTCAGCTCGACGTTCGGCACGTCGCGCTGGAACCGCGACAGCCGCGGCAGCAGCCATTTCATCGCGAAGGTCGGCAGCGCGTTGATGCGCAGGACGCGCGCCGCGCCGGTATTGCGCAACTGCTCGGTCGCGTGCGCGATGCTGTCGAACGCCGCGCGCACGGTGTCCAGGTAGCGGCGGCCTTCGTCGGTGAGCTTCACGCGCTTGCCGTAGCGGTGGAACACCGGCTTGCCGAGCCACGCCTCGAACCCGGCAATCTGCCGGCTGATGGCACCGTGAGTCACATGCAGCTCGTCGCCGGCGGCGCTGAAGCTTTCATGTCGTGCCGCGGCTTCAAAGGCCCGAAGCGCGGAAAAGGGCGGGAGATCGCGTGCCATGCTTGTGATTCTAGATCACAAGGACTCGCCGATAAAATCGTTTTGCCGGAATCCTGAACGGCGGTAATCTCGATTCACCGTTTGATGAGGAGCCCCATGCAATCCGCTTTGCCGCCCGCCTCCCCGCCGCCTGCCGCGTCCCGCCGCGGCGTCGGCCTCACCGAGCTGTTCACCGGTTTCCTGTCGCTCGGCCTGATGTCGTTCGGCGGCGCATTGCCGTTCGCGCGGCGCACGATCGTCGACGAGCGCAAATGGCTCTCCGCCGACGAATTCACCGATCTGCTCGGCCTGTGCCAGTTCCTGCCGGGCGGCAACGTGATCAACCTGTCGGTCGCCGTCGGCATGCGCTTTCGCGGCGTCGCCGGCGCGTTCGCCGGCATTCTCGGGCTGATCGCGGGCCCGACGCTCGTCGTCGTCGCGCTCGGCGTGCTGTACGCGAAGACCCAGAGCGATCCGCGCGTGCAGCACCTGTTCGCGGGGCTCGCCGCGGCGGCGGCCGGCCTGCTCGTCGCGATGGCCGTGAAGGTGGCGAAGCCGCTGCTCCGGGCGCCGCGCACGGCGGCTGCGATCGCGGTGTGCGCGCTCGTCGCGATCGCGGTGCTGCGCATGCCGCTGCTGACCACGATGCTCGTGCTGACGCCCGTCAGCATCTGGCTCGCGTCGCGCCGCCGCGACGCGGGCACGTCGGCGCCGGCCGCCGCGTCCGGCACGCCCGACTCGCAACGGGAGGGGCGGCCATGAGCGACACGCTGATCGCCATCGCGACGATCTTCAGCCAACTGTCGCTGCTCGCGTTCGGCGGCGGCAACACGATCCTGCCGGAGATGCAGCGGCAGGTCGTGGACGTGCATCACTGGATGAGCGCGCACGAGTTCACCGCGCTGTTCGCGCTGGCCCAGGCGGCGCCCGGGCCGAACATGATGATCGTGTCGCTGGTCGGCTGGCACGTGGCCGGCTGGGCCGGCCTGCTCGTCGCGTCGCTCGCGAAGTTCGGGCCGTCGTCGATCGTCACCGTGCTCGCGCTGCATGCGTGGGAGCGCTTTCGCGACCGGCCGTGGCGCCGCTACGTGCAGCAGGGGATGATGCCGGTGACGGCCGGGCTCGTCGCGGCGAGCGCGGTGCTGATTTCCGAGGCGTCGAACCGCACCGCGATCCAGTGGGGCATCACGGCCGCATGCGCGGTGCTGGCGTGGCGCACGCGCATCCATCCGCTGTGGCTGCTCGGGGGCGGCGCGCTGATCGGGCTCACGGGCATCGGGCAGTGAGCGGCGTATCGTGCCGTTCGCCGTTCGCCGTTCGCCGTTCGCCGTTCGCCGTTCGCCGCTCGCCGCTCGCCGCTCGCCGCTGCTCACTGCTCACTGCTGCTCACTGCTCACTGCTCACTGCTCACTGCCCGCTGCCCGCTGCCCGCTACCCGCTGCCCACTGCCCACTGCCCACTGCCCGCGGCGGCCGCAGGCTACCGCGATGACGGCAGGTCGCCGTTCACGAGGCCGAGCAGCCGGCCGCGCTCGCCGCGGACGTCGTCCGTCGGGGCCGGCCAATCAACCACGAACCCCGCGTCGAGCGCGTCGCGCATGATCGTGCCGTAATCGGCCTTCGCAAGCCTGCCGCCGCGCAACGCGTCGGCCACCTCGTGCTTCAGCTTCGGCGTGAACGACGGATACGCGGCCACCAGCGCCGCGTACTGGCGCGCATCGATCTCGCCCGATTCGCGGTTGAATGCCCAGACGGCCACCAGCACGATCGCGGCGAACGGGATGACCGTGTAGCGCAGGAAGAACTTCGCAAGTGTCATTCGAAGGCCCGGTGAAGCGGGGCGGCGCGCGTGGCCACGGCCGGCGCGGCCGGCCCGTTATACTCGGCCGGACTTGCGGCGGTGAAAATCGCGTAGTCGACACGCTTCGGCCGGCTGCGATGTGCGGCGCCCGCGCGTTCCCCGACGGCAAACATTATATTGACGCGCGGCCCGAGGCGAAGCCCGGCCGCGCAGTGCCGGTGGCGCGCCTGCCGGCACGACCGACATTCGCATCGCCCGCCGCGCGCGGCCGGGCGGCGCGCACCACGGAGGATCGATGGATCTCGACGGCGCCAGCCGCAATCTCACTGTCGCCGCATTGCTGACGCTGTCCGGCGGCTATCTCGACGCGTACACGTACGTCGGCCACGGCCACGTGTTCGCGAACACGATGACCGGCAACGTCGCGCTCCTCGGCATCAACCTGTCGGCCGGCGAATGGGCCGCCGCGCTGCATCACGTGCCGCCGCTCGGCGGCTTCGTGATCGCGGTGTTCGTCGCGCACCTGCTCGGCCTCGCCGCGCGGCGCGGCTGGATGCGGCATACGGCGTTCGTGAGCCTGATCGTCGAAATCGCGTTTCTCGGCGTCGCCGCGAGCGGCCTCGTCGGCGCGTCGAGCGCATGGCTGATTCCGGGCATCTCGTTCGTCGCGACGCTGCAGACGCTGTCGTTCACCCATCTCGAGGAACTGTCGTACACGTCGGTGATGACGACCGGCAACCTGCGGCGCGCCGCGCAGAAGCTGTTCGTCGGGCTGATTCCGCGCTACGACGCGGGGGCGCTGCACGATTCGGCGCTGCTCGCGACGATCAGCTTCTGTTTCCTGGCCGGCGCGGTGGTCGGCGGCCTCGTGACGCGGCTCGTGCCGGACATCGCGCTGTGGGGCGCCGTGCTGCTGCTCGTCGGTGCATTCGCGGAGATCGTGCGGCGTGCATGGCGCCGCGCAGGGAACGGCGGGGCGGGCGACGCGGGCGGCAACGGCGACGCGGGTGATGGCAGCGGCGCGGCGACGCAAACGGCCTGACGGCAAACGGCCTGACGGCAAACGGCAAACGGCAAACGGCAAACGGCAAACGGCAAACGGCAAACGGCAAACGGCAAACGGCAGGCCGCCGCACCGACTGCACCGACTGCACCGACTGCACCGACTGCACCGACTGCACCG